>JBKBTA010000007.1:0-37826 GCA_046291035.1 Candidatus Brocadia sp.
TGAAAAAAAACCTTTATGGAAATTTTCAGGAATTTTTTCATTAAACCGATCAAACGGCGTTAAAAGGAGGAAAAAAACATAAAACAAAAGCGCAAGTGTGAGTAAATTCCACTTTTTAGAAAGTGCTTGTTTCATAACTTTTTCTCATTTGAGCCAACCACATAACATCTCTATTTTTATCTATTACACCGTATTCAATACACAATATTAGTCAGCATTTCCGGCAATATTCATTGCCCTGAAATAAAACGGCGGTACTTTTATTGAACCGTGCCATTCAGCCTTATCACCGATCGCTACAATGTTATTAAATACGTCAAAGGCATTTCCCGCTATCATGCAGTCTTTTACTCTGCCTACAATTTCTCCGTTCTCAATCAGGTATCCAAGGTCAATATTAACAGAAAACTCACCTGCAAGGATATTGCTCTGACCTCCCCCCAACACCTGATCCACCAACACACCGTATTTGATATCTTTTATCATGGCCTCGAACGGCATATTGCCAGGTTCAACTGTAACATTTGAATTTCCTGGAGAAGGCTGTGAAGAAAAAACTCTATTCCCGTTTCCGGTGGACTTTGTTTTCATTATTCCAGCCGTTTGCAAGTCAAAGAGATAATTTTTTAAAACACCTCTTTCAAACAATGGGGTACGCTGCGATGGTATACCTTCCCCGTCCCACGGATAGCTGGCATCGGCCATATCGATCGTAGCGTCGTCATAAATGCTAACCCGTTCATCGAGGATCTTTTCTCCCAATCTATTGGTAAGAGGTGAGGCACCTTTTTGTACCAGTTTCCCGTTGCAACCGGTTTCAAAGGTTGCAAGCAAGTTCCCCATGGCCTTCGCTGTAACCACTACAGGATAAGCCCCTGTTTTTAGTTTCAGTTCCTTTTGCGCAAGTTTTAAACCTCTTAATGCCTTATCAACATGTTTATTGAGGTCGGTAACGAGACCTTTTGAACTTTCCCCCTCTCCAATCCAGAGCAAACTTTGCCCTTTCACCTCTAATATTTCTATGCCCAAGCCAAATGACGTGGAGGCAATGGAAATATCCAGTCCCTTTGAATTGATAAGCCTTCGCATTCCATGACCTTTTCCAATGCTAACACTACATTCATAGCTAGAATTTACCGATAATGCCTTCTCGATGGCCTCTTTTCCAATATCTACACATCTGTGAATAGGATAGTCAATGACCTGTTGGTCAAAGACTGCAATCTTTGGAAAGTTATTTTTGGAAGGGAATTCAAAGGCGGCAATCTGGCCAAATTTTGCACTCTCTATGGCATTGGCAACCAGTTTCTCGGGTTTCCTGAAATCGGTAGTACTGGAGAATCCGATCCTCCCCTCTTTTATTACACGGAGTCCGATTCCACGGATAGATTTTGTATTTACGTATTTTAGCTTATTATTTTCAAAACTCACCGACCGTGACTCACCTTCGTCGTAAAGAACCTCTACAGAAGGAGTATGTTTCAAAGCCAGTTCCAATACTTTCTCTTCAATTTTATTCATATATTTAACCTCATATCATTGCATTAATTTAAAACTTGCGATTTTATCTTCTTTCGCTTCGCCTATTCCTTCTGCCTTTATGCGCAAACGCAGATCATTGGCGCTATCAGCATATGCAATAGCATTTTCGTAGCTGATCTTGCCACCTTTATAAAGGTTAAACAAAGATTGATCAAAGGTTAACATACCTTCCTGTGTTCCTCTTGACATCGTCTCTTTTAACAATTCAACCTGTTTCTTGAGGATAAGGTCTTTTACTCTAGGGGTATCCAGCAATATTTCGAAGGATGCAACCCGTTTTCCGTCCTTTGCCGGCACCAACCTTTGAGAAATAATAGAGCGCAGATTCAGAGAGAGCAGCAAATAAATTTGTTCGTGACGTTCCGGTGGGAAAAAATTTATGATGCGTTCTATTGCCTGATTGGCATTGTTGGCGTGGAGCGTCCCCAGGCAGAGATGCCCCGTTTCGGCAAACGTAATGGCCGATTCCATAGTTTCCGTATCGCGGATCTCACCGATGAGAATCACGTCAGGGGCCTGTCGCAGGGTATTTTTCAATGCATCAGCAAATGACAGGGTGTCCATACCAACCTCCCTTTGTGTAATAACGGATTTCTTGTGCCGATGCACAAACTCGATGGGGTCTTCCACCGTAATAATATGCCCGGAGTCATTGGTGTTTCTGTAATCAATCATTGCCGCCAGGGTGGTTGATTTCCCGGAACCTGTCGCGCCTACGACAAGCACCAACCCTCTTTTTGTCATTGCTATATCTTTAAGAATCCGGGGAAGGGCTAAATCATCGATGGTCTTGATATTGATTTTTATCTGTCGTACCACAATGCCGATATTCCTTTGCTGGAAGAAGATATTTACACGGAAACGCCCCAGTTCCGGGTAATATAGTGCAAGGTTCATTTCCATCTTTTCATAAAAATCTTTCCTCTGCTTCTCGTTCATAAGCTTTTCCGCAAGCAAACGAGTATCTTCTGCGGTTAACTTCTTTGTGCCAAAAGGGAAATTCGTACCCTCTCTGCGGTATATGGGTGGAAGGTCGACGGTAATATAAACATCCGAGGCATCCTGTCGTACCATTTCCAGTAAGAGTTCTTTTATTTCCATAAACTATTGCCTTTTTCACCACTCTTTTGGCTTAAATCCTTTTGAGTTCTTGACCTCCATTAACTTATCACCCACAGTAAGCACGAAAAATCCTGCACTTTCTGCATACCTGATCACACTTTCATCAACAGAGAGACTCGCCAGTATACCTACGACTTTCTTCCCCTTATAATCGGGGAAAAAATCCCTGAACTTGTTGTAAAGTTTATTGAACTCTATACCAACGTTAGTAACAAACTCTTCCAGCGCCCGTTCAAGTCTGTCAAGCTTCTCTTCTACCGCATTAAATACCTCATTCCCGCTTATAGTATTATTTAAGACCACTCAGAACACTTGGACTGCTCACCAGATTTTCGATTGACTCTCTGGCAACCACATCCTTCTGGCAGAGTTCGATCAAGGCCTGGTCCATGGTCTGCATACCGTATTGCCGTCCCGTTTGTAAAGACGACGGTATCTGGGCAATCTTATTTTCCCTGATGAGATTTCTTACTGCCGGTGTACCAATCATGATCTCCAGTGCCGCAACACGTCCTTTCCCGTCTTTTCGCTTTAAGAGTTGCTGGGTGAGTACAGCCTGGATAGACTCAGAAAACATCGTACGTACCTGTGCCTGTTGCTCTGGCGGGAATACGTCAATTACCCTATCGACTGTTTTGGGTGCGCTGGATGTATGTAATGTACCAAAAACCAGGTGGCCCGTCTCGGCTGCTGTAAGCGCCAGAGAAATGGTTTCCAGATCTCTCATCTCACCCACAAGGATCACGTCAGGGTCTTCCCGCAAGGCCGAGCGCAGGGCGTTGGCAAAACTGTGGGTATGCGGTCCTAACTCCCTTTGGCTAATAAGACTATTTTTAGACTGATGCACAAATTCAATGGGATCCTCGATCGTGAGGACATGGCATCTTTCCTCACGGTTGATAAGGTCAATCATCGCTGCCAGCGTGGTTGATTTGCCGCATCCCGTAGGACCCGTTACAAGTATAAGTCCCTTATTTTTTTTTGTTAACTCGCCTACAATCTTTGGCATATTAAGCTGTTCCAGGGTTGGAATAATCGTTGGTATCGTCCTGAATACGATAGATTCTCCCCTGCTTTGCAGGAATGCATTTACCCTGAACCGTCCGGCATCACCCAACGCAATAGCAAAATCCAGCTCATGATGTTCTTCATACGCCTTTCTTTGCTGATCATTGAGAATATCATAGAGTATCTTATGCACTTCTTCTTTATTCAACGGTGGAACATCAATTTTTCTGATATCCCCATGGATACGGATCATGGGGGGTTCCCCGGAACTTATGTGAATATCAGAGGCGTTCTCTTTTTTGGCGAATGTGAGTAATTCTAAAATTTCCATATCATCGACCACCAATAACGACATTTCTTATACGGACATGAGGACCACCGTCACTGACACGGAGCGGTGATTGCCCACCCTTGCCGCACCCTCCCAGACCTCCATGTATCTGGAGATCGTTTCCAATGGCATCGATATTCATAAGCGTTTCAAACACATTTCCCGTGAGAACAACATCCCGTATCTTTTCCTGTATCTTCCCATTCCGTATCATGAAAGCCTCTTCGGCACTAAAGGTAAACATTTCCATGTTGGTCTGTCCGCCCAGGGCGCCAATGGCATAAATGCCGTTATCAACTTCGGAGAGCATTTTCTGAAAGGTGTAATCATGGGGTTCCATATAGGTATTGGTCATGCGTACAATGGGAGCATGGGCATAACCTATAGCCCGCGCATTACCTGTTGGTTTTTCGTTCATCTTGGCTGCTGTTTCCCTCGAATGGAGCCTGCTTGTCAAAATACCATTTTTAATGAGATAGGTTTTTTGCGTGGGGGTACCTTCATTATCATATTTATTGTACCCTGCTTCACCGATCAGTGAGCCATCATCCACAATGGAAAGTGCATCGATCCCAAAGCGTTTCCCAAGAACCATGATTTCCCGAAGTTTTTTGTTTTCATAGATAAAATCGGCCTCGCTGAGATGTCCAAAGGCCTCATGGACAAAGACACCACAAAGTTTTGGATCAACGATAACGGTATATTTACCCCCCCTCACCGGCTTTGCTGAGAGCAGGTCAACCGCACGTTTCGTGATTTCTTCGCACTTGTGCTCCATATTCTGAACATTGCTGAAACCCCGTAAATCACCCACAGAATGATAGGCCTGTTGCACATTCATCCCGTCCCTTGCCATGGCAAGAAGTGAAATCCCACAAAAAATGGTTTCCTGCACAATAAAACTACCCTCCGTGCTGGCAAAATATACTGTCCCACGGGAATCCACGTAACGTACATTGGAGGTCTGTATCTGCTTCGAGGAAAGGATTATGTTATTGTATTTATTACAAATAGCCTGTTTGTCCGTTAAAGAGATATCAGCGGGGTCAATTTCTACCTTTGTTTTTACCTGGTCGTGTATTACAGGTATCGGAGCAAGTTGACTTTCTGCATTACCAACAAACCGTGCCTGTTCACAGGCCATTTCTACGTATCTTGGAAGATGCGTGATGTCATTAAAGGCAACAAATCCCCAGCCGCCTTTCATCAATGCCCTGACACACCCGCCGAAGGTATTATTTTCACCAATACTCTCAAGTTCTTTCCCAACATAGGTAATACCTGTAGTAACGCCTTCCTGTACTCTTATTTCAACGTAGTCAGCTTTTGCTGATTTTAGGGCATTTTTTATCAATTTTTCCATTTGGATTATTCCTTTGAATTTTAAATCAAGTTCTAAAAACAATCACCTTTTTGTAAGCATTCAGCTATGAGCATTTAGCTCCACCCGATTTCTGATAGCTGATGCCTGATAGCTTACTCCTTATACATTCTATGCAATTTACACGATCGATAGTTTTTAATCGATTTTATCATTTTATCATTTCCTCAAAATCCTTTTCATCAAGGATACGGACGTTCAATTCTCTGGCTTTGTCCAGCTTGGAACCCGGGTCTTCACCCGCGACAAGATAATCTGTCTTTTTACTCACGCTGGATAGTACCCGTCCTCCCAGATTCTTAATGAGTGTCTCAGCTTCTTTGCGGGAGTATTTTTGTAATGTACCAGTAATGACAAAAGATTTACCGGAAACTTTGGGATTTTTTACGAGTTTTGGAGTTGCTGTTTTTTTTGTATTAACCCCCGCAGCTTTAAGTTTTTTGATGATTTCCTGTGTGTATTTGTTCTGGAAAAACTCAACAATACTATGGGCAACAACCGGTCCAATTTCGTAAATCTCTTCCAGCTCTTCCTGACTCGCATTTGCCAATTTATCCAGACTATCAAAGTAATTCGCCAGAACTTCTGCCGTATGAGAACCTACATTTCCTATTCCCATGGCACAGATCAGGCGATCTAAATCCCGATGTTTACTCTCTTCTATGGCTCGAATCAGGTTTGAAGAAGACTTTTCACCCATACGCTCCAGATTTACCAGATCGTCATACTTGAGATAGTAAATGTCAGCATAATCTTTTACCAAACCCTTGTCAACCAATTGTTCAATAAGCGCAGGACCTAATCCTTCTATATCCATGGCATCCCGGCTTGCAAAATACTGGATGCGTCTTTTCGCCTGTGACATACAAAGGGGATTATGGCATCGCAAATATACACCGTCTCTGACTACAGTACCTTTGCATTCCGGACAAGTCGCGGGTTCTTTAAAGATTCTTTCAGTCCCGTCTCGTTTTTCTTTTAAGACCGATACGACTTGTGGAATAATCTCGCCTGCCTTTTGAACTATGACATGGTCTCCCACCCGAATATCCTTCCGCCGTATTTCATCGAAATTATGAAGCGTGGCACGGCTAACGGTGGTGCCAGAGAGTAATACCGGAATAAGATTGGCAACCGGTGTTATGGTACCGGTCTTTCCAACCTGTACAACAATCTCTTCAATCTTTGTAACGGCCTGTTCAGGTTGATATTTATAGGAAATCACCCAGCGCGGTGCCTTACTCGTAGACCCCAGTTGGTCATGAAGGGCAAGCGAATTAATCTTTATTACCATCCCGTCAACCATGTAGTCTAGTTCCCTGCGGCGTTTATCCCATTCATTACAGTATTGAATTACCGCCTCAATGTTTTTGCACAACCGGGTATGAGGATTTACCGGTAAACCAAAAACCCGGAGAAGTTCAAGGCATTGGATATGGGTCTTAAGCTCCAAATCCTCATAATAACCAATTGCATAGGTAAAGATGCGTAAATTCCTTTTTGCGGTAATGCGCGGGTCAAGCAGTTTGAGGGAACCAGCAGCAGCATTCCTGGGGTTGGCAAATTGAGGTTCACCCTCTTCTTCCCTTTCTTCATTAAGTCTCTGAAATTCTTTATTCGACAGGTAGATTTCTCCCCTGATTTCCAGAACAGATGGAATTTTCTGTTTTTTATCCGCTGGCTCTAATTTCAAAGGAATCTGCCGAACCGTTCTGAGGTTTGCAGTTACATCATCTCCCTTAAAACCATCCCCCCTTGTGGCCCCCCGCGCAAACAGGCCGTTTTCATACCAGAGGGTAACGGCAACACCGTCAATCTTTAATTCAACAACATATTCAATATCCTTATGAGTATCGATTCCCGCCATGCGTTTTATACGCTGGTCAAATTCCTTTAACTCTTTCTCTGAGTACGTATTATCGATACTCAGCATAGGGATCTTATGCTCTACAGTGGGAAATTGGGTAAGGGGTTCTCCCCCAACCCGCTGAGTAGGTGAATCTGGCGTAATAAACTCTGGATGCACCTTTTCAAGCTGTTGCAATTCCTTTACGAGTTGGTCGTATTCGTAATCAGTGATCTCGGGATTGTTCTCTACATAATACTTCCGGTCGTGGTATCGGATTATGTCACGAAGCCGTTCGATCTTTTCTTTGGTGGTTATTGGCATAGAGAGAGAGCAGTATAGCCTCAGTTAAATTATTCGTTATACCGCCTTTTGTTGAGGGCTTTTTAAGAATTTAAACGGTTTCAGTATATCACAATTTAAACGGCTGTCAACGTGTTATGTTTTAAAGATATAAATCGCTTGACTTTATCGTATATCTGTTATAAAATTCAACAGAAAATGGATTATTGGTATAACTCCCATTCTATTAAATTCTTACGAATTCAATAAATTATCCTAAGTATGGAGCGGAAAATTTATGACCAAAGGAAGTGATTCAAGGGAGTTTTTTGAGATATTTAAACCACCACAGAAGATACAGGATACCCAAAAGGACGAAATCAAATCTCAAACATGGGCACCGGAGATAAGTCCTCAACACAAATCCCTCATTGAGGAGGAAAAAGCGGTTATCAAACCAAATCGAGCAGACCCCTTGGGATGGATCAAGAAAACAAGTTCAGAAAATGCTATTCTAAAAGAAAAACCGGGAGAATCTCCTCCAATCCCTCCTCCTTCAAAACACGAACGGATTTTACGAAAGGACGAGGTAGTACTCAGGCAAGAGACCCTTATTATTGGCGCCATAGCGGCAACATTCTTATCTATTGCGTGTTTTTTTATTGGACACAAAGTTGGATATAACAAGGGTATAACGAGTGAGGCGGAAGAGTGGCTGGAAACAATAGAGCCTCAAGGACCCAAAAAGACCGTCTTTGGACCACAAGAACCTGCAGAGGTGCCGCCACAAAAGGCCTCAAGCAAGTCGGCTCCGGTAAAATCAGAAAAGCAAATTGAACAACAAAAACCAATCATGAAAGTACCCACTATTAAAGAACCTGCTATTAAAGATAAATGGACATTACGTGTAATCTCATATAAAAATACCAAAGATAATATTGAAAGGGCAAAAGAAATCGCAGGAACTATCCAGAATAACTTAGGTTATGACACATTCATTGTAAATACTGGTAAGGAAATTTTTATTTGTGTAGGTGAATTTGAAGCAAGTGATAATGACGCTTTGATCAATGCACAAAAGGCAATTGCTGAATTTAAATATGAAAATAGAAAACAATTTGAGGGGTGTTATCCCATACGTATGAGATAAAATTGAGGAGGAAAAGATGAGTGTTGACAAAAGCTTGAAAACAAAGGGTAAATTGGTGAGGCCCAGGAATGTATTTACAAGGATAGAGCGCATCAAAATACTTAAGGGAGAAGGAAAATGGGATCCAACAATGTCTGTCTTTGGTATTCCCAAGGTAAAAACTGTTAAGTTGAAACGTAAGTCAAAATCAGAGAAAAAGGCTGCTAAGGCGGAGGCCACAGAGGCTGTCCCAGCAGCAACATCAAAAGAAGCAGGCGCATCAGCAACAGCGCCAGCTGCTAAAGAAAAGGCCAAGAAATAATGATCGCCCACAGGATGTCGAAAATCGACTCCTCGGGGATTCGAAAGGTCTTTGATCTGGCACAAAAAATGCAAAATCCGGTGAACCTGAGTATAGGTCAGCCGGATTTTGACGTTCCTGAGGGGATTAAAACCGAGGTCATTAAGGCCATTAAGGACGGCACCAATAAATATACCGTCACACAAGGCATACCAGAACTTCGGAATAATTTACTCAAACGGCTTCAGAAAGAACGCGGAGTAAATGCTGAAGACATTATGATCACTTCTGGTGTTTCCGGAGCGTTGACACTGGCTTTCATGGTTCTGATCAACCCCGAAGATGAGGTACTCATACCGGACCCCGCCTTTGTGAGTTATAAACATCTGGCCAACTTCTGCGGAGGCAAACCTGTATTCATTGATACTTACCCGGACTTTAAACTGACGGCTGCACGCATCCAGCCCCACATTACCAAAAAAACAACGATACTGGTTATCAACAGCCCTGCAAACCCAACAGGTGCTATGTGTACCACTCAGGAACTGAAAGATATTGCAGGGCTGGCAAGAAAGCACAATATTCTCATCATTTCTGACGAAATATATCATGATTACGATTACAATCACGAGTTTGACAGCATCGGCCGGTATTATGAAAAGACGCTCATCCTGGACGGTTTTTCAAAATCGTTTGCCATGACAGGCTGGCGGATGGGCTATGCAGCTGGACCTGCCGATATCATCAGTGAGATGATCAAACTGCAGCAGTACACGTTCGTGTGTGCACCTTCTCCGGCCCAGTATGCCGTGGCAAAATCCTTAGACACAGACCTGAGCAAATACATTTCAAGCTACAAAAAGAAAAGAGACAGGATGTATGATGGGTTAAAGGACAGATATCACATGGTGAAACCCGGCGGTGCATTTTACCTTTTTCCACAGGTACCATGGGGCACCGATGAAGAGTTCGTGACAGCTGCCATCCAGAAGAACCTCCTCATTATCCCCGGTAGCGTCTTCTCCGAACGCCATACCCATTTCCGAATCTCTTATGCCGCCTCAGAAGAGACCCTCAAGCGCGGCATCGATATTCTTAACAGCCTTGCTAAACAATAACTTTAACTTTTTTAATTCATCTGGCAGTATTTTCCAATTGCTGTATAAGCTTTTTTATTCCAGCCTCCTGTTCCTGCCGTGGGTCTATTTTTATGCTCTCTTTCAGGTGAAACAAGGCCCTATCTTTCTCCTTCCTGTGCCTGAGAATAACTGCACCCAAATTCATGTGGGCATTTGCATAGTCAGGTTTTATTCGTGTGGCCGTCTCAAACTCGTAAATGGCATCATCGTATAGATGTTTATCGGTATACAAAATTCCGAGATCGTTATGCGCCTCCGCGTGGTAAGGTTCTATGTCGATGGTTAATTTAAACTCACGTTCGGCATCCTCCATCAGGCCTTTTCTATAATAAGCTATACCCAGGTTATTATGGGCATCGGGGTACAGCGGATTCATGGAAATGGCCTGCTTGAATGCCTGAATTGCATCATCCAACCGTCTTTTTCTCGTCAAAACAACACCCAGATTATTATACGCCCGTGCATGCCGTGGATTTATATTCAAGCATTTTGTGAAGTGCTGGATGGCATCGTCAAAAAGGTTCATCTTGTTATAATAGATGCCAAGGTTATTATAGACATCAGCATCGTTTGGATCAATGGATAATGCCTTTTGGTATTCTTCAAAGGCTGCATTGTTGAGCCCTTTTTTTTCATAAGCGTTCCCCAGGTTAATGTGCGCCCTGAAACTGTTCGGTGAGGTGAGAATCGTCTTTGACCATAATTGTAACCCATCCTTCCAGTCATTGTTTCTCCTTAAAGTCAGGCAGGCATTCCCCATCAGAATAAAGAACAATACAAAAATGAAGAAACCAGATAACGGCGGATATGAAGCTATAATACGCCCTGCAAAAACATCCTTTTTTACCACCCCTTCATCCTCCCATTGCAAAAGGGGGAAAGTAAGGGAGGGTTCTGTGCAGAGTTGAATTTGCCTTTTTGATAACAATAGCAAACTAGCGACAATCATGCAAAAACCGGCACCCGGTATATATAAATAACGTTCCGCCATGATATTTCCCAATGGAACTATATTCGTCACAGGGATGAGTGTAACAAAGAACCATAGGATAAAAAAGAAGATGTGCTTATGCCGTGACCGTAGCCGAAATGTAAACATACCTGTCGCTATAAAAAGTAAGAGGGACAACCAAAATGAGACATTTACAGGCGATGCAGGAAAAGGGACAACATAATCGGCATTCAGTTTAAAAGGTAGCAAGAGGAGTTTTACGTAATAGGCCAGCACATGGGTCATGGTCAGGAAGTTGACGAAAAGACTACCCTGTGGATAAGGGATATGTGATTCCTGTGGATTATGGAGAAAGTAAAAACGGGTTAAGACATAAAAAACAGTAACAAAAAAATATCCCAAATAATAATGGAAAATTTTTGATTTGAGATATGAAAACCTAACCCACCGTTCGCCCCCTTTCATAAAGTGAGATAAGAGGGGATTATTAATTCTTAATAAAAGGCCTTGAAAAATCAAGTCGGACAAGACTATCAATATGGGAAGAGTAATTGCCATCTCTTTGGAAAAGAGGCTCAAAAAATAACAAATCAGTGATAGAGAATAATACAGGATATATCTTACTTGCCCAGTTTTTTGTAATTGTTCCACGTCAAAAGGAACCTTTTGTGATTTTATAACTTCCCCTCTTTGCGAAGGAGGGGACAAAGGGGTGGTGTCACAAATACTTTTTGAATCGGCGTGTTTGTAAATAGATGAAAAAGCGTTACGTCTACCTTGAAAATGAGTAGACCCTGCCTTCAAATAAAAAATGAAAGCCAGGACCAGAAACAGAAATGCCATGAGGTCTTCCCGAAAACCAATGGCATTGACCGCTTCAGAAAAAACAGGAAAGGATGAAAAAAAGAGGGCAGCAACCAAAGCCATCGATCTTTTTTTCAATACCCGAAAGGCAAAAATAAAGAAAAGGGTGCTATTCATAGCGTGGAGGAGCATATTGGTAAGATGATACCCCAATGGATTCAAATGCCAAAAGGTATAATCAATGAAATACGACAAGGTCACTACAGGGCGATATGTTAGTTCTGCAGAAAGGACAAAGTACTTACTGGTAAAAAGATTCGGGAAATTACTCCAATGCCGTATGAAGTAATTATTGATTATCGTAGACTCGTCGTCGTAAACAAAGGAGTTTTGCAAACAATTCAGATAAACAATAATTGAAATAAGGAAAGGCAGCAATAAGCAAAAAATATGGAGGCTTTTTTTCAAATTTTCTCAATCCTATTTTGAATGTGCACGAACAACACATGAAAGAATCGAATCAAACAATATACCAAGGCATTCAGATTTTCAACGTAAAACTTACAAGGATAAGGCATTAATAAAATTACACTTGACAATAAAACTGTGTTATGTAAAATTTGAGCTATAGTAATTCCTTTTATTTATAAGATTCGATTATGAATATCCCCGGAAATAATTTAAGATATTACAAATTTTATTGGGTATTTTATTATTTTAGATATTATTATAAACGAGGGGGTTATTAGGGTTCGATATTAATTTGATAAGATGTTAATATATTGCCCTAAAACCATTGGTTTTAGGGCTTTTTTTTGTCCACAAAATTTGGTGGAGGTGTAGCTCATGATTATTGTAATGAAGGCCGAATCGACAAAAAAGGATATAAATCATGTCCTTGAAAGTATAGAAAAGGCCGGCTTAAAGGGGGTTTTATTACAGGGAACGAACCGAAACGTAATTGCGGTTATCGGGGACGAACGGGTATTACCTGCTGATTTTTGGGACGTAATGCCAGGTGTGGAGAAATCCGTCCCAATTCTTGCACCTTATAAACTGGCAAGCAAAGAAGGAAAAGATTTTAGAACGATCGTTCATCTGAAGAATGGTAAAAAAATTGGCGCTGAAGAGGTCTCTGTTATTGCCGGACCATGCGCTATTGAAAGTAAAGAACAGATAGTTGAAATCGCCAAAAGGGTCAGAGATGCAGGTGCAACGGCATTGCGGGGTGGCGCATTCAAACCCAGAAGTAACCCCTATACTTTCCAAGGCCTTATGGAAGAAGGCCTCGTCCATCTGGCACATGCCCGTGAAGCGTCAGGTCTGCCTATCGTAACGGAGGTGCTTACTCCGGAACACGTAAAATTAGTAAGCAAATATTCTGATATATTGCAAATTGGAACCCGTAACATGCAGAATTTTTTACTCCTGCGTGCGGTGGGTGAATCGGGCAAACCAGTGATTTTAAAGCGTGGAATGTCTGCCACAATTGAAGAATTTCTCCTGGCCGCAGAATATATCCTGGCACAAAACAATCCCAATGTCATTCTGTGCGAAAGAGGTATTCGAACCTTTGAGACACATACACGGTTTACATTATCGCTGAGTATTGTGCCGCTACTCAAGGAGATGACACATCTCCCTATCATTGTTGATCCCAGTCATGGAACAGGGAAGAGAAGCCTTGTGAACCCCATGTCCAAGGGCGCGGTGGCAGTGGGTGCCGATGGTCTGTTAATTGAAACACACCCGAATCCCGAGAAGTCGTTCGTAGATGGACCACAAACAATAACTCTTGAGTCCTTTGAAGAACTCATGGAAGAACTAAAACCCGTGGCAGAAGCAGTTGGAAGAAAAATATAAATAGTGAGAAGGAAAGACAAAGCAATAACGGATAAGAGCGAAATAGAGGAGATCCTTTTAACGTCTATGGTGGGAAGGTTGGGGACATGCTCAAATGGAATTCCCTATATCACGCCTATGAATTTTACTTACGACAAAGAGACCTCCAAAATCTTCCTTCACTGTGCAAATGAAGGAAGAAAGCTGGAAAACATCAGAGTTAACCCGCATGTATGTTTTGAGGTGGATGAAGTCAAAAATGTGATTGTAAAGCAGCCTACCTGCGCTTCTTCGGTTGCTTATCGGTCTGTTATTGTGTTTGGCAATATAAAAATACTTTCCGAAGTCGACGCGAAGAATTACGCCCTCCAGAAACTTGCCGAAAAGTATGCACCGCAAAACCCCAAAATTCCCTTTACAGATGCGATGCTGAATAAGACAAATGTGCTCGAAATAGAAATCAAGGAAATGACCGCCAAAAAAAGCCCTGTTAAACCAATTGTTACTGACCCATCGAAAAAATAAAATACGAAAGGAATTGGACATAATTTATGGAGATCACGGCATCAAAGAGATTAATGTCTATTGGCGCATATGCCTTTGCAGAAGTAGATAAAGAAGTTGAAAAATTAAAAACGCAGGGGATTACCCCCATTGATTTTGGCGTTGGCGACCCTACGGTGCCAACCCCTGATATTGTGCGCAAGGCAACACAAAAGGGAATAACACTCAGAAAGTCTTCAGGTTATCCGAGTTACATTGGTGCGCCTGAATTCAGACAGGCCGTTGCGCAGTGGATTCAGAAAAGGTTTGGCGTACAGATGGATCCGGCCACGGAGATTTCATCCACCATCGGTTCAAAAGAAGCGGTATTCAATTTCCCGGAAGGGATCGTCAATCCAGGCGATTACGTGATTATCCCTACTCCCGGCTACCCTCCTTACACACGTGGTACATTATTCGCCGAAGGGATTCCTTATTATGTGCCACTTCTTGCAGAAAATAAATTCCTGATCGATCTGCAGTCAATACCTGAAGAGGTATGCAAGAAGGCAAAGATTATGTGGATCAACTATCCCAACAGCCCCACGGGGGCCGTTGCACCTTTATCATATTTAAAAGAAATTGTAGAATTTGGCAACAAATACAATATAATCATTGCCTCGGATGAGGCCTATAGTGAGATTTATTTTAACGAACCGCCACATAGCATCCTGGAAATTACAAAAGAAGGGGTCATTGTCTTCAATTCCTTCTCCAAGAGAAGCGCCATGACGTGCTACCGGGTTGGCTGGGTAGCCGGCGATAAGCGGATTATCGATATATTTAAAAAGGTAAAAACAAATATAGATTCAGGTACTGCTACGTTTATCCAGGACGGAGCCATTGCCGCCCTCAGTGACGAAACCCATGTGGAAAAAATGAGGGTCGAATATAGGATCAAGAGGGATTTGTTAGTAGATGCATTTAGGCGTATCAAACTACCCGACTGTACCCCTGAGGCAACGATTTATTTATGGCAAAAGGTACCGGAGGGCATGACATCTGTCGACTTTGCCAGGAAACTCCTTTCGCCTGATATTGCCATTGTAGCAACTCCAGGGGCATGGATTAGCGATAAGACAGAAACGGGGTTAAATCCCGGTGAGGGCTACGTACGATTTGCCCTGGTACCCAGTACGAAAAATACCAGGGAAGCAGCGCGGCGGATCAAAAAGATATTGCCAAAGGTTTTGTAAAGGCAACCACAGATTTCACAGATTGCACAGATGAATAAAAAAAGCGGTTCAAGCAGATTAAGTAGTTTGAACGGTTTATATTTTTGACTTTTTGTAAAATTAAATCGTTGATAAAATTATTGAAGAATTAAGGTAAAATTTCATGAAAAAGCGGTTGTTTAGCGGAATTCAACCCAGCGGGGATGTTCACATCGGCAACTACCTGGGGGCTATCAAGAATTGGGTACGGATGATCGATCAGTACAACTGCATCTTCTGCATCGTCGATTACCATGCAATAACCGTTGAATACGATCCGAAAGAAATGCAAAGGCGAATTCTCAATGCTGCAGCCGTTAATATTTCTGCAGGTCTTGATCCCGAACGATGCATTATCTTTGTCCAATCCTATGTACCCGAACATACAGAACTTGCCTGGATACTCAACACGGTAACTCCCATGGGACATCTGGAACGAATGACCCAATTTAAAGACAAGTCGAAACAGCACCGGGAAAATATCAATGCGGGATTATTTACTTATCCTGTTTTGCAAGCAGCGGATATTTTGCTCTATAAAGGCGAGGTCGTACCGGTAGGCGAGGATCAGGTACAGCACATCGAACTGGCCAGGGAGATTACCCGAAAGTTTAATATGCGATACGGAGAAACATTCCCGGAACCGAATGAAATCCTTTCTGAGGCCCCACGGATTATGGGACTCGACGGCAAAACCAAGATGAGTAAGAGCCTGGGAAATTATATTTCGCTGGTGGAAACCCCTGAATCGATCTGGAAGAAACTCTCCACGGCGGTAACTGATGAGAGCAGGAAGAGGCGTACCGATGCTGGAAATCCTGATATCTGTAATCTCTTCACCTTGCATAAGCACTTCTCCAGAAAAGACCAGATTGACCGTATCAATGTTGTATGCCGCTCGGCAGAGATCGGTTGTATCGAATGCAAAAAGATCTTGTCTGATAATATCATCGAGGCTTTAACTCCCATTCGTCTGAGGTACGAACAATTGATTCAGGATCCGGGTTATCTCCTGGAACTATTACATGCCGGTGCAAGGAAATGCAAGGATATTGCAGAAAACACCATGGTTGAAGTGAAAAAGAAGATGGGGTTGATGTAAGTAATCAGCTGTCGGTTTTCAGCTTTCAGTTTCTCAATAAATGCTTGGATATCTGCTCTATAGTATTACTCTGTAAAAACTTCTTTTTTTTTGTAAGTTTTTTAGTAACTAGCCCATTTGTCCGCTTAAGTAGGCAGTAAGCAGTAGGTAGTTGGCAGTTTGTAATGGAAATGTATCACTTTTTGCCTACTGCAAACTGTGTTCTGCCTGCTTCATCTTTTTGGTTGCGGCGTAGCTGCGCTAGGTCATTCCCGCGGAAGCGGGAATGCAGAAAAAATACTGGATTCCGGGTCAAGCCCGGGATGACAGACAGTTGTAAACTTATGCCGCTATGCATAGCAAGGCGAAGCATCAGACCATTAAAAACATTTGGAACTACAGATTTCGCAGATTACTCAGTTGTAGGGTGTGTCCTACGCACCAAAAACAAGCCAACGTATGGATGGTGCGCAGGACGCACCCTACACAAGCTGTCCTCATGGGGCAGGCATCCTTGCCTGTCATTATCGCAAAGATAAATCTTACAATGTCAAAATTCCACACGGAGTTTACACTGAACAAAGTGAATGTGTTCGGGATAACAAAAGAGTCGTTGGGTTTTGACTTTTAAAGCCCAATCTAATTTAATGTTATGGAGTTTCAATTGATAGCAGACAAGGAAAGGGTGGCACGGACAAACTTTGTTTGTCCGTGCCCAATAAAGACCTCGTGGAAAGCATGGGAACGAGAGGCAAAAATCGTGGCAGGTAAGTACGTATCTTATGGAAAGTGGGGAGATAAAAATAAACGTTATGTACAATGACAAAACGGATCCTCTTTATATCAGATTGGTTGACAGGAAGTCTGTTTGGATCGTACGCATCTAAGCGGTACTCATCCCATGTTGCAATACCGTACATGCGGATACGTCCATCCCGTACAAAACCCTCCAGAACCTCGAATGCCTTAGAAAGCCTGTGGTAAAATTCGTTCGCCGACAGTTCTGATAGTTGTAATTCGGGATTATGGATGTAGTATATATCTATATATTCCAGACCCAGATTCTCCAGACTCATCAAAACACATTCTTGGATAAATAATTCAGGCTTGAGGTATCGTTTTGTCATGTAAAATACCAGATTGTTGCATAAACGATAAATCCTTTCGGGTTTTGTTTATTATTTTTTTGGCATCTACTCTATGTTTGGACCAAAAGCCTCGCGGCCATTGCAATAACACAAATAGTAAGCACCAATCGGATAAAACGTTCACCTTTGGTAACCGCCAGATGACTGCCGATCCATCCACCAAGACCGTTACCGGCTGCTAAAGCCAGGCCAATTGGCCAATTTATTTTCTTATGAAAAACAAACACAAGTAGTGCGAATAGTGCGTTGATACCGACGATGAATACCTTGTGGCTATTGGTCTCCACAAGGTTTAATCCCCCTACCATGGTTAGAACCGCGATGATCAAAAAGCCAATACCCGCCTGAACGAACCCGCCGTAAATCCCAATAAAGAAGAAAATAATCATCAGAACCATGCGACGATTCCCGTTTAAATTAGCCACACCTCCATTATACGGGACATTGCCATATCGCCTACGAATAGGGTTCCATAGGATAATTCCGAGTACGAATAACATAATAATGGCCAGTATTTTTTTGAACAGGATATCGGGCACATTTACAGCAAGCTGAGCGCCAACAATAGCTCCTATAAGTGCGGGTACTGACATAAGAAGGCTTAACTTAAAATTCGAAACACCCTTCCTTTTAAAACCAGCAACCGCAAAAATACTCTGAACCATAATCGCCAGTCGGTTAGTGCCATTTGCCACAGCCGTCGGTAGACCCAGGAAAATAAGTATTGGCAAGGAAAGGAGAGAACCACCACCCGCCAAGGTATTGATAAATCCCGCTACGACGCCAACGGTAAAGATAACCGGAATTTGCCATGTTTCCATGTATTACAGATAGTAACAAATAGAAATTAGTAGTAGCTTTCAAAAACAATTTTGACATTTTTTGTAAAAATTCAATGAGAAGGTAGGGGCGGGGTAACCCCGCCCTATCTTCCATTTTACACTTCTGACCTGTTCGGGCCAGGGGATTGTCCACTATTTTCAAATCCTTCAATTTATTCCATTATACTAAAAGCTACACTGCCTCCAGTCCCGCCCTTAGCGCCTCTGCAGACTGGATACGGTTATCGGGGTTTTCCTCCAGGAGTCCTAAAATAATCTTGTTCAGCTTGTCGGGGATAGCCTTGTTGATTTCTTGCGGGATGATGTTTGCCTCTTGCCATAGTTTCCCCGTTACGACCTGATACAAGATCAAACCGACGGAATATAAGTCCGAGGCGGCATTCATCCTGATCTTTTTCAGTACGGACTTTTCGTCTTCTCCGTTGCGTAGCAATCGAATCATCTGTTTTTGTTCTGGTGATGCATATTCCTTGCTCATGCCACAGATAATTTCCCCCATTTTGATCGTGCATTCGAGGTCTATCAACGCCATCGTACCGGCGTCGGGATTTAAAATGAGGTGACCTGGTTTGATATCAGAATGAATGTATCCTTTGGAATGCATGTGTTGTAAGGGTAATGTGGCGCTGGAAAAATATCGAATCACGTGTTCGATTTCACGTTGGTCCGGCAAACCTCTTTTCTTGTAATATTCAACGACATCTTCTCCCTCAAAGTGGGTTATGATGAGGTAATTTTGGACGAGCACCGATTTGCCTCCCTTATACATAACGGCATTTCCCTCTGCATACCGGATGGGGATTTGAGGGTGTGAAAAGAGGGAAAGTATCTTATATTCTCTTGAATAATTGTTGGCAGGGGAGTATTTCATGCCCCACTGGTTCTCTTTGAACTCAGGGTTACAGAGGATGGCATAATTTGCCCGATGTCCCGGTGCAATCTTGAATTCCTTGAAATGATATTTGTCGATTGAATACATGTTCAAAGCCCTCATTCTTTGCACAGGTTGAGCACGGACAAACTTGTTTGCCCGTGCCATCCGTTACTATTGAAATCCCCGCATATAAAATTATTTTCCCGTTATATCCCTGAATATACCAAGGATCTTGATCGGTTTACCGTTATCGTCTCTCACAAGATTACATGTCGTTTCAGAAATGAAGCGCTCACCATTTTTCCTTTTACAATACGAGATGAAGTCTCTCCATACCCCTTTCTTTTCCAACGTCTCAAGCAATTCTTTTCGATCATCAGGATTTACATAGGTATCCCTCACCCGTATTCCAATCACTTCTTCGGGTGAACTGTAACCGAGCATCTCTGCCCCCGCCGGATTGATCCATGTAAACACTCCATCTTGGGTAGGTTCACACTGATATATTCCCTCTTTTAACGATTTCAGCAACTCTCTATGATGAAGTTCGGATTCCTGCAACTCCATTTCCAATCTCTTCCGTTCGGTGATATCTCTGAATATCCCATCGATTCGGATAGGTTTGCCCTTTTCATCGGTAACCAGATTTGATGTCCGTTCCAGGTAAAAAAGTTCCCCATTTTTTCTCTTGCATAAGGATGTAAAACTTTTCCATATTCCTTCTTTGGTCAGCTTCTCAACGACCTTTCTGCGATCATCCGGATCCACATAAATATCCTTTACCTTCATCCCAATTACCTCTTCCGGGGACTTGTAGCCGAGGATCTCAGCACCTGCCTGGTTTATACTGATAAATACCCCATCAACTGTCGGTTCGGATTGGTATATCCCCTCCTTTACAGAATTAAACAATTCTCTATAATGCTTTTCGGAAACCGCTAATGCCTTCGTCTTTTCTTCCAGGGATTTTGCCATGGTATTAAAGGATTTTGCTAATATCCCAATCTCGTCTTTCCTCTGTATATCTACCCGTTGTGTTAAATCCCCCGAGGCAATTTTTTCCGTTACTTCAGTCAGCTTGATGATGGGTATCGAAGTCTTTTTGCCAATAAAATATGCTATCATCACTATAGGAAACGCAATTATTATCAGCACTGAACTAACAATGTAATTGAGATTGTAGGCTGGTCCGTAACCTTCGTCCTTGTCTATTTCCGCTATGAGTCCCCACTTGAACTCAGGTAACCAGCGCCAAACGCCTAATACCGTTATACCCCGGTAATCTATATAGCCCTTTGCATCAAACCCATTATTACCGCTAACACACTGTTTCACACCATTGGTTAATTCGCCAGTTTCCCAGTTAACCAACTTCAATTCCAATGCGCACCTTCTTTTTATTAACCCCCTATCTTTTAAATCCATGGCAAACCTTGATTCCGTCAGCATGTATCCGTCTTTGTTCACCAGATACGTTTCTCCTGTCTTTCCTAATTTCAGACTGAGCATTAAGTCGTTCAGTGCCTTCACATCTACCCGAATGGCAACAATACCAACTACAACCCCATACTTGTTTCTTAATGGCGTTGAAACAAACATGGTAGGCTTGCCCAGTTCTTTTTCTCCAAATTCATTTGTTAACGGGATTTCTGATGGAATAACACCAGACACAAAAGTATTACCCTGTACCGCCCGTTTGAAGTAATCCATTTGTGAAATATCGTTTCCCACGCCTTCTTCTGCCGTTGCAACTGTTACTAATCCTTTATTATCACTTACCAGAATACCCGTGTAACCATACTTATTTTTCACGACCTCCAGGTAATGGACGATATCGGGATAATCTATGTCTTCTTTGGTAATCTCCGCACATTTGGTCATAAAGGGATTCTCTGCGATTACACTGACATTCTTTATCCTTTCATACATCCAATTCGTTACTAAATCTGCCTGTTTATGCCCGATACCATCAAGGTTTCTGATAAGTACTTCCTGAAGATCCGCCTGTACCCTTGGATAGGCCACAATCCTTAATAGAACAAATGGCAACAATGTAAATACAATGAGTAAAAAAATGAGCCGACTTTTAATCGAGATGTACATTTTTTTCTCCTTAAATTATGCAAAATTTACGCACCTAGTATACCGACAGGCTTATGGAGAGTAAATCAAAAATAATTTTCTGCTTGCTTTTATAGTAACCCGATAATTATCATAAAATAAAATAGTGCTTCAAAACCACAACCAAATGACCCCTCTCTTTTCCCCCTTTGCAAAGGGGGGACATAAGGGGGTGTAAAAACTTTTCGAAAAAAGAAGTTTTTACAGGGTACTAAAGCTCAAATGAAAGTGTAAACGTCGGTTTCTCCGCATGTATAAAACTATTTTCTTTAAAAAAGGTCTTCAAAGTATTTTGATAATATGGTTTCTTTTGTGCATATTACCAGGCGATTGTTTGTTGTTGGGGTGTGTGGAAAAAGATTTGTTGCATTGTGCAGAAAAGGAATCGGTTGTTTTATCTCAGAATGATGCTGATTCGCCCATTCCGATGGGTGGTCAACATTGCTCTCATTGTTGTGTACTTTGTACCCATAATCTAGTCATGGGTTTATTACGAGACTCCTCACTATTTCTCAGTAGTCCCTCCAGCTGGTTTAAAACCCTCCATTTCAATCATTCAAAAAGCATTTTACAAACTGTCATATATCATCCACCGCGTTTAGTAGCGTAATCCATTCTATAACTTTAAACATCTCGCAACGACTTAATAATTCGTCACCGGAAAAACCGGAATATCCGCGAAATAGATAAAATTAAGTAGCCACGGGCTTTAACCGTTTGGCTGAGCGCTCGTCTGAGTTCACGACGAAGACTCACAACGAAGCCTGCGTAACTCGGCATAATCCTTCGACTCGCGCAGGCAGGCTCTAAGGGTCGCGGTTACTGGTTAGATTTCTTGATTGTATCAGGATTTTTCATTTTATCTAACTTAAAAAATCCGAGTGAGCTGTCATAGCGTAATAAAGTCGCAACAAAATTGACCATCCCCTCCTTCGCAAGGAGGGGATACGGGGAGGTAAAAAACTATACAATACTTGGTTTATCGTGAAAGGTTTCGTTATGGATATACATTTCAGTGTAAAACCTCGTCTTCAAGGAAACAGATTCATTTTGTCTGTCATAACAGTTTCTCTAATGGTTGATTTACTGTGCTTTTTGACAATGGTACAAGGGAACGATTTCTCTGGAAAAGTCGGTGATGATAAGGCACACCGATCGACAAATAAAAAAATTTCTCTTGATGAGGCCATAAGCATTGCCATAGAAAAGAATCCGCAATTGCAATCGACGAGGGACCAGGTAGATGCAGCCGTGGGAGCATTAAGACAGTCAAGATTATACCCGAATCCTGTCCTGGAACTTTTGGCTGAAGAAATCCCAGGTGATGAGGTTGGGTTAAATCAAAGCCAAAACCTTGTGGCCATAACTCAGCCTATCATCACAGGTGGTAAGAGAGGACTGGGAATCAAGATCAGCGAAAAATCAAAAGAAAAAAACGAATTAGAACGCGATGCCGTTTTATTGAATATAATCGCCGATACAAAGAAGGCGTTTTATAAGGTCATAGGGGATCAGGAAGCGTTGGCCATAGCGAAGGAAACAGAAGAAATTGCGAAAGGTATTTATGAGAGTGAGAAACTCAGGCTTGAGGCAGGTGAAGTAGCTATCACAAACGTCCTCAGGGCAGAAGTGGAATTATCGAAGGCCAGGAACCTCGTTTACAACGCAGAAGGTAATCTCCAAAATTCATTAAAGGAATTGCAGACGGTGATGGGCATCCCGGAAGAGGCTATCGCTGGTGTTACAGGAAGGCTCTTAACAAAACCTATGGCATTATCGCTGCATGAACTTGAACTGAAGATGAGCAATAATCAACCCTTTCTTAAGGCGTCAAAGAAAAATATTGAAATAGCGGAAACGCAGTTATCACTGGAAAAAAGACAGGTTATACCTGACATCAATGTATCAGCGGGCTATAAAAGGCTTACATCGGAAAACATAGACACCGTACAGTTGGGTGTTGAGATACCAGCCCCCTTTTTTAATCGTAACCAGGGCAACATACAGAAGGGCAAGGCCCTTTCAAAGAAGGCCAAAAGTGAGAACCTGTCAGTTTACAATGACCTGCTATTTCAGTTAAGAAGAAATTTCAATTCATACAATGTAGAACGGAAGCGTGTAATCGAATATAAAGGTAGGATACTACCAAAGGCAGAAGAATCCCTTAAATTAATCAGAAGGGGGTATAAAGAGGGTGAGTTTAATTATATAGACCTGCTGGATGCCCAGAGGACATGGGCTGAAACGAGGATTTCCTATATAGAATCCCTGAAAAATTTAAACCTGTTCATTGCAGATATCGAAAGATTGGCGGTGACGAAAATAAGGGAGCAATAACAGTGATAAAAAGATTTATCGTAATGGTTCACCGCAAAGCTTGCCCTCATGAAAATGGGAGACGCAAAGAACGCAAAGGAATATTTGAAAGAGTGAAAAGAAGAAGACAAACTTTCTACTCTGTTTGGGAATGTAATAGTAGAGAAACTTTGTTTCGATAAGGGAAATAAAACCATGGTTTATTTACAATCATTTAAAACCCGAATGTTCTATTTCATAATTATTCTTTTATTCGCCGGGATCATTCCAATAGTGAATGTTGCCGCAAATCAAAAGCACGACAGTTGCCAGGATATACATAAAGATGAGATATGCCCTGAACATGGTGTTCCAGAAAGCGAATGTTCCTTGTGTAACCCTACTATTAAAACCAATAATTATGAAGAACTCTTAAAAAAACGATGTGAACACAATGTCCCCATTATCGAATGTGACGGATGCCGCCATGAGGTTGGCGTTGTTAAGGTTGATAAGTCAATACTGGGGGAGGTTATTACCGTAAAAAATGTCGAATTGTTTGATATAGAGGTAACTCATAAGGCAACAGGTGAGGTGGGACCAAATCGCGATCGTTTTGCTATCGTCTCCCCACGGGTATCCGGGGTCGTTAAAGAGCTATTTGTAGACTGGGGAGATCGCGTGAAGAAAGGACAGAAGCTGGCCGTATTGGATAGTATAGAACTGGGGGAGGTCAGGGCCAATTATAAGAAAGCGATGGCAATGCTGAAAATGGCAAAAAAGAACTATTCCAGGGAAAAGACCCTCTATAAACAAAAGATTTCTTCCGGAAACATTTTCTGGAGGCAGAGAACGCTTACGAACAGGCACAGATAGAGTTAAAGGCGCTAAAAGAGAAGTTAATACTCATGGGTCAGCGGGAGAGCGATATCCAGGATATAGCAGAAGACCAGGTGTCCTCCCTATTTATCCTTTCAGCTCCCTTTGATGGTACAGTGATTGAAAAAAATGTAGCCATTGGTGAACTAAAGGATGCCTTCACCCCTATTGTCACCGTTTCTGACCTCACAAATCTGTGGGTATGGTTTGATATCTACGAAAAAGATATTCCTGTAGTTAAGAAAGGAAGTAAGGTAATGATATCAGTTGCCTCCTATCCGGACGAACAATTTGAGGGGCTTGTTACGTATATTGGAGCTACCGTTGATGAAAAGACAAGGACTGTGAAGGTTCGGGCAGAGGTCGACAATCATCATGAAAAATTGAAACCGGGTATGTTTGCCAAGGTATTGCTTCTGTATCAATCAGAGACAACGAATAGCTTGCCTGTGGTACCAGTGGAAGCCGTCCAGACAGACGGACAAAAACACTTTGTCTTTGTGCCGCTTAAGGAGGGATACTTCTTAAGACGGGACGTGACCTTAGGCGAGAGGATAGATGCCCAGGTAAAGGTTATTAGCGGCTTAAAAAAGAATGAACGTGTGGTTGTTAAGGGTGGCTTCCTGCTCAAGTCAGAGATTATGAAGGAAAAGTTTGGGGAGGGGTGCGCACATTAGCATAATATGCCTTGCGAAGTCTCAGACCGATGGAAAACACTTGGAATCACAGATTTCACAGATTACACCGATTGTGGATTATGTATTACTTTGTAAAAACTTCTTTTTTTTGTAAGTTTTTTAGTAACTAGCCCATTTGTCCGCTTAAGTAGGCAGTAAGCAGTAGATAGTTGGCAGTTTGTAATGGAAATCTCATTTTGGAGATTTGCTAATTCTATGATCCATAAACTTATCGAATACGCATTAAAACAAGGCTTCCTGGTTATTGTCGGGATATGCGTGATAATCGGACTGGGTCTCTATTACAC
The DNA here is from genome assembly GCA_046291035.1 of Candidatus Brocadia sp. Lineage (GTDB taxonomy): Bacteria > Planctomycetota > Brocadiia > Brocadiales > Brocadiaceae > Brocadia. The sequence goes on from JBKBTA010000007.1 coordinate 25,662, forward strand.
CAAACGCCTGCCCATTGATGCCGTTCCAGATGTTACAATAAATCAGGTACAGATTAATACCGAGGTGCCGGGACTCGGCCCTCTTGAGGTGGAAAAACTCATCACATTTCCCATTGAGTTCTCCATGAGCAGTTTACCAGATGTCGTGGAAGTACGTTCCCTTTCAAAGACAGGGCTTTCTCAAGTCACGGTAGTCTTTGATGACCGAGTAAACATTTATTTTGCCCGCCAATTGGTCTTAGAACGTTTACAAACGGCAAAGGAACAGCTTCCCCAGGTTTTCAAGGCTCAACCGATCATGGGACCGATTAGCACAGGGTTGGGTGAGATCTATCAATACGTAGTTACCGGCGAGGGAAAAGACGCCATGGAACTCAGGACTATTCAGGATTGGCTGATAAGACCCAGGTTGCTTACCACACCAGGGGTTATTGAGGTCAACAGCTTTGGTGGCTTTGTAAAGCAGTACCAGGTGCAGGTGGACCCCAAAAAGCTCATCACCTATAATATTACCCTCCGGCAGGTCTTTGATGCCCTTGCTGCCAATAATGCCAATGCTGGCGGACAATATATTGAACATGCTTCTGAACAGTACCTTATAAGGGGAATAGGCCTTATCAATACCATACAGGATATTGAAAACATCATTGTCCATGCGACAAAAGAAGGTACCCCCATTTATATAAAAAACGTAGCAGACGTGGTGATAGGTCCTGAGGTACGTTATGGTGCAGTCACCAAAGACGGCAAGGGAGAAGCAGTTACAGGTATTGCTATGATGCTAAAAGGTGAAAATAGCCGCACCGTGGTGGAAAGGGTAAAGCAGAAGATTGAGGAAATCAGGAACACCCTGCCAAAGGGTGTTTTTGTAATCCCGTTTTACGATCGTGCCAACCTTGTTAATAATGTTATTCACACAGTAATTACAAACATCACTTCTGGTGTTATCCTTGTTGTGGTTATCCTTATTTTATTGCTAGGGAACTGACGAGGCGCACTACTTGTAGCATTCTCCATCCCATTAACGGCTCTTTTAACATTTTCAGGTATGTATCACATGGGAGTCGCTGCGACGGTAATGAGCTTAGGCGCTCTGGACTTTGGCGTCGTTATCGATGGGTCAGTTGTTATGGTGGAAAATATCATCCGGCACCTAACTACCAGAAAACGTGATAACAATCGCAGGGAAATAATACAACTCTCCGCTCAGGAAGTTGGACGTCCTATCTTCTTCGCCGTGGGCATTATCATTATTGTATATTTACCTATCATGACCCTCCAGGGTATTGAAGGTAAGATGTTCAAACCCATGGCCTTTACGGTAAGCCTTGCCATGCTGAGTTCCCTTTTTATTGCTTTAGTTATTATGCCCACCCTGTGTTCTATGGTGTTTAGGAAAGGTATAAGGTCACATGGTGTTGAAACTGATAACCGTATTATACGGTTCTTAAAAAGATATTATAGACCACTCTTGGAAAGGGCGGTATCCCATCCCAGAATTACCATTGTCTCCGCAGCATCGTGTTTTATTTTGAGTTTTATCCTGGTTCCTTTTTTAGGTTCGGAGTTTATACCTGAGTTGGATGAAGGTGCTATAGCTATTGAGGTATGGCGTTTCCCCAGTGTCTCATTAAAGGAATCGATAGACACCTCCTCACTTATAGAAAAAACCCTTTTAAAATACCCAGAGGTAAAAACCGTTGTATCCAAGATTGGAAGGGCTGAGATCGCTATAGACCCTATGGGGCCAGAGAACAGTGATGTGTTTATAATGCTTAAACCAAAAAAGACTTGGCAAACAGCCAGAACTAAAGAGGCCCTCATTGCACATATGAAAGAGGATTTAGAAAAGATTCCGGGCATGCGATATAGTTTTTCACAGCCCATAGAGCTTAGGGTCAGCGAGTTGATAGCAGGCGTCCGTTCCGATATTGCCATCAAGCTTTTTGGTGAAGATTTTGAAATACTAAAGTCAAAGGCAGAAGAGATCGAACGGGTTGTTAGTTCCATTCGAGGGGCTGAGGACGTGAAAGTAGAACAGGTGGCAGGACTGCCTGTGGTACAGATAAAAATTGACCGAAGCGCCATTGCTCGCTACGGGATCAACGTATCGGACATACAGGATGTTATTACAACAGCCATTGGTGGTAAGGCTGCTTCCCAGGTGCTGGAAGGACAGATGCGATTTGACCTTTTAGTCCGTTTTACAGAAGAGGCAAGGAACAACATCGAAGAAATCAAAAATATCCTGATTAGCGCCCCTAGCGGCGTGCGCGTGCCGCTCAGTCAACTGGCTGATATTTCCACAGAAGAAGGACCTGCCCAGGTCAGCCGTGAAAATGGACACCGTCGTATCGTGGTGGAGTGTAATGTGCGAGGCAGGGATATCGGCAGCTTTGTGGCAGAGGCGCAAAAGAAAATCAAAGAAAGGGTGGAAATCCCTGCCGGATATTATTTGGACTGGGGTGGCCAGTTTGAGAATATGCAGCAGGCCAGAAAACGTCTGGCAATCGTTGTCCCCATTGCTATGGGATTAATTTTTATACTCCTTTATACAAGCTTCCATTCCTTAAAGAATGCCTCCCTTATCTATATTAATGTTCCCATTGCGGCAACGGGTGGGATTGTGACATTATTCTTGAGGGATATGCATTTTAGTATCTCTGCAGGTGTAGGATTCATCGCCCTGTTTGGATTATGTGTCCTGAATGGTACGGTCATGGTATCGTATATCAACGAATTACGGCAGGGAGGCAAAGAGATGAAAGATGCTATCATAGAGGGGGCGTTGACACGGCTCAGGCCTGTATTGATGACTGTCACGACAGACATTATCGGGTTTTTACCCATGGCCGTATCTACAGATGTAGGGGCTGAAGTACAGAAACCACTGGCAACCGTGATCATTGGTGGACTCTGTTTTTCAACGTTTTTGACCCTTTTTGTGGTCCCTGCCCTTTACCAATGGTTTCCCAAAAGGTTTGAGGTTGCATAAAGAAATATTTACCGCCGAGGTCGCCGAGACAGCGGAGATGAATATAATAAAAACTGTTCTGGATTCCCGTTAAAAGCATGCGGGAATGACAGAAAAAACGTTTGAAATTCCTTGAAAATATTGAATTAAATTATTACAGAAAGGTGAATGACGTAAAAAGTGGAAAAGATTGAGATTGCCATGTCAGTTTTCTTCTTTATCCTTGCCGAACTTTGCGAAATAGGCGGCGGATATCTGGTATGGCTAAGAGGGGGTAAGAGTATTTGCTCGGTTTATCCGGAGCAATCGTGCTGATTATCTATGGAGTTATACCAACATTCCAGCCCGCAAACTTTGGCCGTGTATATGCCGCCTAAGGTGGTATATTTATAGTCTTCTCTATCGTTGGGGATAGCAAGTCGATAAGATAGCCCCCACAAATTTGATCTGATCAGCGGTCTTATCGCCCTCATTGGTATGGTTATCATCATGTACTGCCAAGGGGATAATTTCGGGTCAGCAACAGTGGCACGGACAAACTTGTTTGTCTGTGCCTGTTTTTCCATATGCGGAAGATAATGGATAACAATGAGCAATGATGCTCAACGAGTTTATTAAAATTACGCTAAAAGAAAAAATCTATCATACGAAAGGCGACATGCTATGAAAAAGTGGTGTGTATGTTTACTGCTTGTTTTATTAACGTGTGGCTGTGCAAAAACCCCGCATGCCGGACATGGCCAGGAAATGACTCTTTATGAGATAAAAAAGCATCATCCTTATCTATGGGTTGAAAGGCATCACGTTTATTTAACAGAGCAGCAAATTCATGAATTAGCCGAATATGGCATTAAAATTGGTGAAGATGAAAAAACGATTGTTTATTATTCTATGACTACAAGACGCGGGCGGAGTGAGGTGGAAAAGGCGTTCCCGGTTAGAGGTGAGGGAGAGTACGGGTCCTTTGAACTTATCGTCGATATTGGGCGCACTATTGCGATTCAAGAAATTCACGTTGTTAAAAATCCAACATATTACTGTGGAGACCATATCATTACTAAAGATTTTATTGAACAATTTATCGGGAAAGACTCGACAGATTCTTTTGAACTTGCCAAAGAACCAGAAGATGCGCTTACAACACCAGCCAAAATCCGACCAATAAGAATGGCGCCTGTTACCTCTGAGATCATTGCAAAGGAGTTAAGAAAACGGCTGGTTATTGCTAAGATACTCAAACGTGATTACTCCATTTGGATGTAGAACAATGATAAAAGAACAACTTGAAACCTACAAGTTAATTATAGAGGGAATGGATTGTCAGGATGAGGTGACGATTATCGAGAAGAAGTTGAAGTCCCTCTCCGGGATAAAAAACTTCGAAATCTACCTTGCGACTCAGGGTGTAAAAGTCGTTTGTGATCCTTCACTGATTTCAATCCAGCAAATCATCAGAAGTATTGCCGAAACAGGGATGAGGGCATCGGTTGTTAAGGAAGCCAGGGCAAAAATCGCATGGTGGAAGGAAAAAAGGATTATAGCCCTCTCCATATGTGGTCTTTTTACTTTAACAGCGTTTATATTAGAAAAACTAGGATTGAAAGGAATCGTAACGATCATTCTTCACAGCGCTGCTATTATTTTTGGTGGTTATTATCCTGCAAAGATGGCGTTTGGTGCCTTAAAGACACTGACCCTTAATATCCGAACCCTCATGGTGACCGGTGCCGTAGGGGCTGTAACCCTTGGATTGTGGGAAGAGGCAGCAACATTGGTTTTTATTTATCTGTTAGGCGATATCCTTGAGATTTATACCGTGAGCAAATCAAGGGGTGCCTTAAAAATGCTCATGGAACTGGCGCCGAAAGAAGCGCTTGTCAGGAGAAATGGGAAGGAAACGGTTTTACCCGTGGAAGAGGTAGAAATCTCTGACACTATCATCATACGACCAGGTGAAAAGATACCACTGGATGGAAAGGTAATAAAAGGCTACTCCAGTGTTGATCAATCTCCCATTACCGGAGAATCAATTCCGGCCGAAAAGAAGGAAGGAGATGATATCTTTGCTGGTACCTTCAATCAAAGAGGGGTTCTGGAAGTGATGGTAACGAAATTATCGAAGGATACTACCCTTGCAAAGATTATTCATTCAGTAGAAGAAGCGCACGCAAGGAAGTCCAGTTATCAGCGTTTTGGTGAAAAATTTGGGAAGTATTATACCCCTACAATGTTTGCCCTAGCCTTTGTCGTGGCAACCATTCCGCCATTGTTTTGGGGCGGATTTTCTTACTGGTTCTATAGGGGATTGGTGGTCCTCGTTGTATCATGTTCTTGCGGCATTGCCCTCTCGGTTCCAGTTGCAGTAGTTGCTGCCATAGGGAATGCGGCTCGACATGGCGTATTGGTAAAGGGTGGAGTATTTCTCGAGATTGCAGCAAAACTGAAGGCCATAGCCTTTGATAAGACAGGAACAATTACCATCGGCAAACCATCCGTTACTGATATCATACCGTTGAATAATAATCAAACAGAGGAGACGATATTACAACTAGCTGCCAGTATCGAGAATTATTCAGAGCATCCTTTGGGTGAAACTATTGTAAGTAAAGCGAAAGAAAGGGAATTAAATTTACGAACGGTAGACAGCTTTGAGTCCATTACTGGCATGGGTGCAAAGGCGAAAATAGGCGACTGTGAATATTTTATTGGAAACAAGCGTCTTTTCTCGCAACTCTTGACTTCTGGTGAAGTAAGTCGCAACCGATTAACCACCCCTGTTTCACCATGCCCTTTATCCCCCACCATGAGTGAGATAGAGGAGGAGAGAGGAGGAGAACCAGGGGTGATGAAAAAATCGCAAAAAATAGACAAAATCCTCGCCCAAATCTCTGAATTGGAGAATCAAGGTAAAACAGTTATATTATTGGGTTCTCAAAAGGAACTCTTGGGAATTATTGCAGTAGCCGATAGGGTCAGGGTGGAGGCAAAAAATGTCGTTCAGACCTTAAAACATGCTGGAATCGAAAGGGTTATCATGCTTACAGGGGATAACGAGGGGACGGCCGCTGAAATTGCCAGAGAAACTGGAATCGATGAATTCTATGCCAAATTGCTTCCGGAAGATAAGGTAGAAACAGTGAAGAGATTAAAGGAGAAATATCACTGTATTGCTATGGTGGGAGACGGTGTCAATGATGCCCCCGCCATGGCTGAATCAGACGCTGGAATTGCTATGGGAGCCGCTGGCACTGATATAGCCATTGAGACCAGTGATTTTGTACTCATGTCGGATGATCTGGCAAAAATTCCCTATATCATTTCACTAAGTCGCAGGACGATAAGTACTATCCGACAAAATATTGTTACTTCCCTCCTTATCATTGCCTTTCTGGTACCGGTAGCCCTTTGTGGTTGGATTGGCCTTGTACCTGGGCTTCTCATTAACGAAATAGGGGGGTTGATTGTGATAGCAAATGGACTAAGACTCTTAAGGTAATAAAACGCTAAGGAATTTCAAAGGTGCGGTTGTAGAGCGAAGAGCCTCTTCGCTCTACATTGAAAAGCAGCCGAATGCTTAATACAATTGTATAGAAATATTTATTTTATTTACGCAGGTTTTCAAATTATTCCGTTTAAGTCCCCCTTAAAAAAGAGGGATTCGGGGGGGTTGTGTTTTTTGTTGGCTATTTTACAACCCCCTTACCCCCTTTTTTAAGGGGGATTTTTTGTCTGCAACCCGCATGAATAAAATGAAAATTCCTATACAATCAAGATATAAGGTAGATTTATGTAGGTTGGGTGAAGCAGAGCGCACCCAACAAAAAATGGTAGTGATAGGTTCGCTTTGCTTAACCCATCCTACCCTCTTGTTATGATTCCCCTTTAGAAAGAGGGGACTTCGTCGTGAGCTCAGCCAAACGGCTAAAACCCGCGGCTTACATTAAATAAATGAACAGGGGATCAATAATGTGGGATAAGAAGATATATCAAACAGCTTATTTTAAGAAAATGTTACCCATCGGTATTGCCGTCCTGCTGGGAATTGTCCTGGCGTTGATTATCCTACGCGTGGAAAAAACAACGGTTAAAGATTTTCATGAACATGCCGGATCTCCGTATGAAGCAGAATATAGAAAGGGACCTCATGGGGGCAGATTGTTATCCGAGGGTGATTTTCAGGTTGAGATCACGATTCATGAACGAGGCGTTCCTCCCCAATTTAGAGTCTATGTATTTGACCGAGGAAAAGCCGTTAACCCAGATGAGGTGAAATTAATCATAGAATTGCATAGACTTGGAGGCCGGGTGGATGTGATTAACTTCCGGAGAGAGGGTGATTATCTTTGTGGCGACAGGATCATTGAAGAACCGCACTCTTTTGATGTGAAAGTGTTAGCAGAATGGAAAGGTAAGACCTATCAATGGGAATATTCGCAGATTGAAGGGAGAGTCGAGCTTACACCGGAGGCGATACAAAACGCTGGGATTGGTATTGAGACGGCCGGTCCTGCCCGGATAAAAACCGTCCTTGAGCTTCCAGGTGAGATCAAACTCAATGCAGATAAGGTGGTTCATGTCGTACCAAGAGTCTCTGGGGTGGTTACTGCGGTATACAAAAATCTTGGAGACGAGGTCAAGCATGGCGAGGTTATTGCTGTTATTGATAGCCGGGAACTGGCAGAATTGAAGAGTGAATATTTGGCCTCTGTTAAGCGGGTAGAACTGGCACAAGCGACATTTGAAAGGATTGAGCGTCTTTGGAAACAAAAGATTTCCTCTGAGAAAGATTATCTCTCAAGCAGGCAGGCATTGTCAGAAGCCAAAATAAATTTGCATGAGGTTACGCACAAATTGCTTGCTTTAGGACTTTCTCAAAATGATCTGAATAGCATCTCAGACAAGGAGGATGCGAGTTTTACACGCTATGAGGTACGCGTACAATTTGATGGGATGGTTATTGAAAAACACATCTCTGTTGGAGAAGCAGTCAAGGAGGATGCTGATTGTTTCGTCCTTGCCGATTTGTCAACGGTTTGGACAGAAGTCACGGTGTATGCCAAAGATTTGAAAATAGTTAAAGTTGGACAAAATGTTACTGTACGATCAAAGGTATTGGGACTGGAGGTTGACGGCACGCTGACATATATCGGTCCGCTTGTTGGAGAGGAAACACGAACCGCCAGAGGAATAATAGTTGTGCAGAATCCAGAAGGTCAGTGGCGGCCGGGCCTCTTTGTAACTGTCGAAATTGTCCAGGAAGAGGTATCGGTACCGGTGGCGGTACCTGTCGATGCAATCCAAACATTAGGCGAACAATCCGTCGTTTTTGTACAATATGGAAACCAGTTTGAGGCCCGCCCCCTGGAGTTGGGAAGAAGTGATGGGCGATGGGTAGAGGTTTTACATGGTATCACACCCGGTGAGAAATACGTTGCGCGCAATAGTTTCATCCTAAAAGCCGAACTTGGCAAGGCAGGGGCAAAGCATGAACATTAACCAAAAAGTAAATAAAAACATCTTGTTTCGTTTCGGGTTTCGATATTCGAGTTTCGAATTTGTAATACTATGCTTGAGAAAATATTAAAATTATCAATCCACCACCGCTGGGTAATCCTTATTGCAACAATGGCAGTTGCAGCTTTGGGTGTATACAACTATCAAAAACTTCCCATTGACGCTGTACCCGACATCACTAACGTCCAGGTTCAGATCAACACAGAGGCTCCAGGTTATTCTCCATTGGAAGTCGAGCAACGTATTACCTTTCCCATAGAAACAATAATGGCCGGTATGCCATATCTTACCGAAACGCGATCACTCTCACGGTACGGGCTCTCGCAGGTGACTGCTATTTTTAAGGATGGAACGGATATCTACTTTGCCCGGCAATTGATTAACCAGCGCATTCAGGAAGTCAAAGGAGACCTTCCACCCGGCGTTGAGCCGATTATGGGGCCTATTGCAACCGGCCTTGGCGAGGTCTTCATGTGGACTGTGGAGTCTAAAGCCGGAGCACTGAAGCAGGATGGAACACCCTATACAGCAACTGATTTAAGAACCATTCAAGATTGGGTTATTAAACCTCAGCTTCACACTATTCCGGGTGTTACCGAAGTAAATACCATCGGCGGTTATGAGAAACAATATCATGTAACTCCATACACTGACAAACTGATTGCCTACGGGTTGTCGTTTCATGACGTCCTTCATGCCCTTGCCAGAAATAATGCCAATGTAGGTGCAGGATATATCGAACACCGTGGAGAACAATATTTGATCCGTGCCCCTGGACAGGTGGTTGATATTGAGGATATCCGGCAGATTATCATAGGAAATTACAAAGGTGTGCCCATTTACATTAAAGACGTGGCGGAGGTTTTATTGGGAAAAGAACTCCGAACCGGTGCAGCAACGAAAAATGGGGAAGAGGTTGTCCTGGGTACGGTCTTCATGCTTATGGGCGAAAATAGCCGAACAGTATCAAGAATGGTGGCCGATAAGATGGTTGAGGTAAATCGCACACTACCGCCTGGTGTTGTTGCCAGGACAGTTTATGACCGTACCACTCTTGTAGAAAAAACCATACACACCGTAAAGAAGAATCTGGCTGAAGGCGCCCTTCTGGTAATTGCTATTCTATTCCTCTTTTTGGGGAATATACGGGCAGCCCTTATCACGGCTTTCGTTATACCATTATCCATGTTATTTACCGTTACGGGGATGGTGAGCAACAAGGTGAGCGCAAACCTCATGAGCCTCGGGGCATTAGACTTCGGAATCATTGTTGATGGCGCTGTAATTATCGTTGAGAATTGCATTCGCAGGTTGTCAGAGGAACAACATCGATTGGGACGGCTATTAACACGTCAAGAACGCTTCGAGATTGTTTTTGAGGCATCAAAGGAGGTACGGAGAGCGACCATGTTTGGTGAATTGATCATCATGATCGTTTATTTACCAATCCTGAGTCTGACAGGAGTTGAGGGAAAGATGTTCTATCCCATGGCATTTACCGTAATTGTTGCCTTATTCAGTGCAATGGTCCTTTCTGTTACGTTTATTCCTGCCACAATAGCGCTATTCTTTTCCGGAAAACTATCCGAAAAGGAAAACTTTTTCGTGAGATGGACCAAGAAAACCTATATTCCTGTTTTAAATCTGGCCATGAATAATCGAGGCTTTGTTATAACAATAGCAAGCGTGATTGTTGTCCTGAGTGGACTTTTAGTGACACGGATGGGAAGTGAATTCATACCGAGTCTTGATGAAGGAGATATAGCAGTCCATGCCCTTCGCATACCTGGAACAAGCCTGTCACAGGCGGTAGAAATGCAATGTACCCTTGAGAAGAAAATAAAAGAATTCCCGGAAGTGGATACCGTTTTTTCCAAGATAGGAACGGCAGAAATTGCTACGGATCCTATGCCACCAAGCGTTGCCGATACATTTATCATGCTGAAACCCAGGCCGGACTGGCCAAATCCACAAAGACCAAAGGCAGATTTGGTACACGAGCTTGAGGAAAATCTGAAAAAGATTCCTGGAAACAACTACGAATTTACCCAGCCGATCCAGATGCGCTTCAACGAGCTTATCGCCGGGGTACGAAGCGACGTGGCGGTGAAGGTATTTGGTGACGATATGGAAGTCTTGCTTGAGACAGGCGAGAAAATCGTCAAGGTCCTTGAGAAGATACAGGGGGCATCGGATGTCAAGGTTGAGCAGGTGACAGGGCTGCCGGTCCTGACTATTCAGATGAACCGCAAAGAAATGGCACGATACGGCCTTAACATTTCTGATGTGCAGGAGGTAATCGAGGTAGCAATCGGAGGGAAAAGCGCGGGGAATATTTTTGAGGGGGATCGGAGGTTCGAACTCCTCGTCCGCCTGCCCGAGGAGATGCGCAGTAATGTGGAGGTGCTCAAGAGGTTGCCGATCCCATTACCGGAGAGTAAAAGTGTGTCAAGTGCAGGCTTATTACCAATGGTCCATCTGGATAAGACCAAACGACCTAGTTATATAACGCTTGGATCCATTGCGGATTTTAATATTAAACCGGGTCCAAATCAAATCAGCAGGGAGAACGGCAAGCGCCGGGTTGTTGTGACGGCAAATGTGCGTGGTCGCGACATAGGTTCGTTTGTCGAGGAAGCTGAAAGAAAGATCAAAGAGGATGTCGCCATCCTGGCAAATTACTGGATTACCTGGGGAGGACAGTTCGAACAGATGATGTCTGCAAAGAAACGGTTGCAAATAGTCACCCCCATTGCGCTCCTACTGATCTTTTTCCTGCTTTTTACCACATTTGGAACGGTGAAAGACGCCCTCCTGGTCTTCACCGGGGTTCCTTTTGCCTTAACAGGGGGAATTGTTTCGCTCTGGCTCAGGGGCATTCCTTTATCAATATCTGCAGGTGTCGGGTTCATTGCGCTCTCCGGTGTGGCAGTACTAAACGGACTGGTCATGATCTCATTTATCAATAAGCTCCGTGCTGAAGGCAACCCATTTGACCATGCTATACTCCAGGGTGCGATTACGCGCCTACGACCTGTCTTGATGACCGCCCTCGTCGCCTCTTTAGGGTTTCTCCCGATGGCCCTGGCTACGGGAACGGGGGCGGAAGTGCAGCGCCCGCTTGCTACAGTAGTGATCGGCGGAATTATATCATCAACTGTTCTTACACTGCTTGTACTCCCCATACTTTATAGGGTATTTCACCGTGCAGATGATATCCGTAAAGCAAGGGAAGGGTGAAATAAATCAGGCTGCATATGGAAGCGCCTTTTAAAACCCTCCTTTACCGTCGGTACTGAAAAATACTGTCATTTTTCAAAAAATTCAAAAATCGAAATCCGAAACATATTTTCATTATTTTTATCTAGTTTTTGGCTTGACATTGATCAAGTTGAATATATAATTTTTGAGATTTTTAAAAATTCAATAGTAATTTACTATTTTTGAAAATTTGCAAAAAGGAGAGGAAAAAAAATGATCTTAGATGTAAATTATTCAGTTGATAACCAACGAAGAAAATCTGAGCGTCTCGCCCTTATTAAGGAAAGATATAAAAAGCTGGTACTCGAGCCGAGAAGAGAGATTGAATTTGAAATTGAAAAAGCACTGGACGATGAGGATGGTGATCTCGATAATATGTAAGTATTGATTCATACACCCCCTATTTATTCCCCGTT
>JBKBTA010000080.1:0-2986 GCA_046291035.1 Candidatus Brocadia sp.
GGTTTTTTTGCGGGGTTTGGCTGCAGTTAATTGTATTGAACTGATAAGGGAGTTATTTAAGGAGGGGTATCTTTGCTCAATCAACAGTGCAACTTTTTCCTTGTTCAATAAGGACACCAAAGGAACCAGTAGCACCTTGAAAAAGGTAAAGCAGAGTATGATAAGACTGCTAATAGAAAAAATACCGAGGCCAAGCGGAAAACTCGCAAAGCCATAAATACATGACGCACCCAGCATTAAGAGAAGCAAACTTATGGAAAATAAGAGAGCCATTCCTCCATAGAACCTGTTTACAATGGCGTTCTTACAAACTGTCCGCAAAGATAACTTTATAATGTCCAGGCTATTTTGCGACTTTGTATCTCTGAAATTGAGAAGGCTAATAAAATCAATGAAATCCTTCAGGGTTTGAATTGATTTTAAAAATAGTCCTCTCGTAAATTTGATTCCTCTCAAAGATATTGATGTAATATAATCCCTTTTCATAATAAAAGTTAAGGTTATGCCTTGATTACCCTTTTGTCAAACAAAATCTTATTTATTGAAAAATGCAAATTTAAAGCTAAAATGATTTAGGCCAGGTTTTTGAGGAACAAGGGACAAAGCCTAGTATTATGCACAAATTGTATCGAATACTGTTTACCATCTATTCATGGGTGTTATTTGTCTCACTCTGGATGCTTTCTACACTGACGGCAGTGATTTTAAGCATCGATACCGAAGAGAAGGAAAATGTTTTCAATACCATAGAAAGGTTCTTTAGCCGTATTGCATTTAAACTTCTCGGTATGAAGGTAGAAATTCAAGGTTTAGAAAATATACCCAGGAATGAGCCTGTTATTTTCATCTCGAATCACCAAAGTATGATGGATATTAAACTTTCTCTCGCCTTTATCCCCGTAAACTTTAGCTTTATCTCAAAGGATACGGTCTTTCATGTCCCGATCCTGGGAGCATATATGACAGCATCGGGGCATATTCCCATCCAGAGGACGGAAGACAGAAAGGCATATGCAACCCTTTTAACAGCCGTCAATAAACTAACGGCAAAAAAGTCTCTTGTGGTTTTTCCCGAAGGAACAAGAAGCGAGGATGGTAAGCTGGGTACATTTAAGAGGGGTATTTCACTGATTGTTTTAAAATCAAGAAGAAGGGTCGTGCCAATGGCTATCTGCGGCAGTAATCAATTCATGCCAAAACGCGGGTGGTTATCCCATCCGGAAAAGAGATATGTGAGAATATCCTTCGGTAAACCTCTTTCTTTTGACAGTTCAAGGACAGACCGGGAATACACGATCTATGTAATAAACAAACTGCAGAAAGAGGTATCAGAGTTAATGGAATATAAACAATAAAAAAGAGTTGTTTTTTTTACTTTGATTTATAATAATGTGTGAAATCGAAGCGGAATTGTGAACAAAAATACCAGAAGTAAATAAGAAATCACCGGACATGTCTTCGAAAAAAAAGGTAATTAAAATATTAGAGGATCTATCTCTGGATGAACTTCATGAGGCTAGGAGTTGTATCGATGAGCTGATTACAAAACGAGAGGAAGTTGTCACAAAATCACAAAAAGAAATAAACAGGGCAGCAGACAAAGTTTCAGGCCCGCTGAGACATAAACGATTTTACGATATCTTTACCTGTAAGGTTAAAAAGATAAATGAATTGAAAAAGCCGGCCTTTTTAGGAACTGTTGTTGACATTTCCAGAGGTGGGTTACGGTTGAAAACAAAGAAAAAAATAGCCGTAGGTAATATTCTGGTCATTTTCCCTGAGAAAAAGGAAGAGGTAGGGACCCTGGCTGTTTCCCCTGATTATGACCACATTGGGAACAAAATCTTTGTGGAAGTAATTCGGGTAAAAGAGTTGATGGGAATATCTGAAATAGGTTGCAAATTTCTACCCCGCAATAGTCTTCTCTTCAACATCATTGTATAACTTTAATAAAACATATTCCAATTTCGACTGCGTGCTCTTACGAAATATGGAATTTCCATGGATTAAGTGTTTTTTTATTGTTGACTTTGATATTGATTCAATATACATTTATACAAGGACTTAGGAACAGACTGATAGCTTTATAATGCTTCATCATCAAAAGGGCAATAAAATAATAATAAATAAAATGAAAAAAACGCTGATGGGTATTTGTCTCATCCTCAGTATTCTTGGATGTGCATCTTCAAATAGTAAAAGATATAATAGCCAGGCCGATCAATATCAGTTGGCGATGCAGTTTAATAATCTCGGCGCAAAGTACGTAAACAAAGATATGATTGATGAGGCGATTATACAATTTAAGCGGGCACTCGTAATTAAACCTGATTTTGCAGAAGCACGTAACAACCTTGGTGTTGCTTATTGCAGGCAAAAGATGTTTGATGATGCAATAGCTGAATTTAAACTGGCAATTAAGATCAATCCGGATTATTCCAAGGCGCATGATAACCTCGGATTTGCATACAGAAATAAAAACATGTTTAATGAAGCCATTGCGGAACATAATCTGGCGCTGAAAATAAATCCTCAAGATTCAGAGGCAAAGAAGAATTTAGAATTAGCAAAAGAAGAGAAAAAGGTATATGAAAAAACCAGGGCATATCAACTAGCCAGCAAGGGAATAGCACCCGGAAGTATCACCGGATACAATCAGTATACAAGAGGGCTTTTAGATGAAGCTATCGTGTCATTTAAAAAGGTCTTGGATGAAGACCCCAATGATATGATGGCATCATGCTATCTGGGCCATACCTATGCGATGAAGGGGATGCTGGACGAGGCCATCCGTTTGTACAAAGAAATTCTTGCCAAAGACCCTTCAAATGTCCTGATACGATTAAATCTTGGCGAGGCATACCTTGGGAAAGGACTTTGTGATGAAGCAATTCTGGAATATGAAAATATACTAAAGACCAATCCAGATAACGCACGCGCCTTATATAAACTTGGTGAGGCTTACACTGAGAAAGGGCTATTAGAT
>JBKBTA010000080.1:2996-12475 GCA_046291035.1 Candidatus Brocadia sp.
TAGATAAAGCTGCTGTCGCTTATAATAAGGCAATTGCATCTAATCCAAATTTCTTAGAGGTATATGATAAGCTGGGTGCTGTTTATTTTCAGGAAGGTTTCTATGACGAAGCAATTTCTTCGTGGAAGAAATTATCGGAATTAAATCCTGCTTCAGCGAAAGCCCATTTTAATCTGGGAATGGCATATGCAAGTAAAAACATGATAGAAGATGCTATAACCGAATTTAAGAAGACAATAAATACCAATCCCACGAATGCAGATGCCCGTTATAATTTAGCATATGCTTATGAGGAAAAGGGAATGATAGATGAAGCGGTTGCAGAATACAAAAAGGCAATAGATATAAATTCAAGTGAGCAAGGTAAAAATGCCGTAGAAACAGTGAATAAACAGGAAGGATCCGAGAAGGTAATTGTTACATTTGATAAACAGGATATGTGATATTTGAAAGACAACATTTATGAAGCAAAAACTAAAGACAATTATAATAATAGCGATGGCCGTGCTTATTTCGCTAATCGCTATCTACGCCTTTAAACGTGTTTCCATCGCAATCGAACAGGTACGCGGGGCTGAATTATTGTGGAAATGTTTCGCAATATGGATCAAGAGCATCATATTAACGCAAACGGTTTTGGTTGTGGGCGGATTGTTTTTGTTTATGCTGAGGAAGCCTAAAGGTACCGTATAATTAATGACACGTTTTCTTGTATTTTTGATAGCTGCCTATGTCATTTATTATCTCTTGAAAAATAGTTTAAAAAGCAAGGCGCCAAGAAATACCACCCAGCATCCTCCAGATAAAAAAACAGATGTAGTTACGACACACCTGAAAGAAATTGCCTACGTTTTTTATTCAGCGACCAAAGATGGCAACACCTGTGATGTATGCATGTCCTTAGATGGGAGGCATATGCTCCCCAATCACAAAATGCTCCACACCGTAAAACCTCCCCATGCGGGCTGCAAAAGCCCTAAAGGATGTCGTTGCACCCTCGTATATGTAACACGCGATGAAGAGGGTAGCAGGGAAATAGAATCTCTTTTAAAAAGATATGGCGGTACGTGCGACAGAAAAACTATTGATAAAGAGCGTATGGGTTAAGCAGGTAGCATGGCTAAAGCGATTGTAATTTTTGTGACGGCTAGTTCAATTGATGAGGCAAGAAAGATTGGTCAAACTTTGGTAAATGAGGGACACGTCGCCTGTTGTAATATTGTCCAGGCTGTTGAGTCTATTTTCAAGTGGCAGGGTAACTTACAGATTGAACGCGAAGTGTTGATGATATGTAAAACGAGGGAAGACCTGTTCGACACGGTGGAAAAACGGGTCAAACAATTACATAGTTACGAGGTACCGGAGATTATTGCCGTGCCAATCACGCAAGGTTCAAAGAGTTACCTGGATTGGATAGCAAAGGAGACCAAAACTCTTCAGTAAACACATCGAATATTTGCCTTCTTTCCCTTCTCTCCGCTCGCGAAACCCTCATTTTTGAATTCTTCAAAAGGCATAAGATATGTACCTCTAAGTTTTTTACCTCGGCATTAATTTTTTCTATTCTATATTCGATAGCATCAGTTAGTAGTTCAAGCATTGCAATCTCTATGCGCGGCTCACCTGTTATTTCCATACGTGTTTTTGAATCGCCTCTCCATCCCTAAAATATCCTCCTTTCTTGAATCCACACTCCCGATTCTCACTCAGGATATTTTATCTTATTTATCTGTCCAGTTTTTGGGGTACATTATAGCTTTCCAAAATCTGCACAATTTTGCGTAATTACGCATGGCCTATCAACTCCTCCTTCATATACACTTTGTATATCTGGCTGTAAAGACCACCCTGGCGCAGGAGTTCTTCGTGACTGCCTTCTTCCACCTTTTCACCCTTGCTTAGAACCATGATCTTATCGCAATGGAGGATCGTAGATAGTCGATGAGCAATGAAAATGGACGTCCTGCCCTGTGTCACTTTATGAAGGGCATTCTGGATCAGGACCTCGGAAAGGGGGTCCATGCTGGAAGTTGCCTCGTCAAGAATTATTACCCGAGGGTCATAGAGAATGATCCTGGATAGAGAGATAAATTGACGTTCGCCTACGGAAAGATTTGCACCCCGTTCGGCAATCTCCATATCGAGCCCTTTTGGCAGGCGCTCGATAAAGGGCATTAATCCCAATGTCTCGATGGTTCCTAAGACCTTTGAATCTGATACGGGTTTAAACAGGGTAATATTGTCCCTTAACGTACCCGCAAATAAAAAGACGTCCTGACTGACTAATCCAATGACGTATCGCAGTCCTACCTTTTCTATCTTCCGTATATCAATCCGATCCAGCAGAATAGTACCCTTTTGGATTTCGTAGAGACGCGTCAGTACACTTGCGATTGATGTCTTCCCGCTGCCCGTTACACCTACCAGTGCAACAGACTGTCCAGTCTCTATATGAAAAGAGATATCTTTTAATACATAATTCTTCCCGTTGTAAGCAAACCAGACATTTTCGAACGTTATCTCGCCTTTAAAATCTTTCTTAGAAACTTCTCTGTCAGGATTAGAGATAATGTAGTCTACCTCGGTCGGTTCTCTCATGAGACCAAACACGCGCTCAGACGACGCCATGGCGCCTTGGAAAATATTGTACTTTTCCACGATATCCCGGATGGGCTCAAAGAGGTCATGAATATAAGCCAGAAATGCGACTAAAACCCCGAGGGTGAGAAACCCTTGCATGTACCTCACCGCGCCATACCAGAGTACTAGGCCAACTGCCAGAGCACTCACCATATTAATTGCAGGTTGGAACACGGCGAAATAGCGAATATATTTGACCTGCTCTTTTAGATAGTCGTCATTAATTTCGTCAAATTTATGATAATTCTTTTTTTCCCGGTTAAAGAGCTGGATAACCTTCATCCCCGTAATATTTTCATTGAGATAAGCATTGATGCGTGCCAGCTTACGCCGTATCTCCCGGAATGAGTTCTTCATACGACCACCAAACCAGAGGGAGATCACCACGATAATCGGAAAGACGGAGAGCGTGATGAGTGCAAGTTTCGAGTTAAGCATAAACATAGCTACGAATATGCCGATGATGATAAAGATGTCGCCGATTACCACAATGACGCCGGCTGAAAAGAGTTCTCCAATTGCAGCAATATCGTTGGTAAGGCGCGTAACGACCCTCCCAACGGGATTTTTATCAAAAAAAGAAACGGGGAGTGATTGGACGTGATCAAAAAGCTCCATGCGCATATCCAGCATGGCCTTCTGTCCAATGGCCTGGATATTATAACTTTGCACTACAACCAGCAATAGCCGTAATGTTTCGATACCCAGTATGGCCAATGCCGTCCGGTATATTAATGTCTTATCCCCTTTGTTAATACCATGATCAATTGCATATCCAAAGAGATACGGGCCAAGCAAAAACAAGACGGTGGTAATGAGTACCATAAAGACGGACAACAAACCCGATGCCTTATAGCGCAGTACATACGACAGCAGTTTTTTAATAACCGTCCTGTCATATACCTTGCCAGCTAAAATATCCTCACTGAAAAATTCTTCTTTGTCCATGGTACACTTCTTAACTGCCTGGTTTACTGTACACTTTAGTGATATATACTCAAAAGGTCCACAGTTTGCAATTTATCAAATTTATACGGAGCAACCATTCCGTAAGGGTGGCACGGACAAGCAGGGCTTGTCCGTGATTCCGCAGTATTGCTCGGTGCCTTGTAATTGCAATGGGTGATATTTGTATTGTATACCCGTGTTTCAAAATGGATGATTCATAAACAACGGAGTGCAAGTTCAACACGGACAAACTCCACTTGACCGTGCCACACTGCATAAAATTTACACTGCTCATTCTGGGTATAAATATGTGAAAAGGGGCACCCTGTCTGGTTTTTTGGATATTTTTTATTTCTGAAACATTGCAGAATGGGAAATATTACTTAATGATAGTATCTTTGCGAACAATGGGTTTTCGATCAGCATCTATCGTCTTCTTGTTGAGGTCTTTGAAATCCGTTAATCGATGTTCACTGGTGGGAAAGTTATCCCCTAAATAGGATTGGCGAGCAACGGGGTTATTTAAGATTTCCTGGGTGGTACCTTTGGCAACAACTGTGCCTTCACTTATGATATATGAGTGAGTTGTAATACTGAGGGCTTCACGGACGTTGTGGTCGGTGATAAGGAGACCAATCCCCCTGTTCTTAAGTCTCAGGAGGATGTCTTGAACCTCATTAACGGCAATGGGATCAACACCGGTGAATGGTTCGTCAAGGAGGATCATGGATGGGGTACTGGCAAGCGCCCGTGCAATTTCGAGTCGCCTCCTTTCACCGCCAGAGAGGGTAAATGCCTTGTTTTTTGCCAGATGTTTTAAGTTAAATTCGGTGAGCAATTCTATCAGGCGTTTGTATTTCTCGCCGGAATTGTACCGGTGTGTCTCCAGGATGGCAAGGATATTTTCCTCTACTGTCAGCCGCTGAAAGACGGATGGTTCCTGGCACAAGTAACCCATTCCTTTCCGTGCGCGCAGGTATATGGGGAAGTCAGTAATATCTTCATTCTGAAAAATTACACGGCCACTATCTGGCCGAATAACACCAATAATCATGTTGAAGGAAGTGCTTTTACCCGCCCCATTTTGGCCGAGTAAACCCACGATCTCTCCGTCATTAACCTCAAAACTGACGTTATTTACTACTGTGCGTCTACCATACGTTTTTGTTAATCCCTCTGCCCTTAGCAAATTCATAATGCAAGTCCCATAGCCTTAACGAGTTGGAGTTGGAATATGTAGCGTGACATTTATTCCTCTTTCCTGCGAAATGTAGGGGGTGGGGTAACCCCGCACCATACACAACGGTTGGCGCTAAATCGTTTTTGCGAAAATGTTAAAAATATGTTTTAAACACTTAACCACAAAGACACAAAGGACACAGAGAAAAATTTTTAAAACTTTCTCTTTGTTGCATTTTGTGATTTATTTTTTGTGTTGATAATCATCGTATAAACTTCATCGTATTCAGTGGCCAGAACACAAAGAATGCCTTACCTACAAGATTTTCTTCCGGGACGAACTTCCATACGCGGCTATCGTTACTGTTTCTGCTATTATCCCCAAGCATAAAGTAATCCTTCTCACCCATCTGGACCGCTTTGGTTGTACCCCACGTACCAGCGGAGAGACTGGTATAATAAATATCATGGAAAATCTTAATATTTTCAAAAGTCCCATGTAAGCGGGTGCCACCAAAACGAATTTTACTGGTATCAAACGGACGTGGATCAGGCACCGTCCCGTCATCATAATCAAATACGAAAACTTTTTCATTATCTATGGAGAGGGACACCACACGATCTACGTTTGAAAACTCGATCTTGTGTGGTTGTCCGGTTTGCAGGCGGATACCTTTTTCCAAAACGACATTTCCATCCTTTAGGAGACGACCCTTTGCATCCGTATCGTCTGTTGGAATAATGGCTGTAAATACATTACTGTTTTTTTCAAGAACAAGTTCCAGACATTGTGAACCTTTTAAGAGCGTCACATCAAAGCAAATCTTCACGTCACCCATTTCATTGCTACCAGACCGGTTGTTGTAACCATTTTGGTCAGAAATGTTTCTCCCAAACGTTACAAGAGACGTATCCGGATTGCCTTGTGACATATTATCCAAAATAAGTGACTTTTCATGAATTTCCCATGCCTTGCTGTCGGTTATCCACGTCGGGTCATCAGTTTCCTTTGCCGGATAATGACTATTATAAACCGGTAGCCACAGCGTATCCTGCACAGAATCAGGTTTTCTTTGTATCCTGTCATTAATATAAATATCGCCATTGACGATCTGAAGCTTTTCACCAGGCAAACCAACGAGCCGTTTAATGTAATTCTTCGTTTTCTTTGAGAATCTTGCCGAGCCGCACCGGGGGCAACGGAAACCCTCATGCCATTCCGTATCAGGAAGTTGTGTGGAACAATCTTTACAGGTAAGGTCGTATAATGGGTAGACAAACACTACGACATCCCATCGTTGCGGGTCTTTAAATTTGTACCAGAATTTATTGACCACGATCCTGTTTCCACCGTGAATTACCCGATTTGACAGATCTGACCATGCTACTGTAGTTTTGCATCGTGGGCAATATCCCTTTCGCCATAACCATGCCGGCCAATTATAACGGATCCTGTTGTTACAAACATCGCAATAAGCAGAGAGATTTATCCTGAATTGGCAATTGGGACACGTAGCACTTTCACTTTGACGGTCGGCATAAAAAAACCACCTGCAATTGGGACATTTTACATCCTTATGCTCACCCAATAAGGTTGTCGCCATCGAGCCGGTAGGGATTTTAAATGCCTCCACCACAAAATAGCGGATCGCAAAGGCCAGCGCGACTGCTATGGCTATCGATTCAATGTTTTCACGTAATTTGCTTTTCCGTTTTTTTGTCTTATCGTTCACCCTGGGGATTGCATGTTTTTCTTTTATGTCGGCCACACTGCACCTCATTCATCAACGGATAAAACAGACAAGAACGCCTTCTGCGGGATTTCCACGTTCCCGATGGACTTCATTCGCCTTTTGCCTTCTTTCTGTTTTTCCAAAAGTTTTCGTTTTCGTGTAATATCGCCACCATAACACTTGGCTGTTACATTTTTTGCAATTGGACGGATCGTTTCCCGTGCAATAACCCTGCTCCCAATCGCCGCCTGCAATACTACCTCAAAGAGGTGTCGTGAAATTTCATTCTTGAGCTTTTTGACCAGTCTTCGACCTTTTACCTCAGCATCCTTCCTGTGGACAATGGTTGAAAGGGCATCTACGCGTTTACCTGACACAAGGATGTCCAATTTTACAAGGTCTGCAGGCTCATACCCAATAAAATCATAGTCCAGTGTCCCATAACCCCGCGTAGCTGATTTCATCTTGTCAAAAAAATCAAAGATAATCTCAGCCAATGGCAGTTCATAGGTAAGTATCGCACGCTTTTCACTGAGATATTCGGTACTCTTATATCTTCCCCTGCGCCCCTCGGCCAGCTGCATAATTGCCCCCAAATATTCCGTAGGCAAAACAAAGCTGGCACGCACCATCGGCTCACGGAACTCTTCAATTTCATATACAGGGGGGACCTTTTCCGGGTTGTCAACCTTAACAACTTCCTTATTTGTTTTTAGCACCTCATACGTAACATTGGGAGCGGTCTGCACAATATTGATATTGCTCTCACGTTCCAGCCGTTCCTGAACGATTTCCATATGGAGGAGTCCGAGGAATCCACACCGGAACCCGAATCCAAGCGCCTGTGAAGTCTCCGGTTCAAAGGTAAACGATGAATCGTTCAGACTCAGCCGTTCCAATGCCTCACGCAATACGTGAAAATCGGCATTATCTGCCGGATAGACACCGCAATATACCATGGGCATTGGTGCCCGATACCCCGGCAACGCCTCTTCGGCACGCTCCTTATTATGGGTAACCGTATCTCCTACCTTGACGTCATGAATAGATTTGATATTGGCAATACAGTAACCTACCTCACCGGCTGAGAGACAGTCTTTCGCTACCATCTTCGGCTTGAATACGCCGACCTCTTCCACCTTGAAAGAGCGGTTCGTCTTCATCGTGTAGATCTCGTCACCCACTTTAATAGAACCGTCAAAGATACGCAGGTACACAATGACGCCGCGATATTCATCATAGACCGAATCAAAGATCAGGGATTTTAACGGTGCGTTGGGATTGCCTTTCGGCGGTGGTATACGCCCGATGATAGCTCCAAAGATTTCATCGACACCCTCACCGGTTTTTGCACTGACCATCAATGCATCAGCTGGGTCAATACCCAGGGTTTTTTCCATTTCGGTAAGTACATCGTAAGGCCGGGATTGCGGTAGGTCGATCTTGCTAATAACAGGAATGACTGCCAAATCGTGTTCCATGGCAAGATAGGCATTGGCAACCGTCTGTGCCTCGACACCTTGTGATGCATCTACCAACAACAGTGCCCCTTCGCAGGCACCCAGGCTCCTGGAAACCTCGTAACTGAAATCCACATGACCAGGCGTATCTATCAAATTGAGGTTGTACTCCTTGCCATCCCGCACCAGTTTCAGCGCAACCGCACTGGCCTTGATGGTGATACCGCGTTCCCGTTCCAGATCCATATCATCCAGCATCTGGTTACGGAACTCTCTGGATGTGATGGTATTCGTCTTTTCCAACAATCGATCCGCCAGGGTAGACTTCCCATGATCAATATGTGCAATTATGCAAAAATTTCTAATTCTGTCAGTAGACATCCTGCTGCTCCTATAATCCCCGCATCGTTGCCAAGCTGCGAAAACACAATTTTCGTATCCTTATATGATGCCTCAAATGCCCTCTGCTGGGTGACCTGTCTTATGGGATTCATCAATAATTCCCCGGAACCAATCATGCCGCCTGCCAGCACAATCATTTCAGGATTTAATACATGCATAATATTAATGAGGGCAATACCAAGGTAACGCCCAGTCTCTTCAATAATGTTTAACGATGCCCTGTCGCCCTGAATGGCAGCATCGTTGATCATCTTTGCCGTAATTTCATCAGAAATTTTTAATGCCGATGATATACCGCTCCTTAATAACTCTTTAAAACGCCGTACCATGCCCGTAGCCGATGCATACACCTCAACACATCCACGATTGCCGCAATTGCATTGAGGTCCGTCCATCTGGATCACCATGTGACCAATCTCAGCAGCCACATTATTGGCGCCCCGCCATAACTTATTATCGATAACAATACCACCCCCAATCCCGGTGCCCAGAGTTAGCATCACCAGGGAACTCACGTCCTTCCCTGCCCCTACCCATTTCTCACCCCATGCCGCCGCATTGGCATCGTTTTCCAGTACACAGGGCTTTGAAAACCGCTCTGCTACTATGCGTTTGATAGGGATGTTTCGCCAGCGTGGAAGATTGGGAGAAAAGAGAATCGTTTCACCTTTTTTATCAACAAGACCCGGCGACCCCAGCCCAACGCCGATCATATCAGATTCTTTTACATGGGCGCACTGGATGATTTCAGCAATCAGCGAAAGGATTTGATCGGATATGGTCTGCGAATCGGCATGAGAATTGGTTCTTATGGACAGGCGATGTAGGATTTTCCCGTCCATATCAACGATACCCGCCTTGAGATTCGTACCGCCTAGGTCTATACCAATTACATAGTTACCCAAATTTTATGAATCCTTATTTCCGGGAAAAGCACGGCATTTATCCAGATAAAATCTGCAATACACGATAGTTAATACTGTTAAATTTTTTTGACCCAACAGAGAGTCTGCAATTCATTTACATAAAATTAGAATTTTAACAAAAGTCTTATGTTAAGTCAACTTATATGCGTGGCGATCGGGGTAACGTCAAAGTCCAGCGATACCAAAAAGAG
>JBKBTA010000081.1:0-12424 GCA_046291035.1 Candidatus Brocadia sp.
GAATCAAAGACCAAGATCATTATACAGGCATATAAGACGCTCTCTGATTCTATAACACGGGAACAATACGATAAATAATACAATCATCTCTTCCAGATAAGTGGAAAACCAAGACCCTCTAAAAAAGAGGCAACCATAGACGATGATATTCAGGCACGCATCCGTATTATTTTTTTGACCTCCTGGACGGCCATATAAATACTGCTGTCGACAATTACGAACGTCTATTAAAAGATTTTAGTGTCTTACAAAAATTATTTTTACATTTTCGGCAAAAATATTTTTATCGCCCACTAGGTTAGCCTGTAATACAAGGCTCGCAAGCTCATTCGGAGAGACGCGAACTTTTTTAAAAGTTTTTGGATCACTGGTTCAAAAATAAGGCCATCAAAAATGGCGTAACTATCAGTACAACATCATGATACAGCAAAAAGTTCAATTTTCATCGTTTCAGGGTGTTGTTAGCACAACATGATGACTAACCCGAACTCCATCAAATGAATCGCGGTAGTATTATAAAAAACGCATCGTTACTGAAAACGATAAGGAACTGTCATAGGCATTAATAATCACTTCCGACTAGTTCGGGTTAGGATGAAAAAGAAGTATCTTCCTGCAACGATGAAAAATGTTGCTTAAAAAAACTTACAAAAAAAGATGTTCTTACTGGTTAATACTATAATGAACTCCCATATTTATAAATTTCTTCGTGCCCTTCGTGATCTTCGTGGTTTATAAATAATTTACAAATTACATCGATCTGAAGCCTCTTATCAAATCCATAATTATCCGAACTTTCCTGCCCTTTGTTTCTTCTAACAGTTCATCAAATAGTCTTTTTTTTGGCCCTTTTACCAATGCTAACCTGTGAAAAAGTTTACACGCAAGCTCAGGGTACAACGAATAAAGCCTTGTGTTTTGCAGGAATTCAGGCGATCTTTTAAAGGTGTGCATATCCTGGAGTACGAAATCTTTTTTCAGCAGGTACCCATAATACGAAAGGGTTTTCTCTGAAAAATCATTTTTTCCAATCGCAATTTTTACAGCCTCTGCCGCAGCCGTTCCAGACGCAATAGCCATATCCATGCCTCTCAGGGTAATACCACTATTTATCAACAGACCAGCGGCGTCTCCTACAACAAGCAGACCGTTGGTGAAAAGCCCTGTGCGAGAGGCTTCGGGGATTACATGGGCTGAGTACTCCACCAGTTTGCCGCCCGCAATCAGTTTTGCTATTGCAGGATTCGAGTTGAACTCCCTCATGAGCTCATAGGCTTCCACCTTGCTTTCAATGAGATGATCTATATAGATTACGATACCAAGAGAGAGACTTGTCCTGTTAGTATAAAGAAAAGCGCCACCAGGGATTTGTCTTGTACACTGTCCTATAAAGAGCTGGGCTGCACCTTCTCCACTGGCAAGATTGAATCGATCTTCAATCGTTTTTTCTGGTAGTTCTACGATCTCCTTCATGCCAATGGCAAATTCTTTTGTCTCAAATTTTTTAAGGCCTGCCTTCTCTGCCATAAGGGAGACCGCGCCGTCAGCGGCAATTACGACATTGGCTTCGAGTTTGTCCGTGCCCGCAACGATGC
Organism: Candidatus Brocadia sp.; assembly: GCA_046291035.1. Classification (GTDB taxonomy): domain Bacteria; phylum Planctomycetota; class Brocadiia; order Brocadiales; family Brocadiaceae; genus Brocadia. The sequence continues at coordinate 1,596 of JBKBTA010000081.1, forward strand.
CTGTAACCCTTTTATCTTTCCATAAAAGATCGTCAACCCTGATATTGGTTATCAAGGCAGCCCCTGCATCAACGGCCTTATTCGCAAACCACTGGTCAAACCTTGCCCTGAGTATCGTAAAGCTGTTTGGTGGTTCGAAAAGGCCTTCGTCCTGGAAATCAAGCGTAACAGAAGCCTTATTGGACAGAAGGGTCAGTTTTTCATGGGTTACGCATCGCTCCACCGGGGCCTCTTTCCAGAAATTCGGGATGAGCCTGTTTAAGGCATACGCATACATCCTCCCGCCCATCACGTTTTTCGCTCCCGGATACTTGCCCCTCTCAACCATCAGAACGTTGAACCCCATCTTTGCAAGCGAATAGGCTGCCGCACTGCCAGCGGGTCCTGCGCCTACTATTATAACGTCAAACTTTTCAGCCATTTTTAGTTTTATTGAATTCTTTAAACACAGATGGACACGGATAAACGCAGACAAATACAAATGTTGGAAATTTGTATAATTCGTTCAATCCGTGTTTATCGGCGTTCATCTGCGGTTCCTAATCTCTTCATCCTCATGCAGGTTGCAAACCTGAACCAACACGGGGAAATACTATAAGTTCAATCATGTCTCTGTCTAAAAGACCTGAAAGGACACATTTGTTTCGAGTAATTACTCTTATAAACCCTGTGGCATTTTACAAATTACGGGTTCGGATCTTAGATTTACGACATTTTCTATTTAGAATAACAAATTCTAAAAAGGGTTCCGCATGGATTTAATGTAGCAATCATAATGGCATTGTTTGTAATTTTGCAGGGTTCAGTGAGGTGTACCAAAACCCGCACGAGGTTGCATGTCGTTCAATTTTTAACTTGGTTTTCCTAAACAGCGGCTAGCAGCATTAACGATGCCAACCACAATCTCTAATGCTCTCGAAACATCGATAGATTTTATATCGAGTTCAGTGCCCTGCTTCTTATATGCTTGAGCTTTTTCAATATATTTCTTGTCAACGATGCCTAAATTTTGTTTAAGAACGTGTCTCTTCAAAAACTGCTCTTGAAAAAAAGTTCTGTCGTTCCGATCACATTCTGCAAACAGCGTAAAGTCTAAATCAGCAGAAAATAAAGCCTCTGCCCCCTCAAGTCGCTGGAAGTTAACATGAATTTTCATGATTTTAGCTTGGGCCTCTTCTTTTGAAAAACGGCGTTTTATTTCGTATTGATAGACATGTTTAAGAAAAGCTTCGTATAGCCCGACCACGCCTTCAAGAACATTACCCACAATTTGCTGACCCACTTCTAACCCCCTTTCTCGGCTGATCCTTTCGTGTTCCTCAAGTAGAACCCTAATAACATCAACACTTCGATTAAGATGTTGAATCAGGTTCCCCTTATCGCATAAAGGGCAATGAAAAGATATTCCATAAACTGCATACTTGTAACCGCAATTATCACAAACTGCAATTCGCTTTAATTTCTCCTCAACATAGTGCCTTACACTCGGGAGATGCCCAGGCCTATACGTCACGCAAATTGAGAACATACCCTTTGACGTTGGAGTCATTGGTTTAAAGGAACTTTTCAGCATATTTTGAAGGGTTTTTGCAACATCTCTAAACATCATTGATTTGATCCATTCAATTTGACTTTTTGTATGATTATGATAATGTTGCATATTGTCAACTGTTCCACAATATGGGCAAGTTACGTCAATTTGAGGGAAATCTTCGATATGCTTATTTTGAAGTATTTGTGTTGGCAGTCCTCATTAGTACCTTGCAAAAAATATTTTGACATTTTCAACAAAAATATTTTTGTTGGGTGCACTTTGCTTCACCAAACCTTGATTAATAACCTTTTGCTGTTTGTCTTTTCCCAAAATCCATATCCGCCATTCCCACTGGCAAGATAATAAATTCCCGAAGTGAACTCTTTCGAAATCCTTGTTAATGGCTTTGGTTCAGGTTGCAAAATTGTGGTTTACCATATTGACAAGACAATATTTTGATGGATTCGTCATCAATCTTTGGCTCTTTCATTTTCGCAGAATTTATAACGTTATTAACACCTCTCGTTCCCCTCTAAAGCTATATTTGTATGTCTTTCAACTTTGATGTTATGCCGAAGCTAAGGTCATCTATACCTCTCATTGGGTTAATGCAAAAATCGTTTCCTTTGCCTCTTCTATGCCAATAAACAAGTCTGCAGAGACTCCGTGTATTGCAAAAGCATGTGATGCGGCTGAGATTCACCACTGGTTGGCCATGTTTTCATTCAAGCATTAGCCGTTTTGCTGTCTTATCAGCAGTGTAACGCTGACTTGTTTTGAGTCTTTTTTCTAATTCCTTTGATTTCTGTTTAATAAATTTAATCTGACCCTCTACCGAGAGATTCTTTATCTCCTCATAATGTTTATCCCTAATTTTGCAATCCATTTCAATGGCTTTCACTGCCATGTATTGTTACCGCCCTCGGAGAATAAATAGTTAACGGCAAATATCATAAACCCTTAAACTTGGGCTTTCTCTTCTCAAGAAATGCGTTTATGCCTTCCTGACGGTCTTGTGTTGCAAAGCATCGGGTAAAAAGAGCTACTTCTTTCTCAAGACCTCCCTTTATTTCCTGATTTTCGTTAATCAATTTCTTTGCTATCTTCACGGCAATTGGGCCTTTTTGCGCTATAACCCGAGCCATTTCTTCTGCCACTATCATTAATTCTTCATCCTTTACTACCCGGTTGACTAGCCCGATAGTTTCTGCCTCTTTTGCGCTCAGAATTTCACCGGTAAAAATCATTTCCTTTGCCTTTCCTATGCCAACAAGTCGGCTGAGCCTCTGCGTCCCTCCGAAACCTGGAATAAGGCCGAGATTTACTTCCGGCTGACCGAATTTTGCTCTTTCGCTTGCTATTCTTATATCGCAGGCAAGGGCTAATTCGCATCCGCCGCCGAGCGCATAACCAGAAACTGCAGCAATTACCGGTTTTCCCATACCCTCCAATTGATTGAAAACCTTATGTCCCCACCTGCAAAAGGCTTCTATTTCCTCAGGCTTTATTGCATTCATTTCCTTTATATCAGCGCCAGCGCAAAAGTCTCTATTTCCGGTTATAATAATGCACTTTATCTGCGGGTCGTTTTCAAGCTCAATAAGGGTATCCCCCAGGTCTTGAAGCATCTTTCTGTTCAGGGCGTTTCTTACCTCCGGTCTGTTTAAGGTAATGATCCCGATTTCTTTTTCCTTCTCAATCTTTATATACTCATTTCCTGTACTCATAAAATCCTTCTCCACTCTTTCTCCCAAGTTTTCCACCTGCTACCATTTTTCGCAGCAGTGGACAAGGTCTGTATTTCTCACCTAATTCAGCGTGGAGCACCTCTAGTATTGCAAGACAGGTATCCAGGCCAATAAAATCCGCAAGTTCAAGTGGCCCCATGGGGTGGTTTGCCCCCAGCTTCATAATGGTATCAATGCTTTCTCTGGAAGCGACGCCTTCCTGCAGGCAATATATTGCATCGTTTATCATGGGCATGAGTACACGGTTTGAGACAAAGCCAGGAAAATCGTTAACAACAACCGGTATCTTTCCCATTCGTTCAGCAACGCCAGTTATTATATGTACTGTTTCATCAGATGTGTGTAAACCTTTTACTACTTCAACAAGTTTCATGATATAGGCAGGATTCATAAAATGCATGCCGGCAAACTTCTCCGGTCTTTTTGTTACTTGGGCAAGCCTCGTTATGGAGATGGAAGAGGTGTTTGTGGTAAATATAGTTTCTTTATCGCATAGGGTATCCAGTGATTGAAAAATCTGTTTTTTCATATCCTCTTTTTCTATCACAGCCTCGATTATCAGATCGGCATCCTTGCAGTCTTTCAGGCTTGCGGTAATTTTTATATTGGAGAGAATTCTATCTTTTTCTCTTATTTCAAGCTTTCCTTCGCTCATCCTTCTTTCTAATCTTTCTTTTATTTTTGCAAATCCCGCCTTCACATATTCTTCTTTCATATCCTCCAGGAGCACCTCATAGCCGCTCTGGGCTGCTATCTGGGCTATACCGCTCCCCATCGTTCCTGCGCCGATTACAGCTATCTTTTGTATGTTCATATTTGTTTTAATGCTAAATGGGCGATTAAAAGTTTTATTATTTCAGAAGTTCCTTCGGCGATTGTAATCAACCTTGCATCCCTCCAGTGCCTGTGAATATCGTATTCATCCGTGTATCCGTAACCCCCATGAATCTGTATGGCATCATCGCATACCCTTAAAGCCATCTCTGAGGCAAAAAGCTTGGCTTGAGATACTTCGGATGCAAAATCTTTCCCTTTGTCTTTTAAATGGGCTGCATAATAAGTCAGAAGCCTTGCAGCATTTATCTCTGTTACCATGTTAGCCAACTTCTCCTGTATAAGCTGAAAATTTGAAATCTTTTCGCCAAATGCCTCTCTTTCTTTGCTATATAAAAGGGATTTTTCATAGGCTGCCTGCGCAATCCCTACCGCTATTGCTGCAATAGTCGCCCTTCCGACATTAAGCATCTGTTTTGCATACTCAAGCCCTATCCCCTCTTCACCGAGAAGATTTTCCCTTGCAACCTCGCAGTTCTCAAGGTGTATCTCTGACAATCTATGACCCTTGAACCCAAGTTTTGGAATGACCTTCGAAACATGAAACCCTGGAGTTTCCCTTGGCACAAGAAATAATGAGATGCCTTTATCAGTCCTGGCAAACACCAAAATAAAATCTGCTTCGCCAGGACTTGTTATTAACGTTTTCGTACCATTCAAGACATAAACGTCTCCAGATAGAACTGCCTTTGTCTGGATTGATTTTGCATCAGAGCCGCAGCCAGGCTCCGTAAGTGCAAAGGCTACTAGGCTTTTCCCTTCTACCAGCCCTTCTTCTTTCAGAAATGTCTTTCTTTGACGATCGTCTCCAAACAGTCTTATGCCCTCGCAAACCATTCCCTGGATAGATATTTGCAAGGCGGTATTCGCACAGGCCTTAGCCAGCATTTCTAGAGCCGCAATATAAACGGGAAAAGGGAGTCCTAAACCATGGTATTCTTCGGGAAAAGGAATGGCCATAACCCCTTGTTTTGCAGATTTTGCCAAATTTTGTCTAGGGAATATCTCTTTTTGGTCTATCTCTTTTGCATCTGGCAGGATTTCTTTTTCAACGAAATTTCCAATCGATTCTAAGATGAGATCATATTCTCCTGCATCAGGAAAGAGCGTATTGATGATGTTTCTTTGCCCTTTTATGTAAAACAAGCTTTGCCTTTCAACAACTATTGCTACTGCATTTCGGGGTACTGTGCACCGTGCCTATACAAATTTATTCACATCTTTCGATTATCATTGCCACTGCATTCCCACCGCCCAGGCAGAGGGTAGCCAGTCCCCTTTTCAGTCCTTTTTCCTTCAAGGCATGTAACAGTGTAACCAGTATCCTCGCTCCGCTACAACCTATGGGGTGACCTAGTGCAATGGCGCCACCATTTACATTGAGTTTCTTGGGATCAATATCCAGTTCTCTGGATATTACAATCGAGGCAGGGGCATAGGCTTCGTTATGCTCAACAAGGTCCATGTCATCCATCGTAAAGCCCGTCTTTGCCAGCAGTTTTTTAACTGCTGGGATAGGGGCTTCCATCACATCCGCTGGCTTTGTCCCTCCAATTGCATAATCGATTATTTTGGCCAGTGGTTTTATTCCGAGTTCTCCGGCCTTTCTTGTTGAAGTAACTACGAGTGCGGCAGCACCGTCGCTGAGTTGGGAGCTGTTCCCGGCAGTCAGAATCCCGTCCTTTTTGAAAACGGGAGGAAGTTTTGCCAGTTTCTCCAGGGTATCGTCTTCTCTTATCCCCTCATCCTTCTCAACAACAATGCCATGAACCTCAACCGCTATTATCTCTTCCTTAAATCTCCCACTCTTTGTTGCTTGAGAGGCCTTTTCATGACTGCTTAGGCTGAACGCATCCGCTTCTTCCCTGGTTATACAATATTTCTGCGCAATCCTTTCCCCGGTAATTCCCATGTGGTAGCCGTTATAGACATCCCATAAGCCATCGTAGATCATTGCATCGGTAATCGAGGCATCTCCAAATTTCTGGCCCCACCGCAGACTCCTTATTAAATGGGGGGCGACGCTCATGTTTTCCATTCCACCTGCAACGATTATATCTGCATCACCTGCCTTGATAGCCTGGGAAGCGAGGATTACCGCCTTAAGTCCGGAGCCGCATACTTTATTTACGGTAAACGAACCTATTTCAACGGGAAGTCCGGCATAGATAGCAGCCTGCCTGGCGGGGTTCTGACCCAGGCCAGCCGAGATTACATTGCCCATGATTACCTCGTCCACGTCATTTACCCGAATAGCTGCCCTCTTAACAGCCTCCTTTATTGCTATGGCTCCTAACTGTTGAGGTGGTATTTCCTTAAATGCATGGCCAAACTTACCAATAGCTGTCCTTACACCACTCATCAGAACAACTTCTTCAGGCATACGTTTTTCACCTCTTACTTTTATACTGCATATCTTCTATCTCTTTCTTTACTTCTTCCGCGTCGGGTGCATTGGGGTTGAGTTTTAGGTAGGTCATGTAATCCTTTAATGCGTTTTCATTTTTCCCCAGCTTTTTAAAGGTATTTCCACGGTGGAGATAGGCAAAAGGGTTGTAAGGAAAGAGTTCAATGGATGTGTTAAAATCCGCAAGGGCATCTTCGGGTCTTTCCAGCTGGTTTTTGATTTGTCCTCGTTCAAAATACACCCCAGCCAGCCGGGGACTCAATTCTATCACCTTGTCGTAGTCCTTCAGAGAATTTTCAATGTCTCCCTTTCCACGGCGTGCCTTGGCTCGAATATAATAGGCAAAGGCATTGTTTGGCGTGAATTGCATGAAGGTCGTTATGTCCTCAATAGCTTCATCAAAACGTTGCGCGTCAGCATGGAGTATTCCCCTTTTCATGTAAATTTCAGCGTTATTGGGATCGAGTTCCAGCGCCTTGTTAAAGTCTTCCAGGGCTTTTTCTGGTTCACCTGATTCGGCGTAAGCCAGACCGCGTTGGGCATATGCCGCAGCAAATTTAGGGTTTAAAGAAATGGCATTACTCATGTCTTCGATGGTCAGGTCTGTCCTGCCAACCATTTTAAAGGCAATGCCCCGGTTGTAATAGGATAAGGTTGAATTGGGATCTAGAGATAATACTTTGCTATAATCCATAATGGCCTTATCAATAACTTCTATTGAAGCGTAAAGAGAGCCACGATTGTAATAGGCTGGAGCATAATCCGGGTTCAGGGCAATGGCCATGTTGTAATCTTTTATCGCAAGATCAATGTCTTTCATTTTCTCATAGATTACACCTCGGTTACAATAGGCAACGGCATCTTTCCCGTGTAGTTGGATTGCGTGGTTTATATCTTTTAACGCCGCATTTATATTACCTTTCTCTTTTTGTATTATCGAACGGTTCAGATAAATATTGGCAATAACTTCGTTTGTGGAGAGGTTTTTAAGGTAATATCCGTTCCTGATGCTCGTTTGTGAAATGCGCTTTCCGGGCATATGCACATAGTAACTGTCGGGGGTAGCCATACCTTCATAACCTGTTTCAATGTTCTTACGAAAATCTCCGTCGTCATAACGTACAAAGATATGTTCTGGCACGCTCACGCCGTAGACAGGCACGTTTAATCTTTCTGCTATACTGAGGTAGAGAATCGACAGCCCTACGCAGTTGCCGATCTTTGTGTCCAATACCTTATTTAAGGATATATATTCAAGTTCGCCTGTTTGTACATATTTAAACTGGAGTTCGTTGAAGAGCACAATGTTGATGGTCTTGATAACCTGTTCCGGTTCTGTCTCGTCCCTGAGACTTGTCTTAATGTTTTTGACAATGTTATCGAGCTTTTTGAGATACTCTTCTATGTCTATTTCCGGATACGATTCCTGAGCAATTTGAAGTGCAGTTCTGGCCAGACCTGTTTCCTGCGTATTAATTTCCCAGACCGGATTTGGCCTCAAATCTTCAGCTAACAAATCGAACGAGGTAGGCAACAGACCTATGAAAAAACATTTGAAACAACAGATTGCACAGATAAAAAATGCAATTTTTTTATTTATCTGCGTAATCGGTGAAATCTGTAGTTGCCTTCTCATTTTGTTAGTATGCGTGCTTGTTGATAAATCCATTCCACATCGTAAGCCAGATTATCTTCAAATCAAAGTTAAGTGACCAGTTTTCGATGTAATACAGGTCGTATTCAATTCGTTTTTCCAAAGACGTATTCCCACGCCAGCCGCAAACCTGTGCCCAGCCGGTAATTCCCGCCTTCATCTTGTGTCTTAACATGTATTTTGGGATGGTACTTCTAAAATTTTCTATAAAGACCGGACGTTCCGGACGCGGTCCAACAATGCTCATATCCCCCCGTAATACATTAAAAAACTGCGGAAGTTCATCCAGACTTGTCCTTCTCAGCAATTTGCCTATTTTGGTGCACCTCGGATCACCCTTCTGCGTCCAGACAGGACCTGTTTCCTGCTCTGCATTTACAAGCATCGTTCGGAATTTGAGCATGTTGAATATCTTACCGTCCATTCCCATCCTTTCCTGTTTAAATAGTATAGGCCCTTCGGAAGTTAGTTTAATCAATATTGCGATAATGAGCATAAGGGGGGCAGTAGAGATGATCACAAGAGCGGCGAAAACAACGTCAAGAACCCTTTTAACAATTATATTCCATCCATAAAGGGGTGTATCGCGAAGGCTGATGAGCGGCATGCCCTCAAACTCACTCACACTGCCTCGCAGGGTAATGAACTCAAAGAGATCTGGCAAGACCATGATACTAACCATCTCGTCACCAATCCAATTTAAAACCTCCTTCAGTTGATTATGGGCATCAAAGGGTAAGGCAACAAAGACAATATCGATACCGAGTTTCGTAATAAATTCTCGGACATCCTGATATTTCCCCAGGACCTTTATTCCCTGCATGGTATTTCCAATATTATTCGAGTCGTTGGTCAGGAAACCGGATATCTGAATTCCGAGTTCGGGATGTTTCTGCAGTTTTTTTACGAGGTCTTGTCCCAGCTTTTCAGTGCCAAGAATAAGGGCATATCTCTGGTTGTATCCCTTCTGTCGTAAGAAACGCAGAAATTCCCGAAACAGGATACGGGTCAGGCTGAGAGCTACAATGTTGATGAGCCAGAAATACAGGAACGTCAACCGGGAAAATTCATATTGACGGAAGAGGAACGTCAGTGAGATAAGGATCAGTGTGGCGAATGTAGATGCCTTGCCAATATCTATGATTTCAGAAAGCCTGGTCGAAACTCTGCGGGGGCGATATAACCCAAATACCTTAAAGACCATACCCCATAAAGGAATCATGAAAATGAGGAGGGTCAGGTAGATTCTAAACGGCGGGATTCCTTTATAAACTGGTATGATACCGGAATAAAACCTCAGATAGTAGGAGGTTATCCACGTGATGGACAGGGTGAACCAGTCAGAGATGAGCAGTAACGATTCGAAAAACTTGCTGTGTTTCTTTAACATGAAAGTTTTTCAATATATTGTTTAAACTTTTCTTTAAATGTTAAGCGATCAAAACCTTCCGCGTGTTTTCTAATCAATAGTGGGTTGAATAGGTTTTTATGCTCTTCAAAAAATCTCACAGCCTCTATCAAAGATTCTGCCGTTTGTCTGGCAAAAAATACCCCGGTAGGTATTTCAGGGTGCCTGAGCGTCTCCACCGTTGCGGAATCATAATGAGGATATATACCATGGACGGTTTCCAGCACGCCCCCTTTTGCAAAGGCAATTACAGGTTTTCCGCATGCCTGCGCCTCCAGTGGCACAATTCCAAAGTCTTCTTCGCCAGGGAAGATTAATGCCTTGCATCCCCGGTAATATTCCTTCAAAGATTCACTGGATTGCCATCCAATACATTTTACATACTTTTTTGTCATCTTCCTGATTTGCTCTTCTTCTTGCCCACCTCCGATAATGACGAGTGGTAAACTCATTCTTTCAAATGCATCTACCGCAATATCGATCCTTTTATAGGGAGCAAAGGCTGATACAATCAGATAATAGTCTCCTTCTCGGTGACTCTCCGGAGGTGTATAAAGTGAACAATCTACTGGAGGGTGAATAACCTCTGCCGATCTTTTATAATATTTTTTTATCCGATTTGCAACATGATAGGAATTTGCCACAAAGTAATCCACCCGTTTACTGGAGGCAACATCCCACATCCTCAAGTAATGGGCAATGGCAGGCATCAAAAACCTGGAAACCAGTCCTTTTTTGCCGTTGCCAAAATAGGTGTAGTAATGGTCCCATACATAACGCATCGGGGTATGACAGTAACACACATGGATTGCAGATGGAGAGGTCAGCACCCCTTTGGCCACGCAGTGGCTGCTGGACAGAACCATATCATAGCCTCTCATATCGAACCCCTCTATTGCTAAAGGAAAGAGCATCAGAAAAGAACGGTAGTGCGTCTTAGCCAGGGGTATTCTTTGAAGGAAAGAGGTTTGTATATTTCTGTCCTCTATTATCTTTGAAACTGAGCCGTGACAATGGATTAATGTAAAGATATCTGCATCCGGAAAGAGTTCACAGAAGACCTCTAAAACCTTTTCCCCTCCCCGCATTCCGGTAAGCCAGTCATGAACTATTGCCACCCGCACGTGTGTTCTCTTATCAGGTTCATTAAAAATTAAAAATATAACACCCTAGCGCAGCTACGCCGCAACCAAAAAGATGAAGCAGGCAGAACACAGTTGGCAGTAGGCAAAAAGTGATACATT
>JBKBTA010000082.1:0-12360 GCA_046291035.1 Candidatus Brocadia sp.
TATGTCGGCATCCAATACACTGGTATACCCCTCTTGCTTATACTGTTCAAGCCGTTTGATAGCATCGTGACAGCATCGCTCAGGTCGAAATCCAAAGTGCAGATGCTCTGCGTTATAAGCAAAACAAGATAGGACATTGTCTGTGCTTCACTGAGAAACGGCAGTTGGCACGAACTAGCCCGACTTTCGCAATTCGCACCGGGAAACGGTCATTTTCAGGCATAAATCGCCTTGATACCCTTGATTTTACTGGAGTGGATTTTCAAAATGGGCTGTAGTGCCGACCTGCCCTATTGACGAGTCCAGTAAAAACAGAGAGAATGTTTTCGTGTTTTTACGAGCAAAATCAAGGACAAAGGATGGGAAAACGCACCGTTATTGGAGCGTAGTGGAGAACCGTCGGGTGGCTGCCGGAGGTATGGTACAGCGGCAAGTGCTTTACCTGGGGGAACTCAATGACAACCAACGGGCGGGATGGGTTCGGACGATAGAGGGGTTTCGGGTAAAAAGCCCAAGGCAAAACAAGTGGCATTGTTTCCTGATGACCGCAAAGAATTGCCCATACTGGCCTGTGAGACCGTCCAAATACAACTGGACAAAATTGAATTGCGCCGTCGCAGATTCAAACGCCTGTGGACTGGCCTGCACGAACTTCGGAATCGGAAGAACATTATCCGTGACGACCTGCTGATGCATATCGGGGCATTAAAGAAAGAAGCCGGGCGAGACTTTCAACTGGTTCGTATCTCTATCCCAAATCCTCATGAACCGGTGAATGAAAATACTTTTTGTTTCAAACTGGACCGTGAACGCCTGTTGCGGGCAATGTCGCGTGAGGGACGCTATCTGCTTCGTTCCAATATGAAGGCGGCTTCCCCTGAAACCGCCTGGGAATTTTATTTGCTATTGACTCGCGTTGAACAAGCTTTTAAGGATTTGAAAGGGACTCTTTCCATCCGTCCCATCTGGCACCAATTGGAAGAGAGAATTGAGGCGCATATTTTTGTTTCCTTTCTGGCGTATTGTCTCCACACCACTTTGCGAAATCTTGCACGGGGACGAGCCTCAGGGCTGACGTCTGAAGCCATTTTGAAAAAACTGTCGAACATTCAAATGATTGATGTTCATTTACCAACCACCGATGTCCGTCACGTTATCTTGAGCCGCTATACTCAACCGGAAAAGGATGTTTCTCTCCTTTTAGCACAACTGGGATTGTCGCTTCCCGATCAAACGCCGCCCAAGGTTTATGCCACCGGACAAACGGGTCTGTAGTGCCGACCTTTTTACATGACCCCTTGTATTTACTAGCTTAGCGGTTCGTATACCCCTCGAATTGCAAAGGTCGGGCTAGACGTTTCGTCATTTTCCAAATCTCCTCTTTCGGTCCAGAACAGGATTTCATTAAGATTCACTGGCAATCTTGTTTTACTCCTTACTTCAGGAAACAATAAAGTCTCACGCCAGATATTTTGTACAAGACGAATGATACAATTTTCAACTTTATCTTCTATTATCTTGCGTCCTGTGTTATGTATCAAGTATTATGTTTGAAACGGTGTAACTTAATGCTAAATAATTGGTACTCTTGGTGGATTTTATTTTGAGTGACAATTTGGCACATAGTTAATCAGAATGGATCGAAAATGGGAATGAAAAATATTACCTATAGAGTGCCGAGAAATGACAGGGAGGTCTTTGTTGATCCTACAATGGATCGTATACCGGATTTGATACATGAGAATCGGCGGAAGATACGTAATTATCAATTTGAAATAAATGGTATTCCCTTCCAGGTATTGCGAGATAAGACCCGTGAGGATTTGTTAAGTATGGCCGCAAATTATACGGAGGGGATTCAATCCATGTTTCAAAGAAATCAGCACAGTCAATGCATTTGCATGCGGGATGGTGTTCAGAAAAACTCGTCTTTTCATAGAACCCTGAGTAAGTTATCCAGCAAAGGAATGGACCTGGATTACGAGACAATTAAGAATATTTCAATTATCCAGACGGGTCACGAACCCATTCTGTACTATCCGGGTGTGTGGATCAAGAACCATCTTACACAATATCTCGTTAAAAAGGTGGGTGGCGTTGGCGTAAATATGATTGTAGACAACGATGCCTGCAATATGGGTTTCATGTATGTGCCGATGTTATCAGAAGAACCGGCAAGTATTCAGAAGGTGTCTTTTGTAAGAGATAAGAGCCATATGGCATATGAAGAGATCGTATTTGGTGACCTTGGAACGATACTCCGATTCAAAGAAGAAGTTTTAAACCTGCTTAAGAAAAATATTTTAGATGAAAAGGTAAAAACAACCGTTGAATCAATGCAGTCCACATTTGAGGAGTTTATCAATCGTATCGCAGAGCGCTATCGTAAAGGCTGTGTTGATATGGTGGGTTTATTTACGGCTGCAAGGTGTGCCATGGAAGGGGATTTTTGTATTGGCAATCTGGAAGTTCCCGTTTCCTGGATGTGCAATGCTGACGGATTCTATCATTTTTTGTTGCACATTATCTACGAGGGGGAGCGATTTGCTAAAATTTGCAACAAGAAGTTGTCTGAATACCGCAGCATCCATAAAATCCGTTCAAAGGCAAACCCGCTGCCAGACATAAAGATTGCTGGGAATTTAGTTGAATTACCCTTTTGGATATGGAAAGCAGGCGGACAAAGGTGCAAGTGTTATATGATACGGGAAGGGCAATCGATAAAAATTACCAATGGAGGGGATGTTTTCGTTACACTTGGGAAAAGTGAAAAGATCGAAAATAATATATCAAGATTAAAGGCATTAAAGGAAAGCCACATAAAGATACGGCCACGGGCGATTACGACAACCATGTTTTCCCGTTTATTTTTTTCAGACATGTTTATTCATGGGATTGGAGGGGCAAAATACGATACGATTACCGATGAGATTATCAAAGAATTCTTTGGCATAGACCCTCCTGCATTTATTATAAGTTCTGCTACGCTATTTTTACCGTTCGAGACATTTAATTTAAACAGGAGGACTTTACAAGTCCTTCAGCATGAATTTAGAGACATGGGTTATAATCCGGAGCGATATGCTTCGAAAGAGACACAAAGTAATGTAAAATTTATAAATAGAGTCAATGAGAAAAAGAGGCTATTAGAGATGATGGCAGTTTGTAGCAAGGAGGAGAAAAGGCGTTATTTTCATCAAATCAAAGAATTGAACAAATTAAATTTGTTGGAAATAGATACCGAAGTTCAAAAGAAACGGAAAGAAATAGACGCAGTTCGTGAAAAGCTCGCCTATAATGAGGCCGTTCAATTTCGGGAATATCCTATTTGTTTATATCCAACGAAGGCGCTGAGAGATTATTTTTTACACGTTTTTTCCGAAGGGTGAAATAGAGATATATACCGGTAATACTGCCAATTATTGTGCCGATAATAATCAGATCTGTTTTAAGGGCGAGAATCGCATAAAATGCCTCTTTTACGTCCATTTCTATTAATAATATCCAGTTGACATCTTTCAGATTATCGAGCGGCGTGTATGCGCTGAGCACCGGGATATTCCGATAGTCCTTTACAATTTGAACATCGGTGTTTCCACGAAAAGCATCTTGCGTAGCCTTTGTATTGATTTCAAGTTTGAGAATGGTATTCTGTGTTAAAAACCTTGATTTCGATCGCATGAAATTGTCATCGCCTACAATATAAATCTCACCTGTCTCTCCCAGCCCGTCTCTCTGGGACAAGATGGCATCAATCGTAGAATAAGGTGTTTCTGCAATAACGACACCTAAAAGCCTGTTAGCAAGGTCATATACCGGTGCAGCTCCCATGAATATAAAGTCTTTTGACTCTTCGCACCATGCCAAATCGGAAAATTTAACATTACTTAATGCTTCTTTAAATACTTCTCCGATAGAAAAAGAACTGTATTCCCCGCTCCGTAAATTAGTTCCGAGGTATTCATCCCTTTTGACTCCAAAGACGACGTTTCCGTCAGTATCAACTAAGAATATGTTATTATATCCATATTGTCTGAGGAAGTGTTCAAGCAGAGGACCATAATAGGTATCTACTTGCTTGTAAGCAGGGTCATCAAACCCACCGGACTTAAAGGCATTTGAGAACCGTGGCAGACTTTGAACAACGAGCGGATTTTTCGAGAGGATATGGATATCTCCGTATCTTTCGTGGAAAAAATTCTGAATCTGTAGTTTTTTAATTTCCCGAACGGAAATCAAGTGATTTACAAACTCTTCTTTCATGGCAGGAACAAGGGTTTTATACGTCAACGGTCCCATGATGACTAAAAAGGTGAAGATAGCGATACCCGACGCAATAAGAATTCTATGAACAGGTTTCAAGGTAAAAATTCAAGATATCGTGGATACTTGCCCCGCTATATGACTAGGAAATAAATCAAAAAGAAGCTAAGGTGACAACCGTATAGAACAAGATATTACAAATTAATTTTATTTTGTCAAGTTTATTGGTTGATGGATTGATACGCTTCGATAAAAAAACGTATATCTTCCACGTCTCCGTCAATTACTTCAATGGTAAAGTGGGTAATCTGATTTTTTTTAAGAATTGAAATAATTTTGTCTATATTCATATCATATTCTCTGGAAAAATGCGAGTGTGTATCACCGTCGGGATATTTAAGGTTCCAGTTGAGCGGGGTTCTATTAGTATTCAGATGCACCCCGATTACCTGACATTGCTTACAAATCTCGTCAAGTCCCGTGTAAAAATCAAACTTGTGTAAAATGGCGGATGCCCAAAGGTGACCTATATCGAGCCAGATCGGGCAATCAAGATAGATTAAGTGTGCAGGTGTCTGATTCCCATTGCCAATGCCGGGAAAGTCATTTTCCATGCAGAGGGTATAAGATGGATACCTTTCTCTTAGTTGCATCATATTTTTTTTTACGGTGTTTTGATAATTTCGGAATTCCTCGGTTTTCAGGAATTTCGGATCCATGACACGCGTATCTTTCAGCCGATATTTATTGTCAATAGCATCACGTAATACCTTGTTGTAATTGGCGGGGTCGTTTTTAATAGGTTTATGGGTCATAAAAAACCCGTGAAATAGTGCGAGATTAGTTTGTAAGGATTGCATAATATATGCAGTGTTTTGAAATGCTGCAAGGATAGCATGGAAATTATTATTTGCCAGATTGATAAAGTACTCCGAGAGTACAGGAGCATGAATAGTAAACTTGGCATCCAGGCCTTTGATTTTGTTGTACAAGTCGTTGGTAATGGAATTATGCAATTGAATGCCAAATTCAAAGCCGTGTGACTCAATTAAGTTCCTGCATCGTTTGATCTTTGCAAGGACATCACCATGATAAAAACACATTGTGCTCAGTTCTATTTTCATATCCACTTTTCCAGTATAGAAACTTTTTTTTGAAATGAAAGATGAATTTGTAAAATGTGCTGTATTTTTTTATATGACTCGATAGGTATTATTACACAATTATTCAACACAAGGTAGGAAATACATTCCCTATGATGTATCTTCTCTTACGGTTTAATTTTTAGTTACTACCTAAGGGCTTTATATAACTGCATATATTAGTGCAATTTAGAAGAATGTCAAATTTTGCCTGTAGAATATACAGAAGCTGGGAAGTAAAGGTATATATTTTGCTAAAATTGTTATGGAGGATATTTTCACATGCAAACGTTTTCTAAAAGGGATTAGACATGTTAGAAACATCCAGGGTATCGATAAGCAACAAACAGGTGGATTTTCGTATTCAATTCGGTGCCTATGATAGTATAGACACATCTCCTTTTAAGGATGTAATCTATGATGAATTGAAAAAGCGGGATGAAAAAGAAGGGCTCTGTTGTGATACGGTGACAACCAGAATTGAGGGGGGTATAATATCCCAGCTTGAACGTAATACTTTTGAGGCACGGACTGTGCATTCTGATCCAAAAAAAGATGCGTCGTCGTTAGTAAAAGATCAGTTTGAAAAGTATAAGGAAGATCAATTGTTATCAAATCCCGGAGGAGACCATTTCAATTTGGACAAAGATGCTGATGTTATAGAGTCTCATACTGATCAATCTAAATTTCTTGTAAGGGTAGGTAAAGATCTCAAAGATGCGGGGGAAAACTTCGTAAATATATTTAAGGATATTGGCCCCGGTGCATCCTTTAAATATCTTGATGAAGAAGGCCGCATTCAAGAAGGCAAGAAAGTTGGATTTATAGGCGCTGTGGTCAATTTTTTTAAAGATATTGCAAGCGGGATAACACTAGGCAAGTATATACCCGAGGGGGAAAATGCCCCTGATAATGCATTGGAAGCTACCAAACATTTCTTTAAAAAGATATTTATAGATGCCATATTCAAAGACATGGTGGTGGGAATCCCCAGGAGCACTATCCATGTGGGGGAGGATGTCGTATTTACCTGCATTAATCTTGTAGAAATAGTTCCGGATGCAACGGTTGGTAACTTTAAGAAAGGGCAAGTAGTAACCACAGAGGTCTTTGATGATATACAAGTATTCATAGACTTTGTTACGGATGTTATTCCAATGGGTGAGGCTGGTTCAAGAACACGGGCCTTTACATTTAAAAAGGGGCTTAAGGGATTTCCTATCGTCAACAATATTACCTCTCCGGAGCAAGGAATAAAAGATGAAAACTGGAAGTATGTGCGAAATACACCATTTAGGAAGACCATTGAGTCAATAGCAACGTTAGTCCCGGTTCGAATGTAAAGGCTCAAGCACAGTAAACTCTAAAATTGTATTGATATTTGGTCTATTATTGATATAATTTTATTAGTTTAAGCGCCAGTAGCTCAGCTGGATAGAGCATCGGATTTCTAATCCGGCGGTCGAGGGTTCAAATCCTTCCTGGCGCGCCATATATAAAAATAAATTCAGGTTATCAGTAATTTTACGCTGTGGTGAGCGTAGCTCAGCTGGATAGAGCATTAGACTGTGGCTCTAAGGGTCGCGGGTTCGAATCCCGTCGCTCACCCCAATTTTGAGTCCCGCTCCAAAATTTTTGTTGCGGGACTTATTTGTTTATTGAAATCAAGGTACTTTCTTTCACTCATTTTATTATTGAATTGTTTTTGCAGTTTATTCATGCGGGGAATGCAGTTGACTTTTTAAAGAAAGTAATTATAATTTATTTTCCATAAAAATCGTTTTCAGTATCAGTGTTTTGGGCTATCTTGCTTATAGGTTGTTTCTGCGCGGTATATTTTGCGCTCGTAGCTCAATTGGATAGAGTGGTGGACTTCGAATCCAACGGTTGCAGGTTCAAGTCCTGCCGGGCGCGTTATTCATAAATCCAAGCGGTTTTTTGACAAAAACAAGAAGTGCGCCCTTAGCTCAGTTGGTAGAGCAACTGACTCTTAATCAGTGGGTCGAAAGTTCGAATCTTTCAGGGCGCACCATTTATTACCATGCAGTCTGTACGATGTTAAACCTCTTTTTTATCCCTCTTAATTACAAAGGTAAAAAAAGAGGCAAATTCAAGAATTCCGCCAAAGTTGATAATTTAATTGCCATATTGGGCGAGGGTGGCGGAACTGGCAGACGCGCAAGATTTAGGATCTTGTGCCTTACGGCGTGGGGGTTCGATTCCCCCCTCTCGCACCAGAAAATAGATTTGAATTAAGAAGCGGGTGTAGCTCAGTGGTAGAGCGTCACGTTGCCAACGTGAATGTCGTGGGTTCGAACCCCATCACCCGCTCCATTTATTTTAGATGGAAAAGTATTGCAGGATAAAAATACAATGAACGTAACAATTGAAGATGCAGGTCCTTGTAAGAAAATTTTAAAATTTGAAATACCAAAAGAAACTATTGAAAGCGAGTTTGAGAAAAAGACCATAGAGGTTTGTGATACTGTAGAATTACCTGGTTTCAGAAAAGGACGCGCACCGCGGAAATTGGTTGAGAAGCGGTTTGGGACGCAGATTAAAGACGAGGTAAAACAATCGGTTGTTAGTGACTGTTACCGGAAGACAATTGAAGAACACAAATTAAACCCGGTGGGTAATCCCAAATTTAGTGAAATAGAACTGGAAGTGGGAAAACCCCTTATGTTCGATGTGACATTAGAGGTATTGCCGTCTTTTGAGGTCAATCAATACAAGGGTTTGAAATTAAAGAAGAAATCAGCCAGCGTAACCGATGAAGAAGTGCAAAAACTTTTAACGGATATGGCCTTTCGAAAGGCGCAACTTACCGTTGTTAAAGATGGAAAGGTGGAGAAGGGAGACCACATTATCTGTGATTCCAAAGTAGAGGTTAACGGAAATAGTGTATTTGAAGATGACGATATTGAAATTCCCGTTGTGGAGGGTATTGCAGTTGCCAATACAGTAATACCGGATTTGACCACAAAATTGGAAGGCTTAAAGTCTGGTGAAGAGTCTAAAATCGATGTGAAATTATCGGACAATTTCGTTAAAGAAGAGTACCGCGGAAAAGATGCAAAAGTAAGACTTAAGATAAAAGAAATCAAACGTCTGATTCCTCCTGATATTAATGATGATTTTGCCAAGACATGGGGATTCGATTCTTTAGAAAATTTAAAATCCAATATTCGGAAACAGGTTGAAATTGATAAAAGGAGATGGGTTGAAGACGATCTGAAGAACCAGGTGCTTGATATCCTTTTGGAGCAGGCGAAGTTTGAATTGCCGCAGGATTTTTTGAACCAACATACAGTCCAGCGGGTGTACAAGCATCAATTGGATTTATTAAACAGGGGTGTTCCTTTAGAAGAAATTCAAAAACAAACAGAAGCGATTAAAAGCGCATCAGCTGAATCAGTAATGCGAGAACTGAAGGCGTCTCTTGTATTGAATTATATCGCTGAAAAAGAGAAGATATTTGTTACCGAAAATGAAGTAGAACAGCAAATTGCCTATATTGCACGAGCGTATAACACAGATACCGCACGGGTTCGCAAGCTGCTTGAGCGTCAGGGGAATTTGTCCTATTTGCGAAGCGACATGCGCGAAAATAAGGTGATGAATTTCCTTCTCAAGGAAGCCAAGATAGAAGAATAATGTCGAACCCAACAAAATTAAGAAAAGAAGCAAAATAAAGAAAGGAAGTTTTTGTGTATAAAGAGTATTTGTCGCGTTTAGAGAACGGTGAGTTTCCAGTCCTAAAATCCGAGAATTCGTATGGAGCGCTTTTTGTGCCATATGTTGTTGAGAAGACAGGGTATGGCGAGAGGCATTATGACATATTTTCAAGGTTGCTTAAAGACCGCATCATCTTTATTGGCTCAGCCATTGAGGACACATTGTCAAACCTGGTTATAGCACAAATACTCTTTCTCCAAAATGAGAACAAGAATCAGGATATTAATATTTACATCAATTCACCAGGAGGTTCAATCACGGCAGGTTTAGCTATTTATGATACCATGCAATTTGTGCAATGTGATGTTGCAACCTTTTGTATTGGTCAGGCTTATAGCATGGCCGCAATCCTCCTTGCCGGTGGAACAAAGGGAAAGAGATACGGCCTTCCCCATACACGTATTATGTTACATCAGCCATGGGGTGGTTTGAGAGGTACTGCGACGGATATTAGTATTCAGGCAGAAGAAATACTGAGGATGCGGAAATGTCTGAATGAAATTCTCGTAAAACATACTGGGCAACCGCTGGAACGTATCGAAGCAGATGTCGACCGTGATTTTTATATGTCTTCGCAAGAGGCAAAAGCATATGGTCTTGTCGATGAGGTAATAGAATCCTTGCGTGATAAAAAGAAATAAATCGATACAATAGTCGAAGAACGTAAAAAACCAGAAAGGGCACGCTATAGCGTGCCTTTTTTTATTTACAGGAATCACCAATTTTGTTCATTCGTATGCTCTTTTTTGTGTTATTCTTGCCCGGCTAATCCTTTTCCCTAAGACATATTGTCGAAATTAGAATCTTCCATTACCGGTGAAGATTCCAATAGTTAAGGCAAATTGTTTGTCTTTTGAGGATTTTTCCCTGTTGTTGGTTTATATTTTGCTCAATTGCAATCCCGTACACGTGTGCATGTGTGGTCAAAAGGCCTTTGTGACTTTTATTTTTGATGATCTTTTTACAAGGAGATTACTATGCATATAATTCGCAGAACTTTTGTCGCTATTGTGCTGATGTTTGTACTGGGTTTTGTTTGTCAGGCAAGGATTTGCTTTTCTGCTGTAGAGGTAGAGGGAAAGGTAAATATTAATACAGCTACCGAAGAGCAGCTTGCAGAGTTGCCGGGAATTGGTCCAAAGCTGGCCGCGGAAATTGTAACCTACAGGACAAATAATGGAAATTTTAAGGTGGTTGATGACATCAAAAAGGTAAGTGGCGTGGGCGATAAAAAATTTGAGAAGATCAAAAATTTTGTTGCAGTCGAGGGAGATACTACCATAAAGTCATCAAAGATGGTGAAGGGTGAAAAAGAGCAAAAACAAGAAAAATAAAAAAACAAATTCAGCAGAATAAATATTATAACGTAAGTGATTTGAAAAGAGGATAGACCTAAAAAGTCTATCCTCTTTTTTATTTAAAAAAAAACGAAATTTTTGTATAATTATTTTTGCATTTTTTTAATCAGGTATAAAATTCAGGAAGAATGGTTATCCTGACAATTGTTGCTTTTGTTGGCAGTTTGAAAGAGGTTTTTCATTATCTTGTTAAAGCCGGAGTATTCCAGCAGGCAAGGAATTAATGGGTTTAGCCCGTGGCGTGGTTTGTTAATTTTTTTATTGAAGAAAGGATATTAATCTCTATGCGTTTATATTACAGGTTTACAATGTATTTCATATTTAGTTTGCTTCTTGTATCTTTGAATGCGTCCTACGCAAGCGATCCCAGGGAATGGTCACCTACATGGAAACTTCCACCGGGGCAGAGGCCGGAAAATATTCTCGATTTGCCTATTACCGTACCGGGAGACGTCAGGATAAGTCAATTCTTCAGCCCGATCTCCTGCGGCGCATGTCATCCCGAGATCTTTAAGATGTGGAGTGGCTCTACACATGCGAATGCCTGGAGAAATCCGCTCTTTCAAGCCCTTTATAACCTGGGTAAAAAAACGGCAGAAGGGGAATCGGAAAGGCGGAACATAGAATCTTGCGTGCGCTGTCACTTTCCTATCGGCCACAGCGGAGCGGAAACGGGCCTGTCTCCCGATGATGAAAAGGGCGGTGTTATCTGCGATTTCTGTCATTCCGTTAGGGCAACGACAGGCATTGGAAATGCACCATACATATTAAGTCCCGGCAATGCTGCAGCCATGGAAGGTGGTACTAAATACGGTCCTTTTAATGATTCTCCTGATACTATTCACAAAAATCAGTACTCTGAGTTACACACACGCTCAGAGTTTTGTGGAGGTTGTCATGATGTGTCGCATGCAGGAAACAATCTTCCCATCGAGCAGACTTACACAGAGTGGCGGCAAGGTCCCTATAACACAGGTGATCCTAAAACAACGGTACATTGTCAGGACTGTCACATGAGACAACGACCCGGTTTTCCCTGTACCGGTAGTACGGATAGACCCGATAATCCTGGTTTCGCTTCGCCTGAAATTATGGGAGGGAAAAAACGTCCCCATATATGGACTCACTATTTTGTCGGTGGGAGTGTTACCCCCATCTCCCTGCCGCCCAGCTCAGAACTGCAGCCGCAAATGGCGGTTGAGAGATTGAAGAACGCTGCGACTTTAGAAGTATCTGTGGATCCTGCCTCAAAAAGGGGTGATTTACTAAAATTCCAGATAAATATAAAAAATACCGGTGCTGGTCATTATATACCTACCGGACTTACCGAGATGCGACAGGTATGGTTAAATGTTTTAGTAACCGATGCAGAAGATAAGATTATCTTCCAAAGTGGGAAAGTGGACGAAAAAGGGAACATTGATCCAAATGCTACCATTTATCATACCGTGTTTGGAGATGAAAAAGGGGAACCGACGCTTCACGTATGGTCTGCAACACACATCATATCCGATAATCGCATCCCTCCAAAGGGGGAAAAGGAAGAACATTTTATTTGCTTACTGCCCAATGACGCCAAATCCCCGTTAAAGATAAAGGCCGTGCTTCATTACCGAAGCGCCCCACAGGATGTTGTAGATGCCCTTTTGGGAGAGAAATCCATAAAGCTGCCCGTAATCGATATGGCTGAGATATCAAAGGAAATCAGCTTGTAAGGGGATGGCAGAGGGTAAAAACTCTATCAGTGAAGTCAGAGTACCACCAGCGACGCTGGTGGTACTGACTTGCGATAGGTGTTCTTCACATCGCCCAGCCGAAAGTAGTTGACATGCCCCCGTATCACAGGATTTAATTTTGCT
>JBKBTA010000083.1:0-12085 GCA_046291035.1 Candidatus Brocadia sp.
CCAATCAGCGCCTTTATCTTTCCACCTCCCTGCTTCAATCAGAAGGAAGAGCAAACCAGTCAGCAGGAGCTAACAAAGACCCATATCGCCCAGCCGTCCCTTGGTGCAGCGGATATGGGACTATTCCACCTGCTACAAACCTTCGGGATCAAGCCGAACATGGTCGCCGGACACAGCTACGGAGAGTATGTTGCGTTGTGTGCCGCCGGCGTTTTTCGTGAAGAGACATTGTACGCCGTCTCCGAGGCAAGGGGACGCTTCATTATAGAAATGGCAGGACAAGACCCAGGAACTATGGTTGCCGTGGAGGCTGGATGGGAGACCGTCAAAGAGATCATATCATCAGTCGAGGGTGTATGGATTGCTAATCTTAACGCACCGAGGCAAACTATCATTTCCGGCACAAGAGACGGCATGGAGGAGGCCGTAAAACGCCTTGAAGCAAAAGGCATGCGGATCCGCTGCATACCGGTCTCCTGCGCATTTCATTCACCTTTGATGGCTCCGGCACGGGAACGGCTGGCAGAGTTCCTCACAACTATAGAGGTCGCCCCCCCGAAGCTGGATGTCTTTTCAAACACCACTGCGGCGCCTTATCCACGGTATCCAGAGGATATTATCACCCTCTTGAGTAAACACCTGGTCCAGCCAGTAGAGTTTGCAGGTGAAATCGAGGCAATGTACCGTGCCGGCTCCCGCATCTTTATAGAAGTCGGGCCGCGTAATGTTCTCACAGGGCTTGTTCATCAGATCCTTGACGGGCAATCCTACCTCGCCGTGGCATTAAATATCCCCGGCCGGCCAGGCATTATTCAACTTTTACACGCATTAGGACAACTGGCAGTCCACGGAGTGCATCTCCAGCTTGATCGTCTCTATCAGGGAAGGCAGGTGCGTCAGCTAAAGCTCGATGCGCTCATCGAAGAGACAAGGGAGAAGCCGCTACCCTCAACGACCCTGCTGGTTGATGGCAGCCGGGTTCGTCCCCTTCATCAGACTACTCAAGTTAAGCACGGACAAACCGTAGGGGCGTATAGCAATACGCCCGTACCGTCCATGCCACCCTGTAATATTGAAATTCCTATACATGAACTTAAATCACCGATGGCAGCAGCAGCTTCTGCCTTAACCGGTGGGAATGATTTACACTCGACACCCAAACCTGTACCGCAGCATCCCGATTCATCTGTCAAAAGTTTAGAACCTCCGGTTCTTGCCCAGAATCAGATGCCTTCTCCAGACAAACTGCCATCTTCAAACGAAGAAGATAGACAGATCATATTTCAGTTTCAGAAATTGATGAACCGGTTCCTGGAGGTACAACAGCAGGTCATGCTTGCTTATCTCCGAAATTCAAACGGCGGGCAAATTCCAGAATCCGAAGTCTCGGCCTTATTTAAACTCACAGACGGCATGTCTCCTCAGGCACGGGCATCTTCAACTTCCCGATCGGTGGAACCTTCCCCGCTGTTGTCTAAAGAGCCTGCTCCCACACAAGCTGAATTGCATTCTCCTGATGTCGCCAACACTCCAACCACCCCTGCACCTCTCAGATACCTTGAATCCACGTCCATTCAGGAACAAAAGCCTTCTTTTAACAGGGAACAACTGACATCGCAACTCCTCCAGATTGTGAGCGAGCGAACAGGCTATCCACCGGAGATGCTCGGCATGGACCTAAATATTGAAGCCGATCTGGGTATCGATTCCATTAAACGAGTCGAAATACTTGGCGCCCTCCAGCGTGCTTACCTCTCCAATTATGGGGAGACTCAGATGGCAATGGAGGAATTAACGAAAATCAAGACCTTACGCGGTATTATTGACTATATCAGCAACATTTTCCAATCTCAGCCTGATATAAAAAATGATAAGACAAATCTTCAACGCCAGGAAGTTGCACATACTCAGACATTTTCCGAAGTAAGTACTGATACGGCTGAAGTCTCTCGTTGTCTCCTGACGACAGTTAATGCCCCGTTAAGTAATCATCCATTGAAATTAACTCCAGATTCAGTTTTCATCATTACCGACGACGAGCGGGAGATTGCCCGGACCCTGTCAGATAAACTCAGAAATCTCGGAGGGCGTGTTGTTCTTGTTCGAATGGGTGATAAAACCACTGAAGTGGAAACAGACCTTTACACGGCAGACTTGACGAATCCAACGGGAGTAGCCGATCTCGTGTCTCTTGTTCGTAAGAAGCACGGTCCAATTACCGGCATCATCCACCTCCTCCCCTTGAAGAAAGGGATGTCCTTTGAAGAGATGGATATGAAAAATTGGAAGGACCGAATTTGTCTGGAAGTCAAGAGCCTCTTCTACCTTACAAAGGCTGCCAGTCAAGACCTGAAACGGGCTGCTGAAATGGGAGGCGGTTGGCTGGTAGCTGCAACGGAATTGGGCGTTGCGTTTACCAGACATCAGAAGGAGTTTACGTCCTTTTCACCAAGTCAGGGTGGGATTGCCGGATTGATCAAGACATTAATCTTAGAGTGGCCTCACGTCTGCTGCAAGGTAATTCATTTAGACAAAGAAGGGCAGATTCCAACAATCGTAAACAATCTGCTTTATGAGATGGCTGACAAAGATAAACAGGCCGAGGTTGTCTACGGGGATTCGCGTCGATTTATTCTTAAGCCCAGGAAGGTTCTTCTGGATCAGAACATTGCGGCAAATCTGACCATTGATTCAAACTGGGTCATACTTATTACCGGTGGTGCCAGAGGCATCACGGCTGAGGTGGCTTGTGAACTGGCAAAGCGCTATCGGCCTCATCTTGTGCTGGTTGGTCGTGCACCACTACCTGTATCCCAGGAACCTCCAGAGATTGCCAAACTCATCTCACCGCAAGAAATCAGGGCGGCATTAATCAATCAAATGCATCGGACAGGGCAGTCAGTTACTCCTGCACAGGTTGAAGCTGCCTGCTCTCATCTATTGCAAGAAAGAGAGATGCGGAATAACCTGTCAGAAATGCAGCAGGCAGGAGCAACCGTGCGTTACTACCAGGCAGATGTCCGCAATGAGGAAGCCTTTGGTAACCTTATCGATGAGATTTACCGCTCTTATGGCAGACTGGATGGCGTCATTCACGGCGCCGGCGTTATTGAAGATAAATTGCTCGAAGATAAGACCCCCGAATCTTTCGATCGGGTTTTTCATACAAAAGCCGATAGCGCCTTCATCCTTAGCCGTAAACTACGACCTGATTCACTCAAGTTCTTGGTTTTCTTCTCCTCAGTAGCCGGATGCTTTGGTAATCGTGGTCAGAGCGATTACGCGGCCGCAAATGAAGTATTGAATAAACTGGCAGTTTACTTAGATAATCAATGGCCTGGGCGGGTTGTAGCGATCAATTGGGGTCCCTGGGAAAAGGCCGGAATGGTATCAACCGAGGTACGGAAACAGTTTGAAGAGCGCGGGGTGCGGTTGATTTCACCCGATACCGGGCGGTGCATGTTGGATAAAGAACTAAGATTTGGCCGAAAAGGTGAAGTTGAGGTTGTTATGGGAAATGGCCCATGGGTAGATGCAGAGTCTGCACCAGTATCCGCTTCTCCGGACGTATTTCCACTCCTGAATGGTCTTCCTCTAAGGTTGAGCAATACCGATGCCGTTGAGTTTATCCGCACAATAGATCCGGCACTTGACCTCTATATGCAAGATCATCAACTTGACGGAAAACCGGTATTGCCCATGACCATAGCCATGGAATTGATGTCGGAGGTTGTTCAAAAAACATGGTCTGAGTGGCAGGTCACCGGCATGAAGTCCTTACACGTCCTGCGGGGTATCGTCGTGGAAGACGGCGCCAAAGAAATTCGTATTGTTACTCGTCCACGGGCCGATGCCTCTTGCGGAAATTTAACCAGGGAAATAGATGTGGAGATTTGCGAATTGAATCAGTCCGGACATCCAAGTTACCGTGCTGTAGTCCAGATAGGAAGGCAACTTCCATCTCCAGCGCTGTACGATCCGGGTGAACT
The DNA here is from genome assembly GCA_046291035.1 of Candidatus Brocadia sp. GTDB lineage: Bacteria > Planctomycetota > Brocadiia > Brocadiales > Brocadiaceae > Brocadia. Next base: position 3,990 of record JBKBTA010000083.1, read on the forward strand.
CCGCAACCTTCACCCGTTTCCCAAGACAGTGAAAGATATTTACCGACACTGGTTATTTCACGGTCCGTGTTTTCAAAATATCTCCGTAATCGAAGGGATCAATCAGCAGGGAATATGCGCCATCCTTCTTCCATCATCACCAGGCCAATGCATCAATCAGCATACGAACAGTCAGTGGCTAATTGATCCCGTACTCCTCGACTGTGGTTTACAGTTAGCCCTTTTGTGGGAACGTGTCCATTATGATATGACGCCTCTTCCCACGGGTTTTAAATCCTACCGTCGCTTCGGTTCTCCTTCTGGTTCATCAGTTCGCTGCTACCTGCGGGCATATCCCAGTGCCGGGGGTCATATCCTCTTTGCAGACATCTGTTTCCTCGATACAGCGGGCAGGATGCTTGCTTTTATGGAGGGAGTAGAGGCCTCCTGCAGCAAGGCGCTGAATCGGCTTGCCGGTATTGCTGAACCAGTCAGAGGAAACAACGAATGAATCCACTTCACAACTGGGACTCAGAGGTCTTCATCATTCAGGGAGAATCTCGTCAGGACCTGACGGAAGCGGTCAAACGGCTCTGCCGGTTTATTTCAAGTAATCCTGCTCTTGAACTCAAGGATCTGGCTTTCACCCTGAACTGCCCTTTGCAGGAATCCGGATACCGCCTTGCAATCGTTGCAAATGCTCCGGGGGATTTAGAAAAAAAACTGAACCACAGCCTGAAGCAACTATCAAATCCTGGCTGCAGCAGAATAAAGGACAAAAGCGGCATATTCTTTTTTGAAGAACCTTTAAGCCGGGAAGGAACCCTCGCCTTTCTTTTTCCAGGGGAGGGATCGCAGTATGTCAATATGCTGGCCGACCTATACCATCATTTTCAGGATGTCAGGGCTTGCTTCGATCGAATCGACCGGGCATTTCTTAACAACCAGAGGGATATTCGGCCCAGTCAGATAATATTTCCTCCGCCCCTTGCTCAACCCTCAGGGATTAATACCTCTGAACAAATTCTCTGGCAAATGGACTTTGCCGTGGCAGCGGTCTTTATTGCTAACCAGGCCCTCTTTACTTTGCTTGATCGCTTAGAAATCCGGCCTGATGCAATGGTTGGTCATAGCAGCGGTGAGTTTGCAGCCCTCATAGCTTCTGGTGCCGTGGACATTCAAAGCGAGGAACAGGTTATCCAGCTTGCCCTCGAATTAATTCGTTTACATGAATCCCTGGGAGAACAAGTACCCGAGGCAAAACTTCTGGCAGTGGGTGCAGCAAATCCCTCTATAGTGAATTTAGCAGTAGCCGAAAGTGGTGGAACGCTCAGGGTAGCCATGGATAATTGCCCCCATCAGGTAGTCCTCTGCGGTTCTGAAGCAACGACAGCCAGCGTAACGACTCGTCTACAATCTCAAGGGGCCATATGTAACCTATTACCGTTCAATCGTGCCTACCATACCCCTTCATTCAAGCCAGTCTGTGACCGGTTTTTTCCATTCTTCCAGACGCTCAAAATCGTCTCTCCCCGTATCCCCATTTACTCCTGCGCGACCGCACAATCACACCAGGATGATCCGGAGGAAATTCGCCGCCTTGCAGTTGAACAATGGTGCCGGCCTGTTCGTTTTCGTGAGACAATAGATGCAATGTATGCTGACGGTATACGAATATTCGTTGAGGTGGGTCCAAAGGGAAACCTTACCAGCTTCGTTGATGACATCCTGCAAAATCGCCGTTATCTCGCTGTACCATCGAATGTCTCACACCGTTCAGGTATAACGCAGATCAATTATCTGGTTGGTCTGCTGGCCGCCCACGGTGTCCGCATGCGGCTTGATTATCTCTATACGCATCGAGCTCCAAAAAAATTACCACTTCGCGAAATACAGTCCCCAACTAAGAAAGATACACCGGAACAAGCATCTCTGCCTCCGCCGGTGACAGGCAACAAACCTTCTGTTCAAACACAGCAGAATGAGATTCAACCTCAGAATAGTCCCCGATTCAAGGCCATGCTGGATTACCTGCAGATGATGGAGCGTTTCCTGACCACACAGCAGGAAATCATGGAGGCATTCCTGGCCAGACCCGACAAAATTCCTTATAATACCATGCCCAGCACGCCATGGCCTCAGCTTGTCTCTCATTTACCTCCCTCATTGGGGTTCCAGTGCTGCCGTCTCTCTGAAACAGGGGATGGGAACCGGCTTCAAACATTGATTCATAATATCCTAAGCCATAGGGAACTGGAGGCATGGCTTCGTCTTTCCGGACCCGAAAAACGCCGTAAGGAATGGTTGCTGGGTAGACTGGCAGCCAAGGATGCAGTGCGTCTCTTCCTGAAAGATCAGTACCAGTTGAAAGTAAATCCAGCAGATATAGAAATTACTACGGACGAGCACGGGCGGCCCATGGTTGGCGGGGAACTCATTGAGAAGTTAGGCTGCCGTTTAACCCTTTCCATTACCCATTCAGGGGGAAGCGCAGCAGCCGTGGTTGGTAGGTGTGGTGACCATCTGGGCGTAGGCATCGATATGGAGCGAGTGGGCCAGGGTCACGAGGAACTGGAAAGAGTAACCCTGTCTGCACAAGAGCGGGCACTCCTTTCCGCAGTTCCACTTTCGGAAAGAGGAGAATGGCTTATACGATGCTGGTGTGCCAAGGAGGCTATAGCCAAGGCCCTCGGGCGGGGGATGCTGGGATGGCCTCTGAATCTGATCATTCATAAGCTAGAAGTGGAAACCGGCAAAGTATCACTCACACTTGCCGGAGAGTTAGTCCGGCATTTGCCCGACCACGCAAATAAAATTTTCACTGCATATACAGGATGTGAAGGTGAACACATTTTCGCAATCTCATTGGTATGATATCAGGAGTTACATGAATATGGTAAATTCGCAAAGTAAAAAACTTTTTGAGAAAAACACAATTCTGAGAGACCTTATCAAGATCATACGTGATATGCCTTCCGATTGGGAGAGCGGGTTTTCTGGCACGATTGGAGCAGAAACACGTCTTGTAGCTGACCTTGCACTAGGATCTATTCAGATAGTACAGCTCATCATTGCCATAGAAAAGCACTTTCAGCGGCAGGGTCTACCCTTCCAAAAACTCTTTATGTCCGATGACCACAACGTTGACGATCTACAGGTGTCAGATGTGGTAGAATTTTTGCATACCCATCTCAACACTCCATAACGCAACATAATTGCTGCAAAAGAGCTGAAAACATATTGCAAGTTACGGGTTGCGAGTTAAATACTTTATTCGACATGTAACTGTATTGAGATAACTTACAAAAAATTTTATCGTGCAATACCATAGGAATCAAAAATAGTTGGACTGGCTTTATTACAGGGCTTAATTTAATGTTCAAGAAATTTCAATATTAAAGGGGGGCATGAACAAACTTGTTTTGTCCGTGCCCAACTTGATGCTTAAGAATTTCAAAGCTGTGGTTGTAGAGCGAAGAGCCTCTTCGCTCTACATTAAAAAAGTAGTCGAAGGCCTAATTTAAGAGGGTATAACTAAGGTGGTCAATTCATGATCGTTAATAAACTAATAAAAAATACGAGCTTCGTCTTCATTTCTGGAATGGCCAACAAACTCTTTTCCTTCTTTTTCATCGCCTATGCTGCGAGAGTTCTTGGACCAGCGGATTTTGGTTTGTACGCATTCATAGGCACCGTGGCATTACTCTTTTCTGCCTTTGGTAATTTCGGTATAGTCCCTATGGCCATAAGGGAAATCTCCAGAGACAAAACGAAAGTAGGTACATTATTCAGTCACATCCTTTCCCTCAGGGTGGGTATTGTTCTTTTACTCTATCCCTTTCTTGTGATAACAATAAACATCCTGGGGTATAGTAAAGAGGTTAAATACCTTATCTATATCACCGGAATCTCTTGTGTATTCTCCGCCTTTTCGAGCTCTTTTCGGATCTTATATGTAGCCTTTGAGAGTTTTAAGACCCCTTCTCTTATCGCTATTCTGGTTTCCTTTTTCAGTACTACATCCCATATCATTGTCCTCTATTCTGGTTATGGATTGAAAGGGATTATCTGGGTTTCTTTTTTAGGGAATCTCCTGGGTGCAGCAATTTCAGGTATCTGGATAAGACGAAAATTCCTTAAATATAAATTTGTATTCAACCTACCTGTCTTCAAGGATCTCTTGTTACAATCCTTGCCCTTTGCCGTTCTTTTTTTCTTTCAGCAAGTTACTAACAACATAAACATACTCCTTCTTTCCAGGCTCCCCGGCCCCTTTCCCGGAGAGACGGCAATGGGATATTACAATCCCCCTTCTTCAGTATGCCGGAATGCCTTGATGTTTCCTGATAGTTTCAGACAGGCTGCCCTTCCCACAGTCTCTTCCAATGCGGAGAATCTCGAAATCATAAAAGGTATCGTTGCAAATTCAACAAAATCGCTCCTTGCGTTAGTCATATTTCCACTGGTCCTTGCCACCACATTCTTCCCCGAAGAGATTATTAATCTCATCTTTGGCAAAGAATATCTTCCGTCAACCCCCGTCTTAACAATCCTGGGCTGGGCCTATGCCTTGCAGGTTTTTAATTCCCCGGTAACCGTGACTCTTTCTGCCTCACGGGAGATAAAGAAGTTTGTCCCCTGGGCAGCACTCGAGTTCTGCATGAACATCGCCCTGGCTGTGCCATTGATCATGTACTACAGCTTTGTTGGCGCTGCAATAGCCCTTCTCGTGACCAAGGTATTTGAAACTTTTTTGAGGAATTACCTCTTACAGACCATCTGGGGAATAAAGAGGCTGGATACACAGGATTCCTTACTAAAGATCCTGTTACCAATGGGCATCATATTTATTGTACTTTTTTTAGTTCATCGAAGTTCTCTAAGCAATGTTGGACTTTTAATTCTCACTTTGATATTATATTTTATCTATATCCTCTCGTTTAGGGGTTTCCGTCAGCGGATTACCTTCTTTACCAACAAGTTAAGAGAAAAATGCTGGTAGGAGAAATGACTGAAAGCAGATGAAAAAGGATAACAAGGTTCTTGTAATCGGCATCGATGGCGCCACATTTCATATTATCCTCCCGATGATAGAGAGAGGAGAGCTTCCTACCTTCAAAAGTATTATGGATAAAGGAACATGGGCAGAACTCATGTCTACCTATCCTCCGCATACAGTACCAGCATGGGTCTCCTGCGTCACCGGGATGAATCCGGGTAATCTCGGGGTCTACGATTTTCGGGAAAATTCTCATCTGACGTACGATGAGGGCAGGTTCGTGTTTTCAACAGATGTAAAGGCAAAACCTCTCTGGTCACTGTTAAGTGAAAAGAATAAGAAGGTTATGGTGGTCGCAATACCAATGACAAATCCACCTGTTCAGGTCAACGGAGTTATGGTCTCTCCGGTCAGGCTCATAGACCACACTAAAGTAAAAACCTATCCGCCTGAACTTTCCAACGAGCTGTTTAACGAACTTAAAATGGCCTCCGTTTTAAAAAAGAGAATGGACTACATGGAGATGCACCTTTCACGGGTTGGTTCAGAACGGGAAATATTTTTCGATACCGTCGTCTCGTCATCCCGTCAGGTTATCGAGAAACTCACGGAAGCAATACTTTATCTGTTCGGTAAAGATGAATATGATTTCAGCATGGTTATGTTACCCATCGATGCACTTCAACATCATCTGTGGTGTTTTATGGATAAGAATCATCCATCATACAATGCTGAACTTGCTGCTAAATATAAAAATATCATTTTTGAGGGTTACAAATGGGTAGACCAAGCCCTTGAAAAGATTTTGAATAAGGTAAATGATGATACCACCATTATCATGGTTTCTGATCATGGCTTTGGTCCGCTACACAAGATATTTCATCCGAACAGATGGTTAATGGAAAGGGGACTCCTCAAACTGAAAAGAGGAGGAAGGCACACATTTGAAAGAACAAGGGTCACTTTTTGCAGAATCCTCCAGAAGATGGGCATTGGATTTCTATCAAGACTATTACCAGAAAGATTAAACAATGCGAGAATACCGTTTGTTAAGAGGAATTTAAAGCCGATTCCAGAACTCATCGATTGGCAACAAACAAAGGCATACGCAACGTCTTATGCAATAAATATAAACCTGAAGGGTAGGGAACCTGAAGGCATTGTAGCACCTGGAGAAGAATGCAATGGTCTGGTAAGTTATATAAAGGAAGAACTCTGCAAATTAGAAGACCCTGATAACGGCCAAAAGGTTATCGAAAGGGTAGCGGAAAAAAGGGAGATATACAGCGGCCCTTATGTCGAAGCTGCCCCGGACATCCTGGTCTTCTTTAAAGACCCTAAATTCTCCATAAGAAAGGATCTTTTCTATCCTCATCTATTCCGGCAGCTAACGCCTGAGGATAGATTGACGGGGCATCATACAAGTTTTCCAAAAGGGATCTGTATCATGAAAGGCCCCCATATTGTCCCTGGGGCTGTATTGAGGGAACCCCATATCATGGATATTGCACCCACCGTGTTATATCTTTTGGGTGGAACTGTACCCGAAGGGCTGGACGGCAGAGTGTTAGCCGAGGCAATGAATCAGGAATACATTGAATCTCATCCTATAACAACATCAAAATATTCAGACGCACAGCAGAAAATCCCTACTATGGGAGACCAAACTTTGATTGATGAAGACAGCGAAGCTATTAAAAGACAACTCAAAGAACTTGGGTACATGGGGTAAGGAAGATTATTAAGCAGAATTTCGTACAATAGACCAAAATAGCGCTATTTCAAAAAACAAAACTATTACCAAATTCTTTATTTCGTAAGGATAATCAATGGGTACAAAGAGAGCAAGGGTATTAATTATAGGTCTCGATGGGGCTACTTTTGACATCATCAAGCCCATGGTAGAGGCAGGGAGATTGCCAACCTTTGCAAACCTTCTGGCTCATGGCACTCATGGAAATCTAAAATCCACGGTCTTACCAATTACTCCGCCCGCCTGGTCATCGTTCATGACGGGGAAAAATCCTGGTAAACATGGGGTCTTTGCTTTTTATACTCAATCCACTGAAACCTATGGTACCCAAATGGCTACCGGGCTCTCCATAAAGGCAAAAAAGATTTGGGATTACCTTGACACGGAACGGATAGGATTAATCGATATACCGATGACCTTTCCTCCCCAGGAGATCAACGGATACATGATTTCAGGCTGGCCAGTTCCCTCGGAAGAATCTATTTTTACCTATCCCCCCGGCCTCCACACAGAGGTTATAAGGGAAGTCGGCAGTTATATGATGGATACAACCATCATATCGAGTCACACCAGGATGTCTCCCATCGAAACACTCAGACACCTCTATCTGTATACCGAGTCGAGAAGGGATGCGGCCCTTTACCTCCTCAGGAAAAAAGGGCCGTTCGACTTCTTTGTCGTGGTATTCAGGGGCACTGATTTTCTCCAGCATGTCGCCTTCAAATTCCTCGACGAAGAGTATTGCAAAGCAAATCCTGACGTATCCAAAAAATTTAAGGACGTGCTCTTTCAGTTTTATGAAAAGATGGATTCCATTGTGGCTGATTTAATAAAGGATATGGGTGAGGATGCAGTAACGATGGTAATGTCAGACCACGGCGCAGGACCATTGAAAAAAAAGTTCTATATCAACAGATGGCTGAGACAGGAAGGGTTTCTTTCTTTAAAAAGGGGAACATCATTACGTGGTATCAATATCAACAGAGCGCCCCTCTCTCATCTCCTTCAAAGGATGGGGGTGTCTTATCTGAATTTTTTTATTCCGTCTCTGCTCAAACGAATGAGAATCCCCTATCTAAAACCTTATACAAAACATCCTTCTGTGCTCATAGACTGGAGCAAGACAAAGGCCTTTGCAAACCTGACATGGCCGGATGAAATTCTACGGATAAACCTGGAAGGCAGGGAGCCGGCAGGAGCGGTTTCTCAAAAGGAATACGAGACTGTCAGAAGCACAATAATAGAAAGGTTGCTTGAGGTACGAGACCCTGAAACAGGAGAAAAGATTATCGATAAGGCATACCGGAGGGAAGAGGTATACCACGGCCCGTATCTGGAAGATGCACCGGATATCCTGGTTCTCAC
>JBKBTA010000084.1:0-12010 GCA_046291035.1 Candidatus Brocadia sp.
ACGGTTCTGAAAAAGCCAGTTTATTTTCTTTCTTTTTTACCTGATACTATTTGCATTTATGCTTGACGTAGCCCTGGGTAAAGGTGATGGGGTCTTCGATAGAGGAGTAACCTTTTCTGCAGGAGTAAGTCCGTCTAGCATCGTAACGGGCTTCTTTAATAATGACTCATATTATGATATGGCCGTGTCCAATTTCAACAGTAACACTATTTCTGTGTTTCTTGGCAGTGAAGACGGAACCTTCAAAAGGGAAACCGATATCGCAACAGGCCTTAACCCCGGGTGGTTATCAATGGGGGATTTTAACAATGACGGTATCATGGACCTGATCAGTGTTAATTCCGGAGATGATACCATTTCTGTACTCCATGGAAATGGATTTGGTAGTTTTGTAATGTCAGCAACATATCCCGTTGGCAGACTTCCAACAATGGCTGCGGTTGCTGACTTTAACAATGATTATTATCTGGACCTGGCAGTATCAAATTTTGAGAGCGATAGTATTACTATTCTCACGGGAACCGGCAATGGAGCCTTTACGAAAACCCTTTCCTTTTGGAGCGAAAAAAAACCAAGAAGAAAATCTCATCCCAAGGCAATCGTAGCCAATGACTTTAATCAGGATGGGTTTCAGGATCTCGCTGTAGGAAACTTTGGCATTAACGGAGAACAGAGAGGTGGAAACAGTGTCTCAATATTCTTAGGAAATGGAACCGGAAGGTTCGTTAAACACCAAGAAATCACCTCTGGCGTAGGAACAATTTTCTTATTGGTACATGACCTTGACGAGAACACCGCAGCTGACCTTATTGCCATTAACTATGATAGCCAAAATTTTTCTACGCTGATAGGAAATGGTGACGGCACTTTTGGTCCTTTTAACCACTATACTGTTGGACCTGGGCCACACTGGGTATCAGTAGGTGAATTTAACACTGATGGGGTACCTGACCTGGTTACCGCCAATCTTGATAGTACCAGCATCTCCATCGTTCTTGGTACCGGGGATGGGTCATTTAAGCCATCTACAAATTTTGAGATCGGTGTGAGTCCACATGCCGTATCTGTTGGTGATTTTAATAACGATACCATACAGGATCTGGTAACCGCAGATATTGGCGGAAAAACTATTTCTGTTCTTATGGGAAGAGGTGATGGAACATTTGAAAAACCTAAAAAGTTTTTTGTCGGCCCTTCACCTTCAGCCGTGGGAATTGGAGATTTTAACGATGATGGAAATCAAGACCTGGCAGCGGCCGTATATGGAAGTTCTTATGTGTCTATCTTGCTTGGAAAAGGTGACGGAACTTTTTATCATGAAAGAAATTTAATTTCAGGTAAGAATCCGCATTCCGTAGTGGTTGAAGATTTTAATAAAGACGGCAACAATGATATAGCGATAGGCAACCTCGGCGGTACAGATGTTTCCGTCTTTCTTGGACGAGGCGATGGTACCTTTGCCTCTGCCAAAAGATACGAGGTAGGTCTCTGGCCGTATTCTGTTGCTACGGCCGATCTCAACGAAGATGCACATATCGACCTTGTTGGCGCCAATTTTGGAACAAACGACATTTATATTCTTCCTGGCATAGGTGATGGAACTTTTGGTACAATTAGCCGCTTTCCAGCAGGGAAATTACCATCGGTTGTTGCCATTAATGATTTCGACGATGATGGACATCAGGACTTAGCCGTTACTAACGAGCTAAGTAATACAGTATCAATTTATATGGGAGGAGGTGATGGTACATTTAGTTTTTATGCTGATTATGTAACTGGAGCTAGGCCAACTGCCGTAGCAATTGGAGATTTTAACAAAGATGAAATGCCTGACCTGGCTGTATCCAATTGGTATACAAATGACGTTACTATTATGCTCAATAATCTTGAGTTGGGAGACAACTAATTCGATGTTCAGGAATTTCAAAGCTGCGATTGTAGAGCGAAGAGGCTCTTCGCTCTACATTGAGAAAGTTGCCGAAGGCATAATTTATACATACCTTTGAAAGGATGAATTTCAGGCATTCCCGTCTAAACCAGCACCAATGCTAATAAAGATGGATTTATAGCAAACGGCAAAGTAAGAAACAAAAAAGAAGGGGAATTGAAAGGGGGGGATATCGATTAAAAAATGTAGGGCAGTATTTATTATTTTTCTCAGTATATTTTAAAATCTAAAACTAAAAAAGGAGGAAAATTATGAAAATAAAAGGATTATTAACTGCGACATTACTTTTACCCTTTTTTGCAACCCCGTCTTATGCAGAGGAGCAGACGGCAACTCCACCTGCAGAAACTGCAAGTGCTCCAGAGACTTCTGCACAAGCTGAGGCCCCGGCACCACCTCAGACTGAAGCCCCCGCACCACCACAGGCTGAAGCCCCAGCACTGCCACCAAAACTCACCCCTATCGATACAGACCAAGATAGAAAAATCTCCAGGGACGAGTTGGTCGCCTTTATAACAAAAAGAGCAAAAGAGAAGATCGCTGAAAAAGCCAGAAGATTGGATACCGACGGAGATAAGTGTTTGTCAAAGGAAGAACTCAAAGGGAAAAACAAGTTAAAGGTCCGTTTTGCTGACGTTGACGCCGACAAAGATGGAAAGATTTCGAAGGATGAAGCAGTTACCTTTGTTCAGAAAAAAGCAGATGAAAGGGCCGCCAAACTTTTCCTGAAGATAGACTCCAATAAGGACGGATTTGTCACTGCTGATGAAGTAAAAAAGAAGACAGAAAATAAAGTAGAAGAAACCGCAGAAGAAGAGGATTTATAATAAACCGATACACATGAACCCTCAGCGGCTATCATTGCAATGATGGCCGCTGTTAGTTTCTTGATAAAAATATTTTTACATTTTCGGCAAGAACAATTTAGCACCGACCCATGGGAGCGCAAACTTCAGCTCGCAGGACAGCGACATAAATGTCGTGCTACATGTTCCGAAGGAAGGAAAAGGTAACAGCTTGACCCCTCCCCTAACCCCTCCCATCAGGGGCGGAGAACGCTTATTACCACCATATTTCTATCCCCTGTTCCCCTCCCTGAGGGAGATAAAAAAAGAGAGGCTGGAGGAGGGCAAGGATGATGGTGAACTGTTTTGGAAAAGAATGGAGGCGAAAGAAGAGAATCTGTGATCGTTCTTGGTATAAACAACATGCATGACGCGTCAGCAGCTATCGTCGTAGACGGTAACGTAGTAGCTGCCTCAGAGGAAGAGAGATTTAGCAGGTGTAAACACCACATCGGCTTTCCCGCCGGTGCTATCAGGTATTGTCTCGATGAAGCAGGCGTAACCATGAAAGATTTAGATGCGGTGGCATTATCGTGGAGACCGTGGGTATTGGGAACGAGGATATTGAATGCCCTGAAATCAGTTTCTTTTTCAAAAAAGGCCTTCCGGGCGAAAACGAGCCGTGGTATGGGTCAAATGGGAAACGAATGGTATCAACTCTTTACCATGAAATGGCTCATCGAAAAACACTTTGGCAAGGGAAATTTTAGGCTCCATTATATTGACCACCATCTCTGTCATGCGGTCAGTGCATTCTATGTTTCCCCGTTTGAAAGGGCTGCCGCACTTACCGTGGACGGAGCCGGAGAGGAAGATACAACGGTCTTCTGGGCCTGCGAAGGCACCGAAATAAAACGGCTGGCTTCAATAAAACTTCCCCATTCCCTTGGCCAGTTTTATGCAAGTATCACCGGGTTTTTGGGTTTTAAGGTACAGTCAGACGAGTATAAGGTAATGGGAATGGCCCCATACGGTAAACCCGCATTTGCTGATTTCTTCAGAAACAAAATATTCGATTTACGCAAAGATGGTACCTTTCAACTGAAAGATCGTTTCCTCGATTATCACCTTGCCAGACAAGGCATATTTCTGGAAGAAATTGTACGAACGCTAGGAAAGAACCGTTTGCCGGATGAAGAGGTCACAAACCATCACATGGACATTGCCAGAAGCGCTCAGGTAGTCCTTGAAGAGGTTCTCTTCCATATGGCAAATCATCTGCACAGCAAAACAAATGTCGATAAGATTTGCCTGGCCGGAGGGGTTGCATTAAACTGTGTGGCAAATGGGAAACTGCTTGACAATACACCCTTTCGCCAGATATTCGTCCAGCCAGCGGCTGGGGATGCAGGAACATCCATTGGCGCCGCACTTCATGTATATCACCGATATACCCGTGAACCCAGGCGATATCAGATGAAAGACGCCTATCTGGGTCCATCCTATTCTAATCAACAATGTATTGATACCCTTAATGAGTTCGGCCTTTCTTATAAAGAGTTGACAAAAGAAGAATTATGCAGTAGAATTGCCACCTTCTTGTCAGCTGGTAAGCTCGTTTGCTGGTTTCAGGGCCGTATGGAATGGGGCCCCAGGGCATTAGGAAACCGGAGTCTCCTGGCTGATCCCCGAAGATCGGAGATGAGGGATATTATAAACCTTAAGGTAAAACAACGGGAACCATTCAGACCATTTGCCCCGTCTGTTTTGGAAGAAAAGAGCCACGATTATTTCGGAAACCCTATCCCATCCCCATTTATGCTCTTTGCCTTCAAGGTAAATCCTAACAGACAGAAGGATATCCCCGCAGTAACCCATGTGGATGGAACGGCAAGACCTCAAACCGTAGGGAAAGAGGTAAACCCACTGTATTGGAATCTCATTAAGGAATTTGAAAACCGCACGGGAGTACCCGTTTTATTAAATACCTCCTTCAACGTACAGGAACCTATCGTATGTTCCCCGAAAGATGCAGTAGCCTGTTTCCTAAAGACAAAGGTGGATTATCTTGTTTTAAATAATCTTCTTATAGAGCAACCCTGCAGAACTCCCTCATAAATCAAGAACACATGGCAGAAAAGACCTTATTAGAGTACTGGTTAGTGTTATATGAGAGGAAGGTAATAATACTCATTATAACCCTCTCGTCCATAATAACTGCCGGGGTGCTTTCAAAGATTATTTCACCGGTCTATGAAGCGAAGGCCGTGTTCTTTGTCCCAAAAGAACCGGATGTTACAACCTTTTTCACACCCCCGGGAGAGATTATGGCCAGGGCTCCCCTTATGCCTGTAAGTAACGAAGAGCCGCACGGACCGTACATTGGTATCCTGAAAAGTAAAACTATCGCTGCCCTTGTCCAGAAAGACTTTCCACACAAAACGGTTGAAAATTTAATGAGAAGGGATATGGACTTTGTCTTAAGTGACGAGTATCTGCTCGAAGTTTATGCCAGGGATAAGAACCCAAACCTGTCGGCTGATATTGCCAATGCCTATGTAAAATATTTCAAGCAACTTATGGGAGAATACTCTCGGACGTCGCAATCAGAAAGGCAGGCGACAATAGAAGAAGAGATAACAAAGAATAAAAAGAGGCTTTCAAGGGCAAAGGGGATATTAAAGTCCTTTCAGCAAAAAAACCGGACCGCTAACCTTGATGAAGAAATAAAGCAGCTTATCTCTATGAAGGTCACTTTTGAATCTCAGTTAGAGAATGCCCATGTTGAATACAATGAAACCAAGAATAAAATCCTGGCAGCGAAAAGGAATCTGAAAGACGAGGTTCGTGCATTCAAGACCTCTGAACTCGTAATTACAAGTCCGCTGCTGGAAAAGTTAAGGTCGCAACTGGTAGATATTGAGGCCAAAATGGCTTCTCTCAGGGTGGAAATAAAAGAACCACACCCCGAATATATGACCTTAAAAGGGAATTATGAGGAAATTAAAAAAAATATCGATAAAGAAATTGAGATTATCATAAAGAGCCAGGTAAAGGCCCCCGATACCTTTTACGAAAATTTGAGAAGACAGCTCATCAGCCTCTCCATAGAAAAAGAGGGAATAGAAGCAAACATTAAGGGTACCAGGCAGGTTCTTTCCGGAATAGAGGAAAGGATACGTGAAATCCCCAAACTCAAGAACCAGCTCGATACCTTCACTTCCGAAGTAGACAGATATAAAAGGCTCATTGATACCCTGAAAGTAAATCTGGAAGAGGTTAAGGCACAGGCAAAAAGGGCACCTCAGGTGGCTGTCATCGTAGAAGAGGCAACTCCACCGCCAAAGCCTGTCTTTCCTATTCTCTGGTTAAATATGGTAGTAGCCGGTTTATCAGGCATTGTAGGAGGGATATTTTATTGCCTCTTTCTGAATTATCTGGAAGAAACCCGGGAGAAGAGAATATACAGATTGTGGAAGACACTTGAATCCATAAAGAATGAGACACAATGATAGACGAAGAGATATTGGCCATTCTAGAAAAAAACGAGAGAAAGCACCTTTTAAATCAGTTTCAGGTGCAGTCTGAAAAAGAAGGACATATACCGCCCACGCCGTTTCTTCTTTTAAAGAAGACGGCTCCTCCATTGCAATATACGGGTGGTATCCTTCTCGGTATATTTTTGGGTGTCTCCATTCTGGTTTTTAATTTTTTACTTTTTGTTTTCCTGTTGCACCTGCAGTTTTAATGGGAGTAAATAGTCCACCGCTGAGGGCGTGGAGAACGCTGAGAATCAAAGGGCATAGGGATTTTGTGTAATCCGCTATTACATCCTCTGCGATCTCAGTGCTCACTGCGGTAGGCTAAACTGTTGTGATTGCAAGGGTGTTAGCATCTTAAAAGAAGGATTGCACCTTTCTATGGCCAAAGTGAAAAGAGACGATGCCCTTACCCTGAAGATCAGAGAATTGAGAAAAAAAGCACAGGAAAAGGCAAAGGAGGGGCTTTTAAAGGAATTTGAAAAATATAAGAGAGAGGGAAAGTACCCCTGGGAAGGATTATGGCTTAGTCCACGGGATATTAGAAAAGTGCAGGAGACGATGAAGAAAAGGGATAAGATCGTCTTTATCGAAGTGATTACCCTTTTCATCGTATTTGGTCTTCTCTCTTATGCTCTTTATCGATTGATGAAAATATTTCTCCTGCCGTAATTAACCAACGATTAAAAACAGAAACCACAGATTACGCAGATTGCACAGATAAAAATACTGATAAACTGTTAATCTATGACATTATACAATACAAAATCTGGGTAATCTGTGAAATCTGCGGTTTCTCGATCTGAGGGTCGCCAGAAAATTAATCAGCTGTACGAATCACATATCTATGAATAAGACCTGCTTCTACCCCCACCAGCATGGCTTCAAAGGATTTTATACTCTCCTTAGGGAGATCGGGTATGGTAAATTCTTCTTTTTTAACGAGCAGATCACGGTCATCATATATTTCTAATTTAAATTTTGCAAACCGATAGTTCTTTTCCGATCTATTTGCTATCTCACCGGTAAAAAGTACGTTATCACCAAACGGATTGAACCGCACATTTCTTACAAAAAATCCATTCCCGATGTCTTCAAATCCATCCGTTACAGAAGATTTCAACGACTCCTTGCCAGGGAACTCCTTTTTTGGTACTTTTGAGACACCCACCGAGAGATTTTTTTCTAATGCATTTACCCGTTTTTCTAAGGCCTCGACCCTTGCTATGAGATTTGAAATAACGATCTCCAGCATATTCAATTTATCAGATAAATCATGCGCGCATACCATATTCCCCAGCATAAAAAGAATAATTGGTACTGCTACTCCAACAAAAAACTTTCTCATTGCTACCCTCATATTCCAAATCCTAATTACCATACCTTATAAAAAATTTTGTTCTTTTGCAGCCTAACAAAATTTAAATCCTTGTTCACCGCTGAGGACACAGAGAAACAAACAAAGGGGGGAAAGTCCCGCATAATTTTACTGTTTATCATCGAACAATCTCTGCGATCTCGGCGTCCTCTGCGGTTGACTAATTTTTAACAGTTTTAATTCGCATATCCAAGGGATTTTAACCTTTCTTTTGTCGCTTCATCAATCCTGATTGTACCCTTAAACTGGGTCTTGTTTACTCTTGCTTTTTCCCTGTTTAACCACTCGGATAACCGTAATTCTAAATCCGCCGTAATCTTCGGATAACGATCACGGACATTCGTAATCTCCCCAGGATCATTTTCCAGATCAAAAAGAAGGGTTTGTTTTGTATCAAAATCTTTTATTAATTTCCATTTTTTCGTTCGTATAACGCGTAAAAACTCCCCATTATAATTTTTACGTTCACTGTAAACAGCGTCTTGGACCTCTTCTCCCCTTAAAATGAGCGGTACAAGGCTTCTACCTTCCATTTCCTTATCTGGCTGCAAGTCCAAAATATCCAGGATGGTGGGCGCAATATCAATACATTGTGCCAGGCCACTGATTTGTGTCTTCTTTGGAATTGAGGGACCTTTCATAATTAATGGGACACGGATCAACTCCTCATAAAGCGTATGCCCGTGTGCAACACCCCCGTGTTCCATAAACTCATCTCCATGATCTGCCAGGATAATAACCAGCGTATTATTCCCGTACCCCATACCGTCCAGTTGCTTCAGGAGTAAACCTATCTTTTCGTCTACGCATTTTATTTCACCATCATATGACGCTATGATGTGGTTAATGTCCTCCTTGCTCAATTTTATCTCACCATTTCGAATGGATTTAAAATTCTCACCCGTCACATTTGCATTACTTTTATAAACATCATACATTTTAAACTTATCCTGAGGGGTATAAGGAAAATGGGCATCGTCGTAATGGATATATAAGAAAAATTTGTCCGGCTGCCTCTTATGAAGCCATGAAATCACGTTATTGTTAATATTGGAAGACTTACCCAGACCCATCTTTAATAAATCAAATCCTTGCTTAAAACCAAATTCTTTACGGAGGTGGAGTTTTTGTCCAAAACCCGCGGTTGCATATCCATGAATCTTCAGTATCTCCGCAATGGTCACTATATCATTGCTCATTCTGCAACTGATGGCATAATCTTTCGTATCCCTGTAGCCGTACAACACGTTATGCACGGACATGTACATGGATGTAAACAGGGATGCCACTGATGGTTTCGTCCACGGCGCCTGGGAAATGGCATTGGTAAACAACACCCCATCATTTGCCACTTTATCGATGCATGGAGACGTGTCTCTATCGTATCCATAACAACCAAGATGGTCCGCGCGTAGCGAATCCACGCAAATAACCAGTACATTACCGTTCACCATCTTGTAATCACCGGAAAAAATTAAGTCTCCTTTTAAAAACAGAGTTACAAAAAATACCAATAAAACAGTCCTTAGTTTCATCTAAACCTCACACTTTTAAATTGTTCCGAAATTCTTAATATTAAATTAGGCCTTCGGCGACTTTTTTTGGAACATACAGGTAGGAGTCGTCTCCTGACGGCGACCGGCAATCCACAACGGATTGCAAGCGCCACGAGTCGCCAACAGGAGTTGGCTCCTACCTGCACAACTTTAAATTTCCTGTAACAATTTCCTTACCATTAAAATCAGGTCTTTGGTGACTTTTATTGCCGGTGATAATATCATATTCTAAACTGACGGTGCAAGTGTAATCCATTGAAACCATTACACATAATCACATGATGGCGCCAGAAAGCCGTGAAACTTGACAAGGCATAATACATTTTGCTATCATTTAGATTAATGATTCGTAAAAGCAGTATGCATCTCTTTATACAATACCTTCATGCGACACATTTTTACTATTCGATACGGCGTTCTCAAGAATACGTCAGATTTCTACGCAACATTTAACTCACTGAAAAAGGGCGACCCTGTTATCATTCGTTCCCATCGGGGCGTAGAGTTTGGTGATGTTGTTACAAAGGTTAAAGAAATCGCAGATGATGACCCGATTGAAAATCTTGGAGAAATTTTGCGAAAAGCCACGCCCGATGATAAAGAAAAACAAAAAAAAATATATGATGAATTGATTCCCATCGAGTTCAAATTTTGCCAGAAGAAGATAAAAGAACACAACCTCCTTATGAAGCTGGCCAGCGTTGAGCACCTGTTTGGGACCAAAAAAATCATCTTTTATTACCTCGCCAATGGCCGTGTAGATTTCAGGGAACTGGTAAAAGATCTGGCAAAGGAATATCAGGCACGCATAGAGATGAAGCAGATCGGCGTCCGGGATGAGGCAAGACTTCTGGCTGATTACGAACATTGCGGACGGGAGCTGTGCTGCAGGTCATTCCTCAAAAATCTCGAACCCGTCACCATGAAAATGGCAAAAAATCAGAAGGCCACATTAGATCCTTCCAAGATCTCAGGGAGATGCGGCCGACTTATGTGTTGTTTACGTTATGAAGACAGGGTCTATGAAGATTTAAAACGCGCCCTGCCAAGAAAAGGTTCTATCGTTAAAACTGCAAAAGGAATCGGGGAAGTCGTCAATTACGATGTATTACAACAGCAGGTCACCATTGAGCTGGAGAATGGAAGCAAGCTCAATGCGTCTGTCCATGACATTATAGACAGAGTAAGGGAGCCCTTACGGCAAGAAGAACTAGCGTGCGAACATCCCTGCGAAAAGGATTGCGATCTTGAGTAAACGCACCTTCTACCTTACAACGCCCATTTACTATGTCAATGATGTACCTCATATCGGTCATTCTTACACTACCATTGCTGCCGATGTGCTGGCTCGATATAAAAGAGCAAAAAATTTTGATGTGTTCTTCCTGACGGGAACGGACGAACATGGACAAAAGATCCAAAAAGCGGCACAATCCTGCAACAAAACGCCCATGGAATTTGTTAATGCCGTGGTAGATAAATTTAAGACCTTGTGGAACAACCTCGACATCTCCAATGATGATTTCATACGGACAACCGATGAACGACATTGCCGCCGTGTTAAGAAAATCTTTCAGCAAATCTTTGAAAACGGGGATATCTATCTGGGAGAATATGAAGGATGGTATTGTATCCCCTGTGAAAGTTTCTGGATTGAATCACAACTCAAGGAAAGAAAATGCCCTGAATGCAATCGTCCCGTAGAAAAGGTAAAAGAAAAAAATTATTTTTTCAGACTATCAAAATACCAGAACCGCCTTCTCGAATATTACGAGAAACACCCCCATTTTATCCAACCCGAATCGAGAAGAAATGAATTATTGCAGAGAATCAAATCACCGGTAGATGATATCAGCATCAGTCGCTCTGCTGTAGAGTGGGGTATTCAGGTCCCCATGGACCAAACTCACACCATTTATGTGTGGATTGACGCACTCCTGAACTACATAACCGCATTAGGTTACAATGATGATGTACAAAAATTCCAAAAATACTGGCCTGCAAACGTCCACATTATCGGAAAAGAAATCCTGTGGTTTCACGGTGTTATCTGGCCGGCAATACTCATGTCTCTGGAAATAGACTTGCCTTTTAAAATCTTTGCGCATGGCTGGTGGACAATTGAAGGGCAAAAGATATCGAAATCGCTGGGAAATGCAATAGACCCGAACACTATCATCCAATCCTACGGCGCTGACGCCTATAGATACTTTTTACTCAGAGAAGTCCCTTTTGGGTTGGATGGAAATTTTTCTTACAGTGCCCTTGTTCACCGGATAAATTCTGATCTCGGCAACGACCTGGGCAACTTATTACAGCGCACGTTAACCATGATCGAAAAATACTTCCATGGGGTCATCCCGGAGGCCGCCGGTACAGACGATGAACTCCGAAGCGCATCACAAGATACCCATGATAGAATAGACCGTGAAATGGATGAACTCCAGTTTAGCAGGGCACTTGAGATTATTTGGGAATTTATAGGCCATGCCAATAAATTCATAGAAGACAGGAAACCCTGGATGCTGGCAAAAACCAGCACCACGCGGCCACAGCTCGCCGCAGTTATCGGCACATTAGCCAAGGCTATCAAAGACATTTCGGTTTTTATCTACCCGTTTATGCCAAAGACTGCGGCTGAAATTCAACGGCAGCTTGGTATCCTGGAGGGCAACCGTCCCCTCTGCCTGGAGTTCCGCCAGGGAATTAAGGAAGGTACCATCGCGCGAAAGGGTAAACCCCTATTCCCAAGAATCAAAACAATTTGTTAAACTATTATCAACATGTGGAGAAATGTATATGAC
>JBKBTA010000085.1:0-11771 GCA_046291035.1 Candidatus Brocadia sp.
CAAGGTTTGGTAATGGCTCTATGCCATAGTTAGGTTTGGTTTTATCCACCTTTTCATCTACAAGCAGGGATATAAAGAATCTCAGTTTTGCTATCTGTATGGCTATGGGCTGGATGTCAACGCCATAGATGCAATTTTGGATAAGATAGAGTTTTCTTCCATAGTCAAGTTCATTCAATTCAAAGATTTCCTCTATTTTTTCAATGGTCTCCTGCCTTATCTTGGGGTCTGTTATGTGGCTTACTGCCTTTATCTGCTCGGCTTTCCATTTTTCATTGTGGGGGTCAAGTTTATGAAGTATATGCACAAGTGTATGGAGCGCTCCCATTGGAAAGGCGCCTGAACCAACTGCAGGGTTTAAAAGTTTAAGGTTGTGAATGGCATTGATAAGGGTATCGGTTGCCTTTTCATCAAAGGGATTGGTGTCATCATCATAGGAGAATAAAGTATCAAAAGCATCCCTGCTTTTGCCTAAAGTATCAAAAACATTTTTGTTTTTGCTTTCATTTACATATATGCTCATATTGCATTTTGGGAGGGTTATCCCACCCGCTTTGACAGGGTTTTGAATGATGTAATTCCTTATTGCCTTGAAAGCAGTTTCATTCCTTACAATGTGGTCATATGACTCATGCATCCAAAGCTGTCCTTTTTTACCGATGATTTTATTAATCTCATTTGCAGTAAATGATTTCCAAGTATGAAGGATCTGGGATATGTCAAAATCTCCTAAGGGTTTTACCAATACATGAACATGATTTGGCACTATTACCCATGCATCAAGGACATAGCGGATATTATTAAAATGTAACAGGGCATCTGCAATAATTCTTGAGACTCTTTCGTCTTTTAAGATGCAACTACCATAACCTGCGTCAAGCAGTTCCTCTATTCTTTTAGAAAAAAGGCGGTAATACTCTCTTCTTTCATCTTCTGATAGGGTCTCTAAAGTAGCCAAAACAGATAATGGCAGCATGGAAATGAAAATTCACTGTTTTACCTTGAAAGTATTGATTTTGCTGGTAAAATCAGAAAATATGAGACCGTAGAGCGCACTGAAGATTTGTCGTGTTCTCTACAGTTACGGTTCTAAAAATTCTGGAAACCCATGGAAAACTCTTATGAAATTCACAAAAATGCACGGTATTGGCAATGATTACGTCTATATTAATTGTTTTGAAGAAGTGGTTACAGAACCCGAAAAGTTAGCCCCGATCATAAGCGACAGGCATTTTGGTGTAGGGTCCGACGGGCTTATCCTTATCATGCCATCGAAGGTGGCGGATTGCAAGATGCGTATCTTTAATGCCGACGGCAGCGAGGCGCAGATGTGCGGGAACGGCATCCGCTGCGTTGCGAAGTATGTGTATGACCATAAAATCACCCAGAAGAATCCACTCACCGTAGAGACCATGGCGGGTACAAAGACGATCCAAGTTTTCACAGAAAATGGGAAAGTATCAAAAGCTAAAGTCAATATGGGAAAACCCAGGCTCATGCGATCAGAAATCCCGATGCTCGGCAAAGAAACCCAGGTGGTCGATGAAGTCCTGACGATTGATAAAGAAGCATCGTTCCGGATTACGTGTGTCTCCATGGGAAATCCCCATTGCGTTATCTTTGTTGATAATCTTGATAAGATCGATATACAAAAATACGGGCCTGAAATTGAGCGCCATCGGGTATTTCCAGAAAGGACAAATGTCCACTTTGTCCACGTCCATAGCCCCAGAGAGGTCACCATGAAGACATGGGAGCGTGGCTCCGGAATAACGATGGCCTGCGGGACGGGCGCCTCTGCGGTATGTGTTGCGGGTGTCCTTAACAAAAAGACCGAACGTAAAATCCTTGCCCATCTACCAGGAGGAGACTTAGAATTAGAATGGGCAGAGGATGGCAATGTGTATATGACAGGCCCAGCAACGGAGGTATTTACAGGAGAATGGGTGCTACATTTATAGAGGCCTCTGGACATCATTCAGTACAGACAACCAGTGCAAGAAAGGATGAGTTGTTCGGCTATAATAAGCCTTATAGAAATTTATATACTTTTCTGCTCGTAATTACTTAAAATCTTTATTAGATTTTATAATGAAGACATACGTAATTGTTGGTCTCTTTTTGTTTGTAATTCTATCATCTGGTTGTGCAACCTATAAGAGCCAGGCCCTGCAAAGGCCAATTTGGGAAGATACCTCAGCTATTTTGGGGAATATCCAGGGGGATATCCAAAATCTTTCACTGCAACAAATACGAGATACTATAATTTCCAATAATTCTAAGCTCACCACCTTTCGCGCAAACGTAGACCTAACTCTTACCACGTCGGACGTCAAAGGTCCCATCCGCTGTACCGGATTGATATTATACCAGAGTCCCAGGAGTTTCCGGGTACTAAGCTCTAAGTTTGCAACAACACTCTTTGATATGTCTTCTGATGGTAATAGGTTTTGGTTACATATTCCCTTAGAAAACACGGTTTACACGGGTTCGTCCAATACCTTTCACCGGATTGATGCGCTCGGTATCAACATCTTCCCTGGCGATATGGCGAGCCTGTTCAATTACAAGGAAATCCTGGAAGGGAAAAAACCCACGCTGGAAACCTGGCCTGCCTATTGGCTTGTGCATATGCTGGAAGTGGATAAGGAGGATGTGAACCTTAAAGGCAACCTGCTGATTGACCGGGTCAATGCTGAGGTTTTTCGATGTGAATTGTTCAATTCTGATGGCTCTGTACGGTTACAGGCGGTATTTACCAATTATACAACCCAGAAGGAGTGCAGGATACCACAAAGGATTGACGTTCGCTGGCCAGCCTATAATACTACCCTCAGCATAACTTTTTCAAATATTACCGTGAACGGCATGCTCGACCCAAAACTATTCACCCTCTCAATACCGAAGGGGGCACAGGTAATTACCCTGAACTAAATCCCTCCCCCATTTTCAACTTCCATGATCTTTTCCACGCGGCGGGCGTGTCTTCCGCCCTCAAAGGGAGTTTCCAACCACAGCTTGACCTTTTGCTCCAGAAGTTCTTCATCTATGACATCGGCGCCAATGCACAATACGTTGGAATCATTATGCCTTCGGCTCATCTCGACTGTATAAAGATTATGGCAGCATGCAGCCCGCACACCCCTTACTTTATTTGCTACTACGGACATCCCAATCCCGGTACCACAGATCAGAATTGCCCGTTCGCATTCCCCTGATCCCACAGCGCGGGCCGCCTGTAATCCGTAGTCAGGATAGTCCACTGATTCGTTATTTTTATCCGTACCAAAATCCTTTACTGTGTGCCCCATTTGTGTAAGCATAGCAGCTACACGCTTTTTAAAATCAAAACCTCTGTGATCTGATGCTAATGCAATCTTCATTCTATCTCTTTTACTATCTTTTATAAAAGTTTTATGAGAGTTAAAATATTACACGTTTACCAAACTCTTTTCAAGGCGACTCCGTATCATAGCCTCTGAAATAATACCCTGACGGAGAATCTCAAAGGTGTCATCTTTCAACCTAAGTACGGTAGAAGGGGAACGAAAACGTGTTGAACCACCGTCAAGTATTATGGGGATCTTCCCTCGAAAGTCCATCAGCACCTGTTGCGCATCGGTGGAGGGAGGGTATCCGGAGATATTTGCACTCGTAGTTACGATAGGAACTTTTGCGGCACGGATCAAATCCCTTGCCACCGTATTATCGGGAAGCCGTATACTAATGTCGGAACCGTTCTTTAAAGGGAAAATAATAGCCAATGCCCCTGGCCAGAAAGATTCCATCAATCTCTTTGCAGTATTTGAAAAGTGATCGACATACTTTTTCACATCATCAGGATCGGCAATCATCAGGGTGAGCCTCTTTTCTTCCAGTCTTTTCTTTACCTTATAGATACGCTCGACGGCTTTTACATTGTCTCTATGTGCCCCAAGTCCATATACCGTTTCGGTAGGGAAGGCAACCAGTTGACCCGCCCGTAACGCCTGAGCGGCTGCTTCTATGTGCCTTGAATAAAGATTTTGATCTCTTAGATTAAGTACTATCGTGTCCATTACTACGTTCGAAGGAACTACCTGCCACAAAAAACGCATTAATGACATTTAACTTTCCAGGTGTAAATCAAAATTTATGTCTTACCTGTCATTTAAAGACTAAAATTCAAAGTAGTTATTATACACAAATAGTTTAATTTTTAAATGTAAATATTTCAACTTTTTTATACCTTGACAATAAATTGCCAAATTTGGTAGAGTTTGCGGCATGGAATTAAAGATATGCAAATTGCCTTATTTATACATGTTCTTGTGCATTTTCGCCACCTTCATTTCCCAGAGTAAGCTATCACTCCTTGCTGCGGAAGATATTATGAACGTCGACGAGATTGTACCTGGCATGAAAGGATACGGTAAAACCGTTTTCACGGGTGACCGGATAGAAATATTTAATGTTGAGGTGTTGGGCATTTTAAGAAACTGGGAGGCAAAGAGCAACATGATCCTGGTTAAGATGTCGGGTGGGCCTCTGGAGAAATCTGGCATTATTGCCGGGATGAGCGGTAGTCCTGTTTACATTAACCATCGGCTTATTGGTGCCGTTGCTTATGGATGGAGTTTTTCAAAGGATGCTATTGCAGGTGTTACACCGATTAACGAAATGAAAAGCACCTTGCTTAACATCCCGACACAAGAAAAAGGACTTTCACTGGCTTCTGTCGATTGGGAACTTCCCTCCCCGCTGCAGAACGATCCGGTGACAAGCTCGCTGACCCCCTCTCGGGCACCGCAACCTCAAGAAGTAATGAGCCATGATTTCGGTAATATAAAGCTTACACCCATCCTTTCGCCGTTAATAGTCTCCGGTGTTGACTCCGAAGTCTTACAAAGAATGCATCCCATTTTTCATGCTTATGGATTATATCCTGTACAAGGGGGGAGCCACGTTTCTTACCCGGGTAGATCGGGGAAATCCAAACTCGTTCCAGGTGCATCGTTGGCTGCCATCCTGGTCAGGGGAGACCTGAATGCAGCCGTCGTTGGCACGGTAACCTATGTAGAGGGAGATTACGTCCTTGCCTTTGGACACCCTTTTTTACAAATGGGAAATACAGACCTTCCCATGGCATCCGCCTATGTTTATACCGTTCTTAGCAGCCTCTCTAATTCCGTAAAAATGGCTTCCCCGGTAGAGATAGTTGGCCGAATATCTCAGGATAGGAGGGCAGGGATCGGTGGTATCCTTGGAGGGTCATCCCGCATGATACCATGCCATATCGAGGTTGATGGTTCGCAAAAACTCGAACACAATTTTGAGATCGTGGATAACAAACTCTTGACGCCGAGCCTCATCTTGATGGCTGCCCAGAGCGCCGTATTATCCACAGAGAGAAAGTTAGGTGAAAAGTCGGTAAAAATACGGCTTTCAGCCCAGATCGAAGGATATGAAAAACCCGTTGTGGTCGAAAACGTATTTTACGAACTCGACCAGTCGTGGTTTTCCCTCAATCATATAGTCCAGCCCTTTACCATGATTATCAATAACCAATTCAAGACGGTACGGGTAAATAAGATTGATCTGAAAATTAAAATATCGGATACCCGACAAACGGCATATATCGAGTCCATTAAGGTGGATAAAAAACAGGTGCAGCCCGGAGACACGCTCCAGGTGGACGTGTGTCTGAAACCCTTTACGGGCGAAAGTTTCTATCAAACGGTAATGATGCACATACCTGAAGATACCCTTCCGGGAAGTATGTTAAATGTCACGGCATGCGATGCCACGTTTGGGCAGGCATTGAATATGGGGCGGTCTGCCGGAAAGTACCTACCCACGAATTTTGAACAGCTTTTACGTTATATCGAAAACATGGAGCGAAATAATAATCTCATGGTACGTGTCCTGTTAACCAAAAAAGGAATTACTTATAAGGGAGAAGGATTCCCATCGCTTCCGGCATCAATGCTTTCCATTATGAGTTTTTCCAGTCAAAGCGGGGTCGGCCCTCTTTTAGATGAAGTGATAACCCGCATTCCAACGGCATATGTACTGAACGGGAATCAAACTATTCCGGTATCGGTCAAATAAAAGGAATGATCATGAAAGCTCTTGCATTGTTAAAAGTATTTACGGAATTACGCGATAAAAACCTCTTTTTTGGGCAAGTTTTTCACCCCGCCTTGCGAAGGGGGATATTTGGGCTGAGGATCATCTGCGCTATGGTATTTTTTCTCGTACTCCTATCTTCTCATTCCTATGCGACGACGCATATGTGGACACAATCGACAGAATCTGACTTCAGTAAAGGTATTACCCAAAATGTTTCTATCAACAGCAGGGGGGAACTGCAACTTTCTCCAAAAATAGAGGCAATTACGGGAATCAACAGTGCCTTTGTCTGGTCGATTGCTGAAGATTTGCAAAATCGGGTATTTGTGGGTACAGGCGACCCGGGAACGGTTTATCTCATAAAAGAAGGTTCAGAAGCCGAGGAATTCTTCAAATCACCTGAATTATACGTCCAGAGCCTTGCTGCTGACAAATACGGCAATATCTATGTGGGGACTGCGCCACGCGGTATTATTTACAAAATAAACAACAAAGGTCAGACCACGGAGTTTTGCAGCTTACCGGCGCCCTATGTATGGGATATGTCCGTGGATAATAATTCTAATCTGTTTGCAGCAACGGGGAATGATGGCATCCTGTTCAAGATATCACCAGATGGCATTCCTACAGTGTTCTTTGATTCTCCGGAGACAAATCTACTGGATATATTGATCGATCGGTATGACAATGTATATGTCGGGACGGAACCAAACGGTCTCGTATACAAGATCGCACCGTCAGGGCAAGCCCAGGTACTTTACGATGCAAGTGAAGGTGAAATACATTGCCTCGCAATGGATTCTGTGGGTAATGTGTATGCAGGAACGGCATCGGGAGCACCCGCACAGGTGCCTGCGACTCCACCGCCCCAGCCTCCTTTACAGGCAGGAATCGTTACCTCCATTTTTAAGGAAGAAAAGTCATGGGACCTGAATCTCCCGGAAGAATTACCCATGGCACATGCTTCTTCCGCCCAGCAGCAAAGGGCGATAGCGAAGGGTGCTGAGGCACCACCGAAAATCACGGGCTTTCCAACCGCACCGAACTGCGTGTATAAAATTACCCAGGATGGACTTGCACAAAAAATATTGGAAATCGGTCAGGCTTTTATCCTCGGTATGTCCTTTGACGCACAAAACAACCTGTATGTGGTTACGGGAAATATGCCAGGTGTATATAAAGTTTTTAAGGATGGAACTTCAAGCAATGTGGTAAGAGTGGAAGAGATGCAGGCGCTTTGTTGTCACAGTACCAATAACAATGAACTCTATTTTGGCACGGGCAATCTTGGAAGAGTCTATAAGATCTCACCGTCCTTCAGGAAAGAGGGTACTTTTATCTCCAATGTACTTGATACCACGGCACCATCAAATTGGGGAAGTATTTATTGGACAGATGTACAGCCGGC
Source organism: Candidatus Brocadia sp. (assembly GCA_046291035.1). Lineage (GTDB taxonomy): Bacteria > Planctomycetota > Brocadiia > Brocadiales > Brocadiaceae > Brocadia. The sequence continues at coordinate 7,520 of JBKBTA010000085.1, forward strand.
GGGTACGAGAGTTATCATGGCGACACGGTCAGGAAACTGTGAAAAACCCGACTCTACATGGAGTGGTTGGTCTCTACCGTATACGGAAAGCGGGGAAAGGATAACAAGCCCCCCCGCACGGTTCATACAATATAAAGCCACCTTACAGACAATGAATAGCGATTCAACCCCGACAATAAGTGCCGTATCCATATCTTATCTTCCAAAAAACCAGCCTCCGAAGATAATCAGTTTTGCTGTAGAAAAAGAATCTTCTCCTACATCACAAAAGCCCCCAGAGGCAAAAACAGAGAGCAAGATAGAATCGAAACCCCAGGCGGCTGTCAGCCAAAAACCGCATTACCAGATAGCGCAAAAAAATATCCAATGGGAGGCAGAAGATCCAAACAATGACACCCTGCAAGTGACAATTTGTTATAAAGGCATAGAGGAAAAGGCGTGGAAGGTTATTGATAAGAACATGCAGAAAAAGGGTTCATATACATGGGATACCTTGCGGCTGCCTGACGGAAGATATCAAGTAAGACTGACAGCCAGCGACGATCCCGATAATCCACCTGAGATCGCTTTCAGTACAGAAAACACGATACAACCCATTGTGATTGATAATTCAAGACCAATCATCAAGTCTATAAACGCTGCAGCAGGAACCGGGGGAAGGTGCGTCATTGCAGGCACAGTAAAGGACGATTACAGCAACATCGTAAAGGTCCAATACACCATCGATGGACAGGAATGGATCTCTGCTTACCCTGTGGACGGGGTCTTCGATAGCCTTGAGGAATCCTTTCAAATCACCACCAAGCCCCTTACAATAGGCGATTACACCCTTATCGTCAATGCGTTTGATAGTGAGGGGAACATTGGGGTAGAAAAGGTAATGTTTGAGGTGAAGTGAGTTAGGACACAGATTTTCGCAGATATACACGGATAGTAGGAATTTATTCCCCATTTTTATGAGGACAGGCTTTTAAATTTTTAAATCCTGGTAATCTGTGTCCATCTGCGTCCAAAATGAAAATTTTTTACTAGAGCACTCGTTGAAGATTCTATTTGACAGCGTGTAATAAAATGGGTAAAAAATAGTAGGGAAAGTGGCAACAGTTCAGCTCACCACAAAGCCGCAAAGAGCGCAAAGAAGGAAGTTAAGCGGTTGTAAAAAAAGAATCGTAAATCTAAAATCGTAAATTTCTTTCCTGTGTACTTTGTGCTCTTTGTGTCTTTGTGGTGTACTATTATCAAAAATGGTGCGGGGCGTGGCTCAGTTTGGCTAGAGCGCGACGTTCGGGACGTCGAGGTCGCTGGTTCGAATCCAGTCGCCCCGACCAATTTTACGGGAACAGGGTTATTCCCTTTTGTTTTTCCGTTGAACTAAGGGTCTGTCACATAATAACTGTAACAACTTTATATGTTTTTTGGGCAAACGGTATAATTCCATTCTTCATGAAATGGATGACGCTGAATATTGAGCGTGGCCATTACTTTATCAGATATCTTTTGGCCTTTTGGATAGGCATTGGTGTCCAATTGACACTGAATTTTGAGGCCTTTTTTATTTGTTGTTGCTGCAATTAAATTAACAACAACTTCATGGCTGACTAAAGGTTTTCCACGCCAATTTTGGGTAATAAAGGAAAATAAACGATGTTCTATCTTATTCCACTTACTGGTTCCAGGAGGCAGATGACATACCGATATGCTCAAACCTATCTCATCTACCAGCTTTTGAAGTTCAAGTTTCCACAATTTGATGCGATAACCATTACTACCGCCACCATCAGCAATAATCAACAATTCAACTGCTTTGGGATAGCATGCTTGCCCCATCAAATACCACCATCGCCGTATGCTTTCAACGGCAAAGGTAGCCGTATCGTGATCAATGCCAACGCTTACCCATCCGGCGTTTTGCGTCAGGTCATAAACACCATAAGGGGCAACGCGTTTTTTCCCAAAGTCATGGACTTGTACTTGTTCAGGGTCTCCTTTAGGCCGCCATTCACGTCCACTATTCTTGTATTCGCCGATAAGTTCTTTTTTCTTTGTATCGACCGAAATAACCGGTTGATGTCGCGATTGAAAATCAATTACCATTTGATTAATATGTTCAAATTGAGCGTCTCGGTCAGGATGCGAAGCGCCTTCAAGAGTTTTTTTGTTGGACTGCAAACTATAATCCAATTGGCGCAACAGTTCGGCAACCAAATTGTAGCTTGCCTTGTGTCCCATATTCTTCAGTTCATCAGAAATCTTTCTTACGCTTTTACACGTCCATCTCAATGGCGATTCTGGATCTCCGCGAGTAACTGGTTCCACAAGATATTCAATGTCTTTCACAAGAGATGGGTCTTTGTCCGTACTCCGTTTGCGTCCGCCACCCTTCCTGCGGATACGCTGTGCATTGTCAGTAAAATGCGGACCCCGAAGCTCTTTTTGAGCAGAGGTGATTGCTCGCCTCGAAACGCCTATTGTTCGAGCAACCAAAGAAACACCGCCGTAACCCAGCGCCGATGCTTCTGTCGCAGCGAGAATCCGCCTGAGTCGTTCATCAAGGAATGGTTTCAAAAGATTGAAACGCTTTTTTATCGCTGCTTCTTCCATGCGGTAAATATAGCACGGAAAAATATTAATCGCTAGTAAAAAACTATAAAAGTTGTAATACTTATTTCATGACAATCCCTAAGTTAATACCAATGAATAGGATGGGTTCGCTCCGCTTAACCCATCGTTTCCCCTATTTCTGATAGGTTCAGGAATTGGAAAGTATAAATGCACCTCGCACCCATAGAAATCAAAAATCAAAGGTAAAAAATTAAAAATACATATCAAATGTAAAATTTTTAAATGGTGGCATGGACAAACTCGTTTGTCCGTGTCTAACGTTATTCAATGAAAAGTAGTCCATAAACTCGCCGCTTAAACTCATCTTTGAATTTTGATTTGTCATTTTGATTTTTAAATTTTCATTTTATTATGGCTTTCTGTTGGAAGCATAAAAATAAGTGCAAGGATTTCATCATTGTTTCCAAAATTTAGCTTCTGGCATTATCTCCTGCTGCTTATACCCGTCACCACTGTCGCTCATAATTACCACTTCCCCGCAGTCGTCACCTTTATTTTGGCCTCAGCCGTCCTGGTGCCACTAGCCCACTTCCTGGGAGAGGCAACAGAGGTAATTTCTAAAAAGACCGGTGAACACCTTTCTGGCATTATCAATGCCACCTTTGGTAATGCGGCAGAACTGGTCATTGCAATTCTTGCCATTAAAAGCGGTTTAATCGATATTGTGAAATATTCTTTGATTGGCTCAATTATTGGTAATATCCTGCTCATCCTGGGATTGAGTCTCTTTATTGGTGGCGTAAAATTTGGTGAATTGAAGCTGAGTCCCATTATTACCGGGACAACAACTATCCACCTCTCCATGGCTGCCATGTGTTTTGTGGTACCTTCTATATTTGCAAGAGAGGACTCGATATTAGCCCTCCACAAGTACAGCATCGGCATTGCCGTGGTTTTGCTCATGGTCTACTTTGTTGGGGTGTTTTATACCATGGTAAACCGTGAAAACAAAGAGGCATCGCAGGTCATCCATGAGGCCATCGAGGCTACGGCACCTCCATGGAGTATGACAAAGAGCCTGGTTATCCTGATTTTGGCAATGGGTGGGCTTGTCTACATATCTGAGATATTAGTGCATCAGATAGAACCCCTCGTGGAATCTACCCATATTCCGCCCGCCTTTGTGGGTTTGATCATCCTGCCGCTTGTCGGTAACGTAGCAGAACATTCTGTTGCTGTAAGTACCGCCTTGAAGAATAAGGTCAATCTGAGCCTTGCCATAGCTTCAGAAAGCAGCGTACAGATTGCCCTCTTCGTTTCACCCATCTGTGTCCTTATCGCGGGTCTTTTCGGTCAAAATTTTAACCTGATTTTCAATAAGATCGAATTGATTACCCTCGCCATGTCCATCGGCGGCACCTGGCTCGTCGTCCACGATAACAAGAGCAACTGGTGGGAGGGATTTCCCCTGTTATCCTTCTATCTCATCATTGCCATCGCAGCGTATTTTTTATAAGCCAAAACCACTATTCCACAGCGGGTTCAAAGTTTGTAACTTGAACCCATCATTTTATAGCGCCAACTCGACTTTGATTTTATTCTAAGGGTTTGCACAGGGTAACGTCAAAGTCCAGCGATACCAAAAAGAGGGAGTAAGAAGGCAAGGAAAAGAAGGAAGTTGACGTGGTGA
>JBKBTA010000086.1:0-11764 GCA_046291035.1 Candidatus Brocadia sp.
CCATTGTATGTGCATAGGTACAAACTTCTCTACGTGGATTAAGCACGCAGAAATGGTATTTTCAACCACTCAGGTATCCCATACTTCAAGGCACACATTTGCTCTGGATGTGTTTCTCATTGCTAGAATTTGACTTCCTATGTTATAAATATTAGAGTAAGTGGCGGAGGTTCTAGCTTCGGAACCCATTAAAAAAAGCCAATAAAAGGGAGGTAAATATTAGACACATGTCACAGTTAACCCATTTTGACGAGCAGGGTGCATCCCGCATGGTGGATGTCGGTAACAAAGAGATTACGGATAGGATTGCTATTGCCCATGCAAAGGTTATTATGAAACCAGAAACTTTCCAACTCATCATGGACAAGAAGGTACAAAAAGGAGATGTGCTGGAGGTAGCCAGAGTTGCAGGCATTATGGCGGCAAAGCAGACCTTTACCCTGATCCCGATGTGCCATCCACTCAATTTGACGAGTGTGAAGATTGATTATACAAATAACTCCGTGAATGAAATTGAAGTGTTTTCTGAGGTTAGGGTTACTGCAAAAACCGGGGTGGAAATGGAGGCGATTACCGCCGCTGCCATCTGTGCGATTACTATATACGATATGTGCAAATCGGTAGATAAGGGAATGGTAATTAGCGATATTCATCTGGTGAAAAAATCTGGTGGGAAGAGCGGGACGTTTGTTTTTGGTAAAGATCTAAACACCCTTTAATACCCTTTCTGCCAATTCATTTGGTAGTTTTGCGTCTCGTATTTTTTTTGACGCCATTTCTGTATTATAAGGCACTCGCCTGAATTCAAGATGCTTTGTAGTAGAATCGAACACTACATAGCATGCATGTGGATTTCCATCTCTCGGCTGACCTACCGAACCCACATTGATGTAATACTTCCAATCCTTGTTTGAATCGATATCGAAAGATTCTGTCTTATTCGTTGACTGCTTTTCAATAAGCATCAGTCTCATGTCGTAATTATCTGCCGGAACAAGGACGGAGGCGTTTACGGTTCTTGTTTCATTCGTGTAAATATAGGCAGAGGGGCGATGCGTATGGCCTCCAAAGGTCACCTTTGACCATAGACTCGCATATTTTAACACACTTGCATTCCTGACATATTCATATCCTTGCGGATAGGATGGTGTGCTGTGTACGATCTCAAAATCTTCCTTGCTAAATTTCATCCTCAAGGAAAGATGTTTCAAAAATTTGATATTCTCCTTGGTCAACACCTCTTTTGTCCATTCAACGGCAGTCATTGCTATGGGATTCATTTCTGTGGTGAGGGATGGTTCACCCACTGCTTCCCTATCATGATTCCCACAGATAGCAATAGCTTTCTTTTCTAATGACATGACTGCATTCAGCAGGTTTTTCTGTTGTTCTGAGGTAAAGTATGGTTGTGCTACGATTTTATAAATATTTTCTAAAGCCACCTTTTTTCTACCGTAGATAAGATAACGTGCCATATCGCAACACTCATTTGGTGATGCACCGTAGCCAACAATATCGCCAACGATTAATAGCCTGTCAATGTGGTCTTCCTTTTCGGCGATTTCTTTCATTACTGCCAATAAGGCATCTACGTTGCTGTGGATGTCTGATAAGATGACGTTTTTCACGAGTTATTTTGATTGCATAAAATGATTATATTCAAATGCTGCTTAATAACTTTTTTAGTTCTTCGGCTGATGGAATTCTATTGGCGACATTTCCTTCAAGGAGTTCCATTATGATTTCATCCAGTTTTTGAGGTATTTTGCTGTTAATTTTAGAGGGTGGAATTTTTTCTGCCTGCCATAATTTTTTCGTTAATATTTGATACAATATGAGACCCAAAGAATATAGGTCCGTCCTGCCGTCCAGTCGAATGGAAGAAGAGATAGCTTCATAGTGAACCTTTCGAGGCAGATCCTTGAGATAGTTAAGCATCTGTAATTGTTCCGGTGATGCATATTCTCTACTAATTCCCTTAATAATCCCTCCTCTTTTAATGGCTAATTCAAAGTCGATAAGGTGTATCAATCCTGTTTTTTGATTCAGAATCAAATGTCCAGGTTTTAAATCGCAGTGGACATATTGTTTGCTGTGAAGGTGATGTAAGGGATCGCAAACGGTTATGAACGACTGAATGACCTCCTTGATAGTCTCCGTATTTTCAACGTCTTTTTCATTGAAGAAGTCTACAAGGTCATATCCGTTGATGTGTTGTAATACGATAAAATTTTGTTTGATTAAAAATTTCCCGTCTCTGAACAACTCTCCCTGTCCAAAATCGGCAGCTTTGGGTATTTGCGGATGTTTGAGTTCCTTTAATATGTAATATTCCTCTGAAAAGTCAAAGTCAGGAGAGTATTTTATTCCCATGTCTGGTACGTTAATTAAAACGGCGTAGTTGGACTTATGTAAACTTGCCTGACATTTAAACTCGTTAAACTGATATTTGTTGATTCTGTACATAACATGATAAACTTTTATATCTTTATCAATTACGCGCGCTGTGTAACTATTTAAGATGTTTTTATAACAAAGCTGATAATACCGGCAAGGATCATATAGGTCAGCACACCAACAATGAGCGATTTTACAAACCCCAAACGGGGCAAGAGAAATATGAGGCATAAAACGTAAATAATCCACGGCGGAGTCATCAGGAGCAGCCCCTTGGCATAATTTACCGTTGCGGATTGTCCTGCCTTGCTGTAAATCAGGGTAAAGGTTAGTACGGTCATGGTTGGAAAGGTAGCTACGAAGGCGGCCAGCAGGCCCTTACCTTGTGAACCCATAAAGGTCACGACGCTTACGATAGTGCCACCCAGCATGAAATGAAATATGAAGTTCTTTAGTTGCATTAAATTTGTTTACTTTTGCCACGGATACTTAGGGAATTACGCTAATTTGCCAGTTCAAAGTGAAGTCATCGATTACTTCCAGATGATCTTTTACAAACAGCCTTTCAAAGTTACCGTCATCTGGCAATCCCCTGGTTAGGTCGCATTGCAGTCCAAGTACTTTGCATTTCAGAATCAAATTTTTTTTATCATCAGCATGTACAGTGACATCTACGAATTGATAAGCCGTTATAAGCCCTAAGCATTGAAAGCCGTCCGATGGAATCCGGGAGATGTCGCATTCCCCCTGACCCGTTAACTCTGCACCACCTCCCCCTGAAACGATATATACGGGTAATTGTATAGCCCCCGTTTTATCGTTCCTAACGAAGCGTTGGTAGTTATGATCGTGTCCGCTAATAACCAAAATTATATTATGAGATCCATTATTAAAAACTTTTGTATATCGGTCGCGAAACCTTGCCGCCCTGGATTTATTGTTGAGCATATCCGTACATCCATGGTGCCCGATTGAATACGGCGGATAGTGTTCAAAGATAATTTTCGGGCCACGAAATTGCTTTAATTCATCCAGGAACCACTGGAATTGTTCTTCATCGTCAGGCAGGGAGGAGTTTAAGGCAATGAATTTTATTTTTACCCCATCAGCTTCTTTATTAAATGAATACCAGGATTGTCCGTTTGTCGTTTTACATAACAACTCTTTTAAATAAGATATGTATGGAGCTTCCAGTTTGTCGCAGATTTCCTCGCATAAAACCTGTCGGCTCCTCTTTTTTATTTTTGCTTCTGGAATAGAGTCGATTTCCTTATATAATTTTTCCCATAATATTTCTATTTCATTCAAATGGCTTGTGTGAGAAGACACCCGTTCTTCGGGTTTGTTTACAGCGCCTAATTTTTTCGCTAAATCTTTTATCAGTGAGTCTATTTTTTCGCCAAATATAAGTTCATGATTGCCGATAATGGGGAAGAGGGGGATCATTTTATCTTCGTAGTTGTTGATAATTACCTCTCGAAACTTATCAAATTCATTGTAATAGACCATATCTCCGGAAAATAAGATAAAAGCAGGATTCAAATCTCGTATTACCCGAGCTATGGCATTATGTTTTACCTGTGGTCTTTCCATCGTTTTAATATCCCTTCTGGTATCACCGTAGGCAATGAAATGTAAGGGTTGGGCGTAAAGGTTTTGTGTAAAAAGAGCAACGGTGATAACGACAAGCAGAAATGCCTTTATTTGTTTACGCACGTTTTTGATCCTTCATTATTATGAGGTGTTTTTAATAGGATTTAACTTTTTTCACCTAACGGATTTCGGGTGGATATAAATATGCAGTGATTGCCATTTTTCAGCGACAGCTTGTGCCTTTCAAGGGTAAGCTACTACGGCTTTTCTGATTTCCCGGCGGATACTTTTGCCTTCCTTTTGGCCTGGTAGATCACACCCAGGGCGAAATGAGATTTATCGTCGTTTGGATTGAGTTCTAAGGCTTTTTGCAAGGATTTAATAGCCTCGTCAAGGAGGTCCTTCTTTGCGTAGGCGACACCCATATTATAGTAGGCATCCGAATATTTAGGGTTAATTTCCACAGTCTTCTTAAAGGCGGCAAGGGATTCGTCGATAGCCTCCAGGGTGGCGTACGTAACACCCATGTTGTAATATCCCTTTTCAAATTTCGGATTAAGTTCCACGGCCTTTTTAAAGGCCACCACAGCATCAGAGTATAGCTTTTTCCCATAATAAACGATTCCCAGATTATAGTGGGCCTCGATATACTGGGGTGATACAGCAATAGCCTTTTTAAGGGTTTCAACGGCTTCATCGAATTGCCCAATTTCATAGTAAAGCACACCGAGATTGTTATATGCCTTTACAAAATTCGGATCGGTCTCTAACGTTTTTTTGTATTCACTAATAGCATCTTCTGACATGCCCTTTTCACCATATGCGATCGCCAGGTTGAAATGCGCCTCAGCATACTTAGGGTTTTTTTCCACAGCCCGTTGAAACTCCCTAATTGCGGCATCCAGAGACTCATCTTTGCCATGGTCCTGGCTATAACCTACGTTTACGAAAACGAACAGCATAAGTGGTACAATAATATACATTTTCATACGTTACTCCTTCGAGATCCTATCGTATTAATTAATCGGCATACGGCCTTCTTTTAAAGGTTCACTTAATTTTAACATGGGAAGCCCGACCGATTCAGTCGTTTCGGACACAGGGGGTTGAATCTTATGGCTTTGTAATTGCATAATCGATGTTTCTTGAATGAACTTAAGGGGCAATAAAAACGCAAGATCCTGTCTTTCCAGAAATGGCTGGACTATAGGTCCGCATTCTTTTGTCGTAAATATTAAACCAGAAATTTCTTCTGTTATAGAACTCATAGATGATTCCATCGCGTGTTTTCCTACCATAAACACTGCACCTGTTTTAATCACGGGTGCAAGTGTTGTTATATGGAGCGCTTCCAAGTCAACATCGGCCATGATTGGGTCTGCAATCGTTGCTTTTAGTTGATCAAGGGATATTACTGGTTGCGGTATTTCGTATTTTGGTTCGGTAACTGTTTTGGGTATTTCTTCTCTGGTTACTAAAACGATCGGCTCTTTTTTAACGGTTTTTAAAATCTTATGAACGAGCAGGTCTCCCACTAATAATTGCTCCAGGGAGGCATCTTTTTTTACAACTTTTAAATAGTGATAATTTACGAGGATTAATGTTATTCCAAATCCTATTACGATTACCGAAGTGATGATCTTCGTGATGAGAGGGAAGAATTTCATAACGAGGTGAAACAAAACAACGAAGATTAATGCGGAGGCTCCGACCTCTAAAAGGCCGGCTTGAGGTGAGCCTGTGGATGTAAAATAAACCATGACAAGGACTACGACCAGAAACCATATGCAAAGATGGGCTACTATGTGCTTCCATGTATTCATAGGTTTATGGGGCAAAGGTGACGGTGTCTTTGCCGGTTCTATGGATTGGTTAATTTTGTTTGTCATGGATGAAAAACTGAAATGAAAATATAGTTGTCTTTATTCTGTCCTTTACTTTAAATTTTTTGGGTCAAAAGCATGATTTTAATATACTGTCACCTTACTCCTCTCAAAATGGCAAAAACTGTCTATTCAGTGAACGCTATAGTATTACTCTGTAAAAACTTCTTTTTTGTAAGTTTTTTAGTAACTATCCCATTTGTCCGCTTAAGCAGGCAGTAAGCAGTAGGTAGTTGGCAGTTTGTAATGGGAATGTATCACTTTTTGCCTACTGCCAACTGTGTCCTGCCTACTACATCTTTTTGGTTGCGGCGTAGCTGCGCTAGGTATACATTGCTGAATGATCACCCTTTTGTAAGGATACCCTCAGGCCAATACTATACCGGCGCAATAGGCATAACAACATCCATCTGCTCATGGCCCGTGTTAAACACAGCAGCTCCCTCGCCGTCGCTAAACTTCATAACCACCGTATCACTATCGGAAACCTTCAGTGCATCCATGACATAATCGGGATTAAAGCTTATCTCAAAGTCTGGTCCTTCATAACTGGCAGCAACCTCCAACTCAGCCTCTCCAACATCAGCAGTCCTTGATACAATCATCAGCCTTCCGTTCTTAATAATAAATTTCACAACCTGATATCCTTCGGTTGTCATAAACGAAGCCATCCTCACCCCGGACAATAACTCATCCTTATTCACCTCCACCACCCTGTCATTTCCCATCGGCACCATGTCTTCATAGTTTGGATACTGTCCATCTATGAGCTGGGATACAATCTCACCCCCTTCACCCACAAAGTATATCTGCGATTCACCCATTCCCACCCTCAAGGAACCCTTACACTCGGACACAAACCGCTGCAGGAACATTAAACACTTTACGGAAACTATCCCATCTATTGAGACCCCACCCGGATTATGCACCTTGCGCTTTATGTAAGACAGCCTGTTGCCGTCCATCGTCACCATAACAATATCATCCCCCAAAACCCTCACAAAGACGCCTCTCAACACACTGCTCGCCTTTACCTTCGACACCGAATGAATCACTTTTCCCACCATATCGGCAACAATTTCACCATCAACCTCAACAAAATCCTTTATCTCTGTCACAGTTACATCCGGAAACTGTCCCGAATCTTCCCCGGTAATTCTAAAATGTCCACCCCTGGACTTCAACACACAACTGCTCCCCTCCACTATCATTATAATCTCGTCATTCCCCGCCCATTCCCTCAGGATATTATTAACACGAACTGCCGGTAAAACAATACTACCATCCCCTGCACATTCTCTCGCGGGCACCAGGCACCTGACCAGCACCTCCAGGTCCGTCGCAGTGAGCCTGAATCGACCTTCCTTAACCTCAACTTTAACCCCCCTCAATATACTCTTCATAGCCGAAGATGGAACTATGCCGGCCACCAAATTGAAACTGTTGCATAAGTCCTTACCGGAAAAAATTAAATTCACTTGAAAATACCTCCTACGCTGTCATTCTAAACGAAGCATCTCGTCTGGCGAGACCATTCACCCTTGACGTCACATATAGCATTTTTTACTTTTACCATTAGTAGTTGTTTCGGAACTTTCTATAATTTATGAATCAATGCAGAGCGACGAGCCACGTCGCCCTACGACTTCATCTCTGAAATTCTTTGTTGCATCAGGGGTTAACTCCTGACGATACTTCACACCACGTCAAACTCCTGACACCGCATCAAGTGTGATTCAACCCTGTCAAGGTTAACCCTCCTTATCTATAATATATTTTTATTTTTTTAAAATACCGTAAGATTATTACGTAATGATCATAACCTATATTAAATGACCAAACCACTTACAAAATAATCACATACGCCATTTATTAAAGTGTAGAAAACATGTAGAAATTATGACTTTAAAGAGATCAAGTGACGAGGAATCGGTTTCAACGGTGCTTGATTGCTGACACCCGATCTCTGAAAACAATTACAAGCTTTCTACATGTAGCGAACATAACCCGAACGAACTGAAGATACAAAGTTTTTGGTAGAGAAGAAAACAAGAGACCTGAATAGAAAAAGTCCTCAATTAAGAAATCTTGATTTTTAGTAATTTCAATCCTGTAGGGTGCGTCCTATGCACCAAAACAATCTTTTCTTTGCGGTTGACGTCACAAACTCCTGACAGCACATCACTACCTTTGCAGCTCACTTTCTAACTTTTGTAACACAAAAAGGAGGTTTTTATCCTTTTTCAGCATCTGGGTTATCTTTTCATCCGCATGAATTACGGTTGAATGGTCCCGTCCACCAATATAACCACCAATTTCCATAAGCGACATATTTGTCAGTCTTCTTGCAAGATACATCGCTATCTGCCTTGGCAACGCCAGGTTCCTCGTCCTACGCCTTGACTGAAGTTGCGATACGCTCACATGGAACCGTTTGGAGACGGCCTCAATGACCGCCTCAATACTGACCGTTTTTTTATTTCCCGAAAGCTCCTGAACCACCTTCTTTGCAATGTCCAGCGTAATGCTGTTTCTCGTTATCTTTTCCTCCCTGTTTAGCCGTGCAATGGCCCCTTCAAGCTCTCTAATATTGCCGGGTAGCTTTTCTGCCAGATACGATGCAACTTCATGTGATAAGTTGATACCCCATAAAGACGCCTTTTTCTCGGCGATCGCAATACGCGTCTCTATGGTTGCGCTATCTATACCACAGAGGAGACCCCACTTAAATCGGGAAACAAGTCTGTCCTCAAGGGAGGCTATGGATTCTGGTGGGCAATCACTGGTAATAACAATCTGTTTTTTTGCATTGTAAAGGGTATTAAAGGTATGGAAAAATTCTTCCCTGCTTCCCTGCGAATTTTCAAAGAGCTGTATGTCATCTATAAGGAGCGCATCGGCATTTCTATATAATTCCCTGAAGGAATCCCAGCTATTCGTCCGTATGGTGGATATATAGTGGTTTACAAAGCGTTCACACGACAGAAAAAGCGTTTTCATGGTATATTTTGAAGCCAGCACGTTGTTTATGGCATGAAGGAGATGTGTCTTTCCCAAACCCGAAGCGCCATGAATAAACAAAGGGTTATACGCATGCCCCGGAGACTCTGAAACCGCAACCGCTGCTGCATGTGCCAGTCTGTTACACGGTCCTACAACAAAATTCTCAAAGCTATAATACCTGTTTAATGGTATTGAGTAGCACTCATTAAAGGCGCCTGTAGTGACGGGAGGAGAACCATTGATAAGAAAGGAGGAAACTGGTGGCTGTTCAAAAACTTCATCTTCAGTAGAAATAATCACCTCCCGTGAAGAGTTCAGCACCTTGTAAACAGCGCTGGAAAAAAGGTCGCTGTAATTGCTCTGAAGCCACTCCCTGATGAAATTGTTCGGTGCAACGAAAGTGATACTATTATCACTGATGGAAAATATCCTGAGACAAGAAAACCATATATCAAATTGCTGCGCGGTAACAACCTTCTTTATTACCGATAGTATCCCCTTAAGTACAAAATCCTTTTCAACCTCGGAAACGGTTACTTTTTGTGCAGAGGTGTCTAACATTGTACACAGTTATACAGTTTTTTCTATAAAATGATTTAATGATTTAATGTACATGTATGGAATTTCAACCTTGTAGGTGCAATTCACGAATCGCACCTCCATACAAACAAGACATCCATGAGCCACAGGCCCACAAACATGACATTGTTTAAAAGTCGTTGGGTTTTGTCTTTTAATACACAACCCAATTAAATACCAAGTAATTTCAAAACTGCATTTGTAGAGCGAAGGGTCCCTTCGCTCTACACAAAAAATCACCCCTTTAAAAAAACTTCAGAGGATGATACCAAGAAGGCGTAGATAAGTCAAACCATAATATTAAAGCCCAAACCCTCATAATCCAAAGGCCCACAAGAGGTCGAGAAGATAACGTGTCGGTAAGAGCCGTCTCCTGACAGTGAATGGTAGTGTTAAAAACGAGCGGGTAGGAGCCGTCTCCCTACGGCGACCGGCAATACGCTGCGGCATGCGCCTGGTAAGCCAATGGGGCGCCCGGTCGCCAACGGGAGTTGGCTCCTACCGAACGAGCAGGACAAGCGTCCCCAATTGACATTAATAATATCAAACGAGGCCAATTAACCTGCCACAAAAACAAATTGACACGCAAGATATTACTTAACTCGTTATCGTAGAAATTTTTAATTTTTTTGTTGACGTTGATGCGTTTGCATGATATATTTCCGTGACCAGCTATAGCCTATGCCATTCTTTGTGGTGTTGTGAAGTTTTTTTGTGTTGTCATAAAATTTCTACAGAATTGGTTTGAAATCCTTAATAGTAGATTACCATAACAAACATTATTTTAAAGAAAGGAGGTATTTATCGGGAAAACAACTCTTGATTCTCCTGCCAGTGCAGCCATCATCGGGTAGGGTGCGTCCTACGCACCAATCCTTTTGTGGTAGATAGCAGCCCTTGCAGCAAGTCAACACTTGGTTCTTCCCATCTCTTGTCCTGTCATTTTCCATGAAAAGGAGGTGATGGAGAGGTGAATAGGGGGGTCGTAGTTGATTGGGAGATTTTAAGGTATTGTTCTACAGTTTTTAAAGAATAGAAAGAGCAGTAAGTTTCTGGTGTAATTCTAGCTTAGGTCTTGATGGTCTTATATAGAAAAAGGAGATGTGACAGATATGAAAAGACCGAAAACAATGAGTAGTAAAAGGAGAATTTGGTTTAGTATGGCCAGCATATTCTTGCTGGTATTTGCCTTTGCGCTGAGCATGGCCTCGGTTGCAAGCGCGGCAACGGGTAGTTTTGACAGGGATACCTATTTACCGTCCTACAGTGACACTAACGATTTTGACCGTGCATGGATATCCGTAACTGATTCCTCAGGAAACGTGACTAACAGTCAGGATACGATAACAGTCACTGTAAAGGCGGGGAATAACTCAACTACTCACTTAACCACTTTTAAGTTAAAGGAGACAGGGGGGACAACCACGGTGTTCACCACCACGGGTGGAACCCAGCCTGTGGCATATCCCGTGGGAACCACATCTGGTTATGTAGAAGACTTCAATTCCGGCAGTCACAATTTTCCGGCGCTTGGCACAACAGTTGTCGGACTTAATCTGAAAGAATTTAGTGACGATGCCGGTGGTGATGCTACCAAAGGAATTGATGGAAACCTCACTGTGCAATCGGGCACAACCCTGGAACTCCTCTATAGTGGAACCACACTTGACACCGCATTGGTAAAGACACACAGCGGGTCTTTCAGCTTTACGCCTAGCGCCGTTTCTGCAGTTACAACAGATACCCTGGCCAACCCGAACCTTATCATTAGTATTACCGATCCGGATGAAAACCTGAATCCCGTTGTGAAGGATGTGATTGGTTTTGCCGACAATTCTGCATTGTTGTCTGGTTCGCCTGGTACAGGGTCATCAAGGGTACAGATCGAGGCCATCGATCAGACAACAGGATCAAGATTGTCAATCGGCGGTACGGAAACTGTGGCTCGCCACATCATGCTGGTTGAAACGGGCAACAATACCGGTGTGTTTACCGCAAGCGGTAAGGTGTTTGGTTCATCCACCGCTACGGTTAATGGTAACATATTAATTGGCTCAAGCACTGGAAATACGTCAGTTCCGGTAAATGAATCTGAGTATACCGGAGGGCTAATTACATTAGGTATTTCAACAGGGAATGGAAGTGTGACTTGTTCATTTAGAATACTCGAGGCAAATGCATCTGGATTACTTGGCTTGTATGAGTGTACAGAATTTGGTACTACAACGGGTTCTACTGCAAGACCTGCACTTGGTTTTACCACTGGAAATAGCTTTTCAGGTAAAGGTACGAGTACGTTTGGTATAGGT
>JBKBTA010000087.1:0-11724 GCA_046291035.1 Candidatus Brocadia sp.
AAAGAGAAAAAGAGGCTATTCGGTGAATTATTCCCAAAAGTCAAAAAACGTCTCGGTATATCATTAGGCCTTATATCAGGATTGTCACTTTCTGAATTTGGAAAATGGATTCCTGTATAATTGCCAAAAAGTCCGTCGCCAACATTCAGCACGACTTTGCCTAGAATATGTGGATTCTGGTAGACCAGAACAGCAGCATTATCCGCTGTTTCTCTTGAAAGATAGGAATGGAGCCCAAGTGGATTGGGAACAACACCCATCATTCCTTTAATACAACCCGAAATTCCCCATATAGGTGTTATAGCTTTCAACAGGGGAACATGAATAATATAATCACTTTCTACCAGCCGGTCTGCAATACTTTGGTCAGCCGTGTAAGGAAACAAGACCACATTGTCACCTTTTATATTGTATGTGGAATCATCGGTATCGAATAGTTGAACGTCCGGGTAAAGCCCATTGATTATCGTGTAGTAATAAGGGTAAAAATACCTGTTACGAAGAGATGTCTCAACAACCACAATATCACTTTGCGACACTCCCCGATTTAAAAGGCCTTTTATAATAGCACTAACTACATGGGGCAGACCTACAAGTTCACTTTGATCATCATTCCACAGGTCATTTCCATTTATTTTGATCGCAATCCTCTGCCCTTGTATGTAATTTGGCAAAATGGCATTCCATGCCTCTTGCTCTGTTGCCATGCCAGTTAACGTCATAACGCCTTTTTTTACCATCTCATTAACTGCATTCTGGTTAACGTATTCCCAGTAATAGCCTGTTTTATAATCCCATGAAGTAGCATTATCATCTTCAACACGGACGACTCTGCTTTGAGAAGACTGTGCATAAGCAGCATTCGTAGGGTTCAATCTTGGGTATTGTGTGACATGGTAGATAATATCCTGTTCGTATACCGGATCATATATTGTTTCAGTGATTAAATGATATCGCGCCTTGTAATACAAAACCTTAATAGATTCAAAACAAAAAATCACAGCAAGTACACCGAGCGATAACCCGGTGCGAAACATCATTGCTTTTGTGAAAATCGTCTTTCGGCTAAATTCACGTAATGTAGATTTCAGAAAAGCTATCGGAAAGATCAAGAAACGGACGGTGAGACACATATGACTCAAAATGGTGGTTAATGCGGCTTGTTGACAAGGATATGCCATTCTCGCAGGCTTTGGCAACACCCTCAATAAGAACCACAGAATAAGCCCGATAACAGGTAAAAAACGTAAATTAATCTTCATACATTTTTAACCATCTCCTTCCCATACTCCCTCTTGTGAGCAAGGCAAGGTATGTGGGTGAACGTCTGATATTTCCTCTGAAAATCAGAATCGTTGAATTTGTTTTGAAGGGTGGAAAATATCGGGTGCGCTCTGCATACGAATTAACTGAAGGGCAATTGGAGATAAAACTGAAGAAGGCCCAGGATGGGAGTCGCAATCCCATTCCTGTGGAGAAGTCGTTACTTGAACGAGGTATCGCACAGGGTGCTGGCGTACCTTCCGATACGCTTCATCCAGAGCCTTCTTCGAAAGTTGCGCCGAATAACATACCCCCCCTCCTCTGGGTCCTTGGGGGAGACCTCTCCTAACACGTCCGAAACGTTCCGCAACCCTTATGAAAATAGTATACAACCATCCCCCGAATCTGTCAAGCCAGACATCCAGCTTATGTCCTCATTGAAAGGCCTTGTCGATACTGGCGAGTTGCCTTTTTCATATTTATCATATGGGGTATGATAGTAAGGATTTCGGAACATGGCCGTATCGGTCAACATAAGGGCGGGGTATCCGCGATTCCAAAAGGAGGCGTGGTCGCTCCACCGTGTTTGAGGAATAATATAACCTAATAACGGCTAAGGCAGCATAATTCAACCATGCATGGCGCATCCTTTCATGTCACAGACGTTCCCTTGAATCCGTTCCTTGCTCACTTCTGAAAGCACTTTGTGAATATTGGAGGACAAACTTTCAAAACTCCTTTTTAACCTTTAATCAATGGAATTTCCGGCAAGGTATCCGGTGGAAAATGCCGCCTGGAGATTAAACCCCCCGGTGGGGCCATCAATATCTAGCACCTCTCCAGCAAAATATAAGCCTTTCAGGAGTCTGGATTCCATGGTCTTCGCATCAACTTCATTCAGACTTATGCCTCCTGCCGTTACAATGGCCTCCTCAATGGGACGATGACGTATTAATGTGAAATGGAGTCCTTTAAGTTGTTTCAGTATCTTCTTTCTTTCAGGCGTAGTTATTTGAGATACCTTTTTGTGATGTTCAATGTTGCAAAGATTTAATAGAATAGGGGCTAATTTCTCCGGGATAAAAAAAGTCAGGCAAGATTTAATAGCCTTACTGCCGTGCCGTTTAATCTGAGTCAGGAGGACGTCATCAAGTTCTTCAAATGTATAACTTGGTTTAAAGTCTATGCGTATTTCCACTGGACCATCTGGCAAACATTCAACAATGCGTTTGCTCATATCCAGGATACATGGCCCAGAGATACCGTAATGGGTAAAGAGCGCCTCCCCGAACTGTTCAGCAATTTTTTTGCCTGATTGATAGGCTGTGATTTTGACATTTTTGATGGGTGTACCCTGCAAGGATTTTACCCAGGTTTCTGCCGTCTCAAAGGCAATAATGGCGGGATATGTTGGGCATATTGTGTGGCCTGCGGAAGCGGCCAGCCTATAACCATCTCCTGTACTACCCGTGGCGGGATAACTAAGACCCCCTGTTGCAATGAGAACGTTTCGCCCCAAAACATTCCCATGATTGGTTTCCACTCCGAGTATATGATTGTTTTTCGTGTTGAGACGTAGAACATGCGATTTGGTTTGTATTCTTACCTGGTGGTTATGCATGTAGGCCTCAAGCGCCTTCAGGATGGAATCTGCCCTTTGGCTTTTCGGAAAGACCCGCCCCTTATTTTCTACAACCGTTTCTACGTCGTACGATAAAAGGAATGAACGTAATTTTTCATTGTCGAATGTTTCTAATGCCGTACGGAGAAAAGGACCTCCCCTTCCATATGCTTTTATGAATACATCTAATGGGGCTGTGTTCGTTACATTGCATCTCCCTGAAGCACATATGAGGAGTTTTTTACCCAAATGGTCCTTTTTTTCAAGAAGGATGACCTTTTTCCCCCTTTCCCCGGTGCGGCCAGCGGCCATCATCCCGGCAGGGCCACCGCCAACTACAATGAAGTCGTAACTATCGGTCATATTAAATGAGGCCAGGTGATATCTGTTGGTCACTTACTGCCTACTGTCAACTAAGGCGAGCAAACTGAACAGTTACAAAAATTTATAGAAAGAGGTTTTGCAGGATGCGACAGAAATCGGTTTAAACTGCTTAATCGGCTAATCTGCTGATACCTTCTTCTTGCGCTATTTGAAGGGCGTCCTCGAATTCATCAAGGCTGATACGTCGATTGATCTCTGGATATTTGTGGGCAAGACCGCAGGGATGATATTGGTCCATGATATTTACATAGGTATTTCGTGAGATTTCTTTGGACAGAAACTGCATAACCTTACGTGTCCCGGCCAATCCATTGGGCATAACAAGATGACGGACAATCAGCCCCCTTTCGGCAATGCCACGTTCATTTATAACAAGATCACCTACCTGTCTATGCATCTCCTTAATGGCTTTCATGGCCACCTGGGGATAATCCCTTGCCTTGCACAATTTGGCTGCAACGTCATTATCGGAAAATTTATAATCGGGCATGTAAATATCAAAAACCCCATCCAGTAATTGCAAGGTTTCCACGAGATCATAGCCACCGGTATTATAGACTAACGGTACGCTCAAACCATCCCTGATGGCGATGGGAAGAGCTTCGAGTATTTGGGGTACGACATGGGTGGGCGTAACAAAATTAATATTATGACAGCCCATATTCTGTAATTCGACCATCATTTGTGCAAATCGTTCAAAAGAAACTTCATACCCTTCTCCGAGATGGCTAATATCGTAATTTTGACAGAACACGCAGCCTAAATTACACGAAGTAATAAAGATGGTTCCAGAACCATGAGTGCCAACCAATGGTGATTCTTCACCAAAGTGCGGGTTATAACTCGAAACCTTTGGCAATCTGCCTACCTTACAAATACCCAATTTATTTTCAAGCCGGTTGACCTTGCATCGCCTCGGGCATATCTGGCACTCTGTTAATAATTTTCGTGCCTTTTCAATCCTCTCGTCAAGTTTGCCCGTCCGGTACAAATTTATATAACCTGGTTTGAACATAAAAATAAATTGTATGGCTTATCATTATGCGAGTCAATAACAAACGGTATAGCATGAAAATACGTTACCCGCCCTTAATCCTCCTCAAGGGGGGGAAAGTTCTGCCACCCCTTGTGGGAGAAGGTCTGCGTGTGGGGTATTTTCGTGCCACTATTATAAAACGACACCTGCAAGACTACATCCAGAAAAAATTATATGTTGCCAAAAAAGTATATAATTTGATATAGTTCATTTGTTATCTGATTTTGTTCGAGATATAACTTTTATTTTTTAAAAAGCGCTGTTATAAAAAACTGTTAAAATGACGAAACGATTCTTCCCCAGCCTCACGATAATTTTCCTCTTCCTGTCTGTGGTAATAGCCCACCGCAGTGCATTCGCTGTATTCTCAGTGACAGAAAAGATTCCTTACAGCGATTTTAAAAAGCTAATTCGAGAAGATAAGCTAGAAGAAGTAATTATAAATTCCACAACTATCCGGGGAATATTGAAACCCGAAGTGGAACAAAAGGTAAAAAAAACAGTAACAACGGTGAAGATAGAAGACCCGGACCTGATTAAGGAATTGGTAGCGCATAACGTAAAATTCTCTGCAACAACAGAGGGAGGCTGGGGTCAAAGTCTGTTTTTACTCTGGTTTATTCCCATGATAATCTTTTTAATGCTGATGTCGCGCATGAGGCGTGGGGCAACGGGGGCAGGACTCATGTCGATTGGTAAGAGCAGGGCAAGTCTTTACATCGATAAGGATACGGGCGTTACTTTTGATGACGTAGCCGGGGTAGATGAGGCCAAGGAAGAATTGAAAGAGGTCATAGACTATCTTAAAAATCCGCAAAAATATCAAAGACTGGGTGGAAAGATTCCCAAAGGGGTATTACTGGTTGGGCCCACTGGAACAGGCAAGACGTTACTTGCCAAGGCAGTCGCGGGGGAAGCAAAGGTACCTTTTTTTTCTATCAGTGGGTCAGGATTTGTTGAAATGTTTGTAGGAGTTGGCGCTGCACGTGTACGTGACTTATTTGCACAGGCACAGGAAAAAGCCCCATGTATCATATTCATCGATGAAATTGATGCCCTGGGAAAAGTAAGGGCAGCAGCACCCATATCGGGTGGTCATGAGGAACGCGAAAACACCCTGAATCAACTTCTGGTCGAAATGGACGGATTTGACACGAGAAAGGGCGTTATTCTCATGGCAGCAACGAATAGGCCCGAGATACTGGATCCGGCCTTACTAAGACCCGGAAGGTTTGACAGACATATTTTGGTAGATAGACCTGATATCAAAGGTCGGGAAGACATATTAAAAGTACACTGTAAGAACGTAAAGCTCGGCAAGGACGTAGATATAAAAATAATTGCAGCCAGAACGCCCGGATTTGTTGGTGCAGATCTGGCCAACGTAGTAAATGAGGCAGCTCTTCTTGCTGCTCGGGTAGGTAAGGATGCTGTAGGAATGGAAAATTTTGAAGAAGCCATAAATAGGGTAATTGCCGGACTGGAAAAGAAGAAAAAGGTCATGAGCAAAAAGGAACAGGAAATTATTGCTTATCATGAGTCGGGTCATGCCCTGGTGGCGGAAACAGTTCCTGGTGCCGATAAAGTGCACAGAATTTCCATTATTCCGCGAGGGATTTCTGCCCTCGGGTATACCTTACAGTTGCCGACTGAGGATCGTTATTTATTGACAAGGTCGGAATTATTGGACCGACTTGCAGTACTCCTTGGTGGCCGCGTTGCAGAAGAGATTAAATTTAATGAAATTTCCACAGGGGCACAGAATGACCTGGAACGAGCAACGGATATAGCAATGAGCATGGTCAGGGAATACGGTATGAGTGAGAAATTAGGCCCCATGACATTTCAAAATGGCAGAAGGCCACAATTCCTGGACCTGGGATTTCGTGCGAGTCGGGAATTGAGTGAAGAAGTTTCAAAGGATATCGATAATGAGGTTAAAAAGATCATCTTCGATACGCACGCACGGGTAAAGGATATCCTCGAAGAGAATAAAGACCGTTTAGAAATTCTCGCGAAGCTCCTTCTGGAAAAAGAGGTTATCGAGGGGGAAGAACTCAGGAAGATTATTTCTGAGACTGCCTCCAAGCCCAAAAAGACATCCCCTGTTTAAGAGGATATCTCGAAAAAGAACCCAAATCCGATCTTTGATCGTATGGTAATCTCCCCGGTACAGTAAAAATACCGGCCTGCAGGTAAATTAACCTTCCTCATTCCTACATTATCGGCAATCTTTGTATAGGAATCTCCCTCTTTATTCAGGACATATTTTTGTGAAGGATAAAAGACTATACTTCCAACCGAACCGCTTGAATCTACACGATAAAGCGTCTTCCCTACCACCAGAGGATTATCTATCTGGAAATCAATAATCCTCAGGTTTTGACCTTTAATCAACGTGGGTGAACCCTTTACATAAAAGCGTCTTTCCTTGCTACTGCTCTCATAATAATATTCGGCCTTATTAATTTCTATATAGTCATTATCACCTACAACAAAGAGCCCTCCTTTAGGCGGAATCTTCCATAAGGTAATATCATCTACTGAAAGATCGGTTTTTTCTTCAAATGATAATGGTATATACGCCGGAACATATCCTTCCTTGCTGAAGGTAAGCTTAATATTACCGGGATTATAACTAACAGAAAAGATGCCTGTCGGGTCAGAGGTTGTTTTCGATTTTGACCCGTCAGACAGAGCCTCGATATTTGCAAAAGGAACAGGTTTACCAAAGCCATCAATGACCCTTCCGCAGATAGTCCCAGTTTCAAAAGCGTGTAAGGTTTTTAAAGCAAGAAGCATAACAATTATCGAAACGTAACATTTTTTAAACATTTTTTTTATTTCCTGTTATCTAATAAGGTTTAACAAATTTTTGTAAAAAACACCGTTAAGTTATATCTTTAACAATTATAGGCAGAATTGTCAAACACTTTAAAAATTTACATACTAATTTATTGATTGACAAACACCTTGTTTGTTTATATACTTCTCTTTTATTTTTTACTACTTTGTAATAATAATTTGGGTTCAACCTTGCGACTATTAAGCAAAAATGGGAAGGAACGAGAATTATGAAGAGGAAATTGAATTTTGTTCTGTCTTTTTTGGGTTTGTTTAATGCATGTCTCTTTTCTGCAAGCAATTTACATGCGAAAGAAGTTCTGGACGATGGTATGCTCTGGTTAACAAAAACGGAGATCAACGAAAAGTTTGGTACGCCAACCTACTTATATTGCGAAGAAGAACCCTTCAGGCGGTACATGATGGTAAAGCCAGTAGATGAAAGCGCCCTCAGAGCAACCTTTTTGTATGATGTTATAATCCACGATTTTTATTATCTCAAGAGAGATGACAATAACCTTGAGTATCGGTTCTATTATGGTGAGGAACTGTCTGAAGGTAAGAAGGCGCTCCGCGTAAAAGAATATTCAATAAAGTTTTTGGATGCCCCCATTCCTTTAGGAAGAGTTGCTGAGTTTATCCCCGAATTTAAGCCCGCTTACCAAAGCCCCAAGGTTTACCAGGAACGTTTGATCAACTTGAATAGAATACGACTTATCTTCGTGACGGAAAAGGTCAATGACCTCTCAAAGAAAATTGGATCCTTGTTTGTAGACCCTGATAAGGACATAAAAGATTGGTCTCTATCCTATAAAGTCATACTTCTAGAGGGTGAACCAGAAAATGTATCAGCCAATAGTATGGTTAAAGAAGTCATTATCACGGTAGACGGTGAATATCGCATTGGGAAAACAGCACACGCTTTTGGTACAAAGTTAGTGAAAAATCCTTTACAATAAACAAAAAAGTTTTTTTGTAAGTTCTAAAAAAGCAGTAATGATTAATGTGTAATCCATTTTTCTTACTGCTTTTTTATTTAAAGGAAAACTTTTTCAGGAGGTTTGTGTGAGAATTTGTTGCATCGGTTGTGGTTATGTGGGACTTGTTGCAGGTACATGCCTTTCAGACATGGGTAATGACGTAATTTGCATTGATGTGGACAAAAATAAGATAAACAATCTGAAAAAGGGTATTATACCGATTTATGAACCAGGGCTGAAAGATATGCTGGACCGGAATGCAAGAGAAAATAGGATTAGATTTTCAACAAATATTAAAGAAGGGATTCAAAATTCGGAAATTATCTTTATTACGGTAGGAACCCCTCCAGACGCTAATAATTGTGCCGATATCTCAGCTATCATTTCAGTTGCAGAGGATATTGGAAGGTACATGAATGGATACAAAGTTATTGTGAACAAGAGTACAGCACCGGTAGGAACTTTAGAAAAAATCGGGAAGGTAATAAAATCATTCCAGAATAAACGTGCAAAGTACGATCTGGTCTCTAACCCTGAATTTATGAGGGAAGGTGAGGCCATTAAAGATTTCACGAATCCAGACAGGATTGTAATCGGATTGCAGAGTGAAAAGGCAAAGCGTATTATGACATCCCTCTATAACGGCATTGCAAGGGCAGACAAGCCCATTATGTTTACTGATATTCGTAGTGCTGAATTAATTAAATATGCCAGTAATGCTATGCTTGCAACACGAATTTCCTTTATGAACGAGATGGCACAACTCTGTGAAAAAGTGGGCGGTGACATCAAAGCCATCGCAAAGGGAATCGGATTGGACTCCAGGATCGGCCCCCGATTCTTACAAGCAGGCGTTGGATATGGCGGTTCTTGTTTTCCCAAGGATGTCAAAGCCCTTGCCGAGATTATGAAATCAAACGGCGTTGGGGCAAAAATATTAACTGCTGTAGATGAGGTAAATGAACAGCAAAAGAGGTCCCTTATTGAAAAAATCAAGAAACTCCTGCCCGTCTTAAAGGGCAAAAGTATAGCCATCTGGGGACTCGCTTTTAAGCCAAAGACAGACGATATGAGGGAGGCACCCTCTATCGTAATCATTCATCAACTGCAAGAGTTGGGAGCGAAGATAATGGCATTCGATCCCGAGGCACAGGAAACTGCAAAAAAGATTTTAAAAGATGTAACATACTGCAACGATCCCTATTTAACGGTGAAAGGATGTGATGCACTGGTTATCGTAACCGAGTGGAATGAATTTAGAGACCTTGACCTGAAAAAAGTCAAACGGCTAATAAAGCATCCTAATATAATCGATGGCAGAAACATATACGAACCACACGAGATGGAGAAACTGGGATTTAACTACATCTGTGTAGGCCGTAAACGTTAAATACTTAAGCCAGCAAAGGGCTGTTTTTACATTTTATCAGCCGGCACACCCCCAGGAAATTAACTCGCTGTTCACAGAGTATAGAAAGGTGAGCATCTCTTAACAGTTCGTCCAGATTGATGTGCTTCCCTAAACCCACCTTATCCCGGAATGGAGAAATGAATTTTTCAAAACGGGAGATAAGCTTGTTATTACAACCTGTATAATTTAATATAAAAATTTCCCCGTCCTTCTTGCATACCCTTTTTATCTCTTTTAAAGTACGCAAAGGGTCCGGTACCACCGTGATGACATGAGAGGCAATGACTTTATCAAAGGTGTTATCCGGAAATGCCATGGATGATGCATCCATGTTACAGAGACTGACGTGAGATAATTGGTAATATTGTTTTTTCATCTCCGCCTTACCCAACATCTCCTGGCTAATGTCAACACCAACCACTCTGGCACCCTTTGGATACAAAGGCAATGATAACCCAGTTCCCACGCCAACTTCAAGTATGGTTTCATTGGGCTTTACGTTCATCATGTGAAGGGCAGAATACCTTCCATGCTCGAAAACTTTTCCAAAAAAGGCGTCGTAAATCCATGAATAGAAAGAGTATACTTTTTTAATATGTTCGCTCATATGATTTCAAGCTATTGTTGTAATTCAAACCTTTAGTTTGAATCAGCGTTCTCAAGGCTTAAGCCTTGAGTTACATAAGATACCTAAAAACCGCCAAATAAAATGAAAATTCCCATACGATTTAATTATAACAATCTACCAGGGTCTGGCAGATATCATCCTGTAGTTTTATGATGTTACTGAGGTTTTTGAAATTGTTTATGAGAATCGAAAAGGCAAGTACATCCCCATGAGAGGTATCAATATAGCCAGAAAGTGCTGATGCCTTTGCAATATACCCGGTCTTTGCATGCACTTTATTTTTGTATCGTGGAGAATTCATTCTCTGGCGCAATCCTCCATCTGTTCCGGAGGCAGGCAAAGAATCCCATAGCACCCTTCCGTGCGGATGCTTACTCATATACGCCAGAAGAGTAGTTATCATTTTGGGTGAAAGCCGGTTGCCTTTCGACAGACCGCATCCATCGTCAATTTGATATTCCTCAGGTTGAAAACCCAATTTGCTCATAAATTCCTGAATAACCTCTATACCCGCCTCTAAAGTCCCTCTGCCCTTAATCTGTACCCCCAGGGTCTTTATTATCTGTTCGGCATAAAAATTCTGGCTCTGTTTATTTGTTACAAGGACAGTCTGTTCCATTGTAGAAGTAGTCTGTGCAATCACTTCCACATCAGATACAGAATCACTCTCATCAATTAATCGGGCACTCCCGTACACGGCAATACCATTCTTTTCGAGAACTTCCTTAAAAACCGTCGCAAGATAAAGTGCTGGATTGTGCACGGTCACCCACGTCTTTTCAGGTGATGCATTGACCCAGAATTTACCCTTGATAAATATTTGATTCGTATCTGGTTTCCGATGGATGGAATACGTGTGTTCCTTTTTGTTGGTTGTATAAACACAGCTATTAAAGAAGGTAAAATATGATGTATTTGGATCTATGAAAAGTGTTACCGCACTCCCCGGTTTTTTATCTGGAATGAGTGTGATATCGACACAATTATCATTGAAGGACAACCCACAGCTTGGGGCACAATACCATGCCGACAATTGGTTTTCTGGCCAATTAGGATTAATATAGATACGATCGAAGATCGTGTCATCCGCTATGATATCTCCCATGATCACACAAATACCTCGATTTCTGATAGCCTGTGCCCAGGATTCCGGAATGGCCAGGATATTCCCTTGATAAAATCTCCCCGAAATATTCGGGTCACCGCTTCCTTTGATAATAATGTCCCCATGGAGTTCTCCTGATGCCGTTATTTTACCATTGGCTTCAATAGTTGTTTTGTACTCGAAATCCGGTCCCAAATAGTCCAGGGCAGCTGACGTAGTAAGAAGTTTCATATTGGAAGCAACGCTGAATAAATCATCGCTTCGGTAATCGAACAGGGTGGAGTTCTTTTTTGTGGACATGACACTAATACCGTACGACACATTCTTCAGAGATGGGTTCTTTAATAAAAGTCGGAGGTGATTGTTGAGATCATGAGGAGTTATTATTTTTGCTTCTAGAAAGGCGTCAAAAAATGCATTAAAAATCAAAAGAAATGCAAATGCTTTAGAAC
>JBKBTA010000088.1:0-11608 GCA_046291035.1 Candidatus Brocadia sp.
GACCCACCAGTTGTAAAGTAATGAAACATTCATGTTCCTTCGGCTCACAAAGGGCAGTGAAAATGTCACTCTGAGCGGTAAAAGAGATTCTTCACTTCGTTCAGAATGACAAAAAGCGAAGGGTTCAGAATGACAGCATAGGAGGTATTTTCAGGTGTATTAATGACTATTGACCTGCCAGACAATTTAGCTATTACCATAGAGAGTTACGTCAAGGCTGGTTGTTTTCGCTCAGAATTAGATGTTTTGTTGGCTGCACTCTCTGGATTTGTTTGAAAGAATAGGATTGATCTGATGGAACGCTTTGACCGTGAAGATATCCAATGGGCAAAAACCGAATATAGATTTTAATCATTGACTCTTTTGGAGAGTTATCTTCTAAGTGCCTTTTATGGGGAAGTTTTTAATAAAGCATCTCGCAACGCCTGTATGGTGTGTATGCACTTGACCTCAGAACCACTTGCTGCAAGCAGGTCTTCGATTTGAAGCCTGCATCCAGGGCAACCGGTTGCTACGACCTCTGCATCGCTTTTCTCAATAGCTCTTGCCTTGTACTCTCCAATCTTCATGGAGAGGTCATAATGTAATAAATTAAATACCCCACCACCGCCACAGCATCGTTCCGGGTTTTCCATCTCTTGAAAATCAGCAGAACGCCTCAAAATATCCCTGGGTTGTTTTGAGATCTTTTGGCCCCAGTAAAGGTGGCAGGGGTCATGGTAGGTAATTTTCGCATTCAGGGACTTTGTCTCGTATTTAAAATATTTTTCAATAAACTCAGAGATGTCATATACTTTGTCAGTAAACTTTAGACAACGATCACCCAGGATACGATGGTAATCCCTTTTCAGTGTCCTCCCGCAGGTAGCACATGCAGTGACAATAAAATCGACGTTGGCCTTCTCAAATGCCGCCACGTTTGCTTCAGCCAATCTTCGCGCTGTTCTGGCATCTCCCAATGACCTTGCTGGGATGCCGCAGCACAACTGTTCCGGGGGGATAACTACCACCACCCCAAAGTGCTTTAATACCTCGATTACTGCATCGGCAATGTCAGTATAGACGTAATTGATAAGGCAGCCCACATAGAATCCCACCCGCATCTGAGAATCCCCCCTGCCCCCTTTTGAGAAAGGGGGTGTTTTAGAACTCTCGCTTTGGAAGAAGGGAGTCGTAGAATTTTTCTGTTTCAAGGTCGAGGTTGCCATGCCTTCCTTCCCCAAGGTGGAGCTAGAGGGGATTACTTCCTTGTTTTTGTATTTTTTCAGCACAGGCTCCTTCGCTAGAGTAGGAATCCATCGGCCACCCATAAGCATGAAGGGTAGATGCCTCATAGTGCCGTGACGTTTCAATGGAACGAGGCGTTGAAGGGCGCTGGCAGTTTTCAAAAGCAGGTTAAAGAGCCACCTTCGGGTCAAGAATAGTCTGAATACAATCCGCGGTATCAGCCATATTCCGAGGTGATTTGCCAGATCGTCAAGCATGGTTTGGATGATGAAATCATAATCTACACCCGAGGGACAGATACTGGAGCATCGGAGGCATTTCTTGCAGGAGAGGAGATAATCCCTTAAGAGTTCCGTGTGAAAAATTTCGCCATTTTTTAATGCATCGGCCAGACTTATGCGGCCTCGCGCCACCATGGATTCGTTACCCGTCTCGATAAAAACGGGGCAGACAGAGCGGCATTTCCCGCATTTAGCGCACTTGTTAATCTCTGTTTCCCACTCCTTTGTAATCATCTATTTTCCCCATCACGATAGTCTTGTTGTCAATATAATTTTTAGTCTGCTACTAAGGATAATTGTAGCAAAGAGGAAACAAAAAAGGGAGGCTTTTTAGGCCTCCCTTTTTATTTTAAAAATATTTTGTTTAATGATGCCTTTTTCTCCCACGATCATCATCATCGTCATCGTCACCCTTTCCTTTGCCCTTTATTTTTACCGTATCGCTTCCCTCGGATCTTGTGCCGTCTTCTAATTCGCCGGTAACGGTGAGTTCTTGCTTTTCTTTTTCATCTTTCTTCTGACCTCTGTATAGCATCATGCTGGAATCTAAATCCAAGTCCTGGATGTTAAATGTTGCGATAAACCGGTTCTTGTCCACTTTCCCATCAATGGCTTTTGCACCCTCGCATTCGACTGTATCTGGTACGATGTCGTTAACATCATAGGGTGAATCAAGCTCAATAAATGCCTTAAATTTACCATTACTCTTGAGATTGATGGTTTCCGGTTTTATCTCGACATCTGCCTGTATAACTGCTGGTGTGGCCGTTGGGGATGCCGCTGGAGTAGGCGAAACAGTAGCCGTTGGAGTAGGTGTAGTGACGGGCGTAGGTGTTGCTGTTGTAGATTCTGAGATTATGCCGCCTGGTACCAGGATTGTCAGGATTGAGCTTGTGCGTGTAAGCAGTGGTGTTGGTGTTGCCTCAGGTGTTGCAGTTGGAGAACTGGTTGGCGTTGGTGAAGCAGTTGCCGTTGGCGTAGGCATTGGAGATATCACTTTGTTGATTGAAACATTGATAATTTCAAGCTTGTCACCTATAGTAAGCCCTGCAAGGGTAAATTCTAATTCGGCTTTTCCTTCAGTAATATTAAATTAA
Organism: Candidatus Brocadia sp.; assembly: GCA_046291035.1. Lineage (GTDB taxonomy): Bacteria > Planctomycetota > Brocadiia > Brocadiales > Brocadiaceae > Brocadia. Next base: position 2,606 of record JBKBTA010000088.1, read on the forward strand.
ATGATTCTTCGTACGTTTTCGAAATGTCATTGATCTCTGTTTCAATAACGAGGATACTGCTTTGATCGATGAGTTGATCGTCTGCAGATCGTAATCCCTTTATGGACAATTCTACTTTGCCGGTATCACTTATGCTAATTTTCGCTTCTACTTCAGGAGAGTAGGAGCTTGAAGATGCAACGGTCAGGCTGGTTTCGTACAAGTCTTTGCCGTATCCTTTTGTTCCAAGTATCAACAATAGAAATGCCACAGAAAAAATCCATCCTAATAAGTTAAAATGTCTTTTCATCGTTTTCTTCCTCCCATGTTAAGAACCTTGAGGTTAGGCTGCCTGTGGCAGCGACTTTTAAGCTTCCACATTTGGTAGGACAAGCGTCCCCGCCTTTTTAGAGGGAACCTAAAAGGTTTGAAATCCCTTAGTATTTAAGATAAACACAAACAAAATTTGTTCGTGTCACCCAAAAACTGCATATAACACATAACAACATAACACATAAAATGAAACATCCATGAGTCAACGACTCACAAAGGGACATGAAAATGTTTATTTTTTTTGACAGCCGACTTCATTTTCAGGTGAAAATTCTTATGTAATTAAGTTAAAGTAAAATAAAAACTTATGGAAAATATTGCTTTGTAATGGCAACATTGCTGATTATCTTAAATAATCGGCACATTCCTGGAAAAGTTTAATTATAATATTTTATGTTATTCAAAGTACATGTTAAGTTGACGAGCTTTTTAATCTTTTTATAGAATATATATGACACATAGTTTTGTTTTTGCAACTGAGTCGTTTCATAACATAACACAAATTTATTATGATTTAAATAAATTAAGTGATATTATCTAAAGCAAGATATTCATTTGAATGGAATGTGATATATGTCAAAAATTAGACTTCTTTCCGCATCGATTATTAACAAAATTGCTGCAGGCGAGGTGATTGATCGGCCTGCGGCTGTGGTAAAAGAGTTAATTGAAAATGCAATTGATGCCGGTGCATCAAGGATCGATACCCATCTGGAGGATGGGGGAAGAAAATTGATACGGATATCAGATGATGGTATAGGAATGGATGCCGAAGACCTTGCCCTTGCATTTCAGAGTCATGCCACTAGTAAACTTCAGAGTGTAGACGACCTGTTTGCAATCCATACGCTGGGTTTTCGTGGAGAGGCATTGCCGAGCATCGGAGCCGTTTCGCACGCAAGTATTATTTCTAGGGTAAAAGGGTCTTTGAATGGTGCAGAAATAACGATTGACGGAGGAATTTTGGGTAAAATTAAGGAATGCGGTGCGCCTGAAGGTACGCAGGTTGAAGTGCGCGATCTGTTTTTTAATGTCCCTGTCCGCAAGAAATTTTTGAGGACGATACCCACGGAAATGGCTTACATTTCTGAAGTACTTACGAGGTTTGCCCTGTCCTATCCATCTATTCATTTTACCCTCGTGCATAACAACAGGACGGTGTTTAATCTTCCGCCTGTTCAGGATACGGCTGAACGGATTGCAACCTGTTTCGGTGAAGAGATGAGAAAGTACCTTATTCCCGTGTTTCTTAGGGAAGAGAGGTTTACCCTTTCGGGATATATCGTGCCACCCTTTTTTGACAAAGCCAATGCAAGGATGCAGTTTATATTTTTAAATGGACGCTACATCAAAGATAGCGCCATCTATCGTGCCATTAGCGAATCCTATCGCGGGAAATTAATGCATAAGAGGTATCCGATTGTGTTCCTGTTTTTGCAGATGGAGCCGTCTGAAGTAGATGTGAACGTCCATCCAACAAAGATCGAAGTGCGTTTCCGGAATACCAATACAATCTATAATTACGTCCTCTCCGCATTAAAAGAGGGTCTGAATAAATCAACAGTTAAGACGATTGACGTGTCACCTTCGCTTCCGGAATTGGAAAGGGGTTCAATAGCGGCGGAAGAGGTTGACCAGGTAAAAAAGTCTCTGTGGGGACAGTTTTCCTTAAGAAAAACGGATGCAAACCTCACGGGTCCTGGCTTACAAAAGAGGGTGGGAATCCCCCTTAATCCCCCCTTTAAAAACGGGGAGTTAATGAGGAGAGAGGGCAAGGGATGTGTGGAAGGATTTCTGAATGAGGAAAAATCAAGGGAATGCAATACTACTGAAACAGGCATAGAAACAGAGAGGAAAGAAAAAGTATTTCCTATAGCGGGTATGGATAAAAAGAAGACCTGTTTTCAAATTCACGATTCTTTCATTATTGAGGAGACAGATGAAGGGTTGAATATTATCGATCAACATGCGCTTCATGAAATAATTTTATATCATGAAATAGAAAGGGGCATGCGCACTTCCCAATCGCCAAGTCAGCGCCTGTTGATCCCGGAACTGGTAGAGTTGAGTCCAAAGGATTTTTTCAACATTGTCAGTTTGCAAGAATCTCTCAGAGGGTTGGGCGTTGAGGTTGAAGAGTTTGGACAGCGTACCATTGCAATTCGCGCATTTCCACAGCTTCTGAGGCGTTTAAGCGGCAAAGAATTTATAGAAAGCTTACTGGCGGGATTGAGCGATGACGATTACCTGAAGGGGAGGGATAACATTTTGGACAAAATAATCAGCATTATGGCGTGTAAAGGCGCTATTAAGGCAGGACAGAGATTGGAACCGCAAGAAATAGAGGAACTACTGAAAATGAAAAAGAGTATAAATGCATATACAAATAACTGCCCACATGGTAGGCCCACGACCTTGTATTTTTCACTGGATGAGTTACAAAAACAATTTAAGAGAAAATAGAGAGTCCGATACATTTAAATTATCCTATGTTTTTTTATAATGAGCGTTTAGGTCTATATAAACAATAAAAAATCCCTTGACTTTTATTTTTGTGAGTGATAAGATTTTTTACATGTAATCCAGACTCAGATTCCCGTAACTAAGGTGAAAATAAGACATTTTGGTACAGAAATGGTGTTTGAACTCGTCGTTGAAACGGATTTTTCCGCAGCGCATAACTTGCGGGAATATAAAGGGCAATGCGAAAGGCTTCACGGTCACAATTGGAAGGTTCAGGTTGTCTTGAAGGCTGAAAAGCTGGATACATTGGGTATGGTTATGGACTTTCGAGATGCGAAAAGAGTTATTGGGGAAATTATCAATAGATTTGATCATGGCTATTTGAATGAACTCCAGGATTTTAAGATTTTAAATCCTACCACCGAGAACCTGTCCAAAATACTTTATGACGAATTAAAGAATGCCTTACCTGCAGGGGTAAAGGTAGCAAAAGTTACAACCTGGGAATCTGACCGTTGTGGGGCTGCATATTTCGAATAGAAGTTCTTTTGCAATTTGAGTGGAAATAAGATGGCGGTAATATTACAAGTCGCACTGGACTTTGTTGACCTTCACAGGGCTGTAAAGGTTGCTGAGGCTGCAATTGAAGGTGGCGCTGATTGGCTGGAGATAGGTACTCCGCTTATTAAGAGCGAAGGAATGAATGCGGTACGCCACTTGAGGAAACTGTTTCCGGGTAGAACGTTGATTGCGGATATGAAGACAATGGATGCAGGTCGTGCGGAGATGGAAATGGCGGCCAAAGCAGGTGCTAACATCGCTGTTGTGATGGGGAATGCCCCGGATTCGACCATCAGGGAATGTATACAGGCGGGAAAAAACTATGGCATCAAAATTTGTGTGGATTGCATAAATAATAGTAAAATTGATGAGCGCGCTGCCGATATTGAAAAATGGGGTGCGGATTATATTGCCGTTCATACCGCTATCGATGATCAAATGCACGGCAGGACACCATTCGACACATTGCGACACGTTTGCAGTAAGGTAAAGATACCTGTTGCCGTGGCAGGTGGTATAAATTCTGAAAATGTGGTAGATGCGATAAATGCGGGGGCAAGTGTTGTAATTGTTGGTGGATATATTAGTAAATCAAAAGATGTAAAAATTGCGACAGAGAGTATTAAAAAAGCGATTAGAGAGAATCGAGGGGTTTCTACAACGCTATTCAAAAGGGTAGCAGGTGAAGGGGTCCGTGATGCGTTACATCAACTTTCCACAGCAAATATCTCGGATGGGAGTCATCGTGCTGCAGGCATCACCGGATTATACCCGATATATTCAAATATTAAATTGATAGGGAACGCCGTTACCGTTCGAACGTATCCGGGTGATTGGGCAAAGCCTGTTGAAGCTGTAGATATTGCAAAAGAAGGAGACGTGATTGTAATAGATGCGGGGGGAGTTGGCCCTGCTGTCTGGGGGGAATTGGCAACCCATAGTGCATTGCAGAAAAAAATAAGTGGTGTAGTTATCAATGGTGCAATGCGTGATCTTGCGGAGGTTAAGAAATTAAGTTTCCCTGTCTTTACAAAGTTGGTGATGCCAACTGCCGGGGAGCCAAAAGGATTTGGGGAGATTAATATACCGATCAATATCTCAGGAATTCAGGTTAATCCAGGAGATTGGATTGTAGGGGATGACGATGGGCTGATGGTAATACCCGTGTCAGAGGCCGATGCCTGGGTCAATTATGGCATGGATTGTTTGGAAAAAGAAAATAGGATCCGTGAAGAGATACTGTCTGAAAAAAGTTCTTTAGGAAAAGTCATAGATGTGTTAAAATGGGAAAAAAGATGAACGGGATTGGAGCTTAGATCCGTTTGAGGTAACTGAATAATGAAGCATCCATGATCGTTCGGCTCACAAAGGACAGTGAAAATGTCACCCTGAGCGGTGAAAGAGATTCTTCGCTTCGCTCAGAATGACAAAAAGCGAAGGGCTCAGAATGACAGCACAGGAGGTATTTTCAGGTGAAATGTGAATCTTGTAATAAAAAGCATGCGACAGTACATTTGACAGAGATTGTCGGCACGGTGAAAAAAGAACGGCATCTGTGCGAAGAGTGCGCACAGAGTATCAATACCCAACTTACAAAAATACCCTCTCCTACTGAGATATTAACAAGCCTCATTAACCAGGTAGCGCCGGAAATTACTGAGATGTCCAAGATCGTTTGTCCCGTATGCGGATTATCTTACCTGGAATTTCGCTCTCACGGCCGGTTAGGTTGCCCGATGGATTACACGATTTTTAGAAAAGGATTAATTCCTTTATTAGAGAAGATGCATGGTAGCACCCAGCATGTGGGAAAGGTGCCTTCAAGGGCGGGGAAAGAATTAATTAAGAAAAACGAACTCATGCAATTGCGGAATGAGCTGAATAAGGCTGTCGAAAAAGAGGATTACGAAAAGGCAGCAGAGTTAAGGGATAGGATTTATGAACTTTCAGGCGACACCAGTGAAGATCAATGATCTGGCTGAAAATACAGGCGAATGGCTGAGAGGGACAGGGCCTGAGTCAGATATTGTTATCAGCAGCAGGATTCGTCTGGCCAGGAATGTGGCGAGATTTCCCTTCCTTTCAAGGGCTAATATAAAGCAAAAAAAAGAACTCGAAGAGGTTGTCAGAGATAAAATCAAAGAGGCAGAGATTACTTCGGATCTTCGCTATATAAATCTTGCGGAAATTAATCCCGTAGACAGGCTTTTTCTTGTGGAACGGCATCTCATTAGCCGGGAACATGCAGGCGGAGAAGGCGAAAGAGGGGTGGCCTTTGGGAAGTCAGAGACGATCAGCCTGATGGTCAATGAAGAAGACCATTTGAGGATACAGGTAATTCGTTCCGGGTTTGAACTAAGAGAGGCATGGAAGACGATTGACGAGGTCGATAACAAGCTGGAGAAAAAGTTAAATTATGCATATTCTTCACGTTTCGGGTATTTGACTGCCTGCCCTACCAATGTTGGCACAGGGATGAGGGCATCAGTTATGTTGCATCTGCCGGCTCTGGGAATGACGCACCATATTGAAAAGGTTTTTAATGCGGTAATGAAGCTGGGTTTGGTGGTAAGGGGCTTATATGGTGAGGGGACGCAGGTCTCCGGGGACTTGTACCAGATCTCAAATCAATTTACCCTCGGCAAGTCCGAGACAGAAATTATTGAAATTATAGAAAGTGTAATTCCCAGGATTACCAGTTATGAACGGATGGCACGGAAGGCTTTAATTTCTGAGAGCCGGGAACAACTGGAAGATCGTGTATGGCGTTCTTATGGTATGCTGAAAGTGGCACGGATGATTTCTTCAGAGGAGGTTATGCATCTGCTATCTCAGGTCCGTATGGGGGTTAATTTAGGAATAATTAATGATATTGAAATGAAAACCTTAAATGAGCTTTTCATTTTTACGTTACCGGGGCACTTACAAAAGTTAGAAGGGCGCGAACTTACTTCTCTCCAGAGGAATATTATTCGCGCAGCGTATGTAAGAAAACGCCTGGAAAAAGCAGAAAGTATGAAAGGATAGGTGTATTATGTTTGATCGATTTACTGACCGTGCTCGAAAAGTTATGGCTCTTGCACGAGAAGAGGCCAGGCGATTTAATCACGAATATATTGGTACAGAACATATCTTGCTGGGGCTGGTAAAAGAAGGCAGCGGGGTTGCTGCCAACGTCTTGCAAAACCTGGATATCGAGCTGAAAAAGATTCGCCTGGAGATAGAAAAAATTGTCCAGAGCGGGTCCGACCTTGTTTCAGTAGGGCAGTTGCCTTTCACCCCGCGGGTAAAGAAGGTGCTGGAATATGCGATGGAAGAAGCGCGGGCGTTAGGGCATAATTATATCGGGACAGAGCATTTATTATTGGGTTTGCTCAGAGAACAGGAAGGTGTTGCTGCACAAGTATTGTTAAACCTGGGTGTAAAACTCGAAGATGTACGGGAGGAGGTTATCGGGCTCTTGGGTTCCGAAGCAGTTCAGGGTAGTGTGAATCAGGAAAAAGAAGAAAAGAAGGGGAAATCGAAGACTCCGGCACTGGATTCTTTCGGTCGTGACCTTACACAGCAGGCCCGTGAACATGAGCTCGACCCGGTCATCGGGCGACAAGATGTAATTGAACGTGTAATTCAAGTCTTGTGCCGCCGAACCAAGAATAACCCCGTGTTGTTGGGCGAGGCCGGAGTGGGGAAGACGGCTATCGTCGAAGGTCTTGCGCAGGCTGTAGTGCAGGGGAATATACCCGAACTATTGCGAGATCGCAGGATTGTTGCCCTGGATCTTGCAATGATGGTGGCTGGCACCAAGTACAGAGGTCAGTTTGAAGAGCGTATTAAGGCCGTGATGTCCGAAGTGAAAAGGGCGAAGAATATTATTTTGTTCATTGATGAGTTACATACCCTGGTGGGGGCAGGTGGTGCAGAGGGTGCTATCGATGCATCCAATGTATTAAAACCTGCACTATCGCGAGGGGAAATCCAGTGCGTTGGCGCTACAACATTGGATGAATATAGAAAATATATTGAAAAAGACGGAGCCCTTGAAAGAAGGTTTCAAACGATTATTGTCGAACCTCCATCAAAGGCGGAAACGATTGAAATATTAAAAGGACTTCGTGACCGATACGAAGCGCATCACAAAGTCCAGATTACGGACGATGCACTGGAAGCCGCAACCGAGCTATCCATTCGTTATATTACGGGAAGATATCTCCCTGACAAAGCGATCGATGTGCTTGATGAGGCATGTGCAAGGGTACGGCTCAAGGCAACCACGCAACCGCCGGATTTAAGGCATATAGAGGAAGAGATCAATAAGCTGGAAAAAGATAAGGACGAGTCTGTAGCGATTCAGGATTTTGAAAGGGCAGCCCGGTTAAGAGACAAGGCAGATAAGCTGAAAAAGAAAAAAGAAACCATCGAGAAAGAATGGCGGGAGACCCGTGCTGAGGTTGAAGGTGTTGTGAACAGTGAAATCGTTGCCGAGGTCGTTTCCAAAATGACGGGAATTCCCATGACACGCATCGAATCTGCTGAGGCAAAAAGATTGCTGCGCATGGAAGAAGAACTTCATAAAATGGTCGTGAGCCAGGAAGAGGCTACAAAAGCGGTCGCTAAAGCAATACGCCGTTCCCGTGCAGGGTTGAAGAATCCAAACCGGCCTGTGGCGTCTTTTATCTTTGTAGGGCCGTCTGGTGTGGGTAAGACGCACCTTGCAAGGTCGCTGGCAAAATTCCTGTTCGGGGAAGAGGAAGCCCTTATTCAGATTGACATGTCTGAGTACATGGAAAAACATAACATTTCACGATTGATTGGTGCTCCTCCCGGTTATGTCGGGTATGAAGAGGGTGGACAGCTTACAGAAAAGATCCGTCGTCGTCCCTATGCCGTTGTCCTGCTTGATGAAATTGAAAAGGCCCATCCGGATGTATTTAATATGTTACTGCAAATTATGGAGGATGGGAAATTAACGGATAGCTTCGGACGTCACGTGGATTTCCGTAATGTGGTCATTATTATGACTTCAAACATCGGAGCCGATGTTATCAAGAACCAGGCGTCCTTAGGTTTCAAAAAAGTGACCGATGCGCATACGTACGAAATGATGAAGGAACAATTAGAGAAAGAAGTTGAAAAACACTTCCGTCCGGAGTTTTTAAACAGGGTGGACAATGTCATCGTCTTCAAGCCATTGAATAAGGAAGATTTGAAAAAGATCATTGAAATAGAACTGACCGGTGTTAAAAAGAGACTGGATAACTACAACATCAGTATTACATTGACGGACGAGGTGTTGGATTTTTTAATCGAGAAAGGGTACAATCAAAACTTTGGGGCACGTCCGCTCCGAAGGGCAATAGAAAATTATTTAGAGGATCCCCTTTCAGAAGAAATCTTACAGGGTAGGTTTGAGGGGAAGAAACATGTTAAGGCAAGGGTACAGGACGGTAAGCTGGTCTTTGACGAGGTGATTGAAACCCCGGAGCCTGCGCTGGCAAATGCCGAAAGTAGCCTGTAGTATGAGACGTGACAAAAGGACGAATAAAAGGGGAGAGTAAAAACTCTTCCCTTTTTTTATTTCATGGCGGATTTTCCTGGTTCGAAAATAAGGTCATCAAAAATGGCGTAACTATCAGCACAACATCATGATACAGTAAAAAGTTCAATTTT
>JBKBTA010000008.1:0-37823 GCA_046291035.1 Candidatus Brocadia sp.
TTTTTTTTCGGCTCTAAAAAAAATTTTTTTAAAATTTACATAAAAATTTTTTTTTGTGGTGGCCCGGCGCGCCTCCCCACTACAGTCTTTTCCGATTCGTTCGGGTTAGTCATTTCAAACAAAAATTTTCGGCGCTGTATAAAAATTTCCTCCCCCATTAAATCCTCCCGCTGAGGGGGCAAACAACTATCCCCCCGCTGGCTGGGGTGAAGGGGGTGGACTGGCATTGCGAAAATAGATATTTTAAATTGTAATTGTATTTGAAATAAAAATGTCCATTTATCTGGAAGGAATTTAACGATGTCTCATGGGAGGAGAAATGAGTAAAATGAAAAAGGCGTACAGAATCGACAAAATGAAAAAGGCATCAAGGTATGACAAACATGAAAGAAGTGCTATCTTTGATGAGAATGATCCGTATTTACCCCCGAAGGGAACAGGACTGCCTGAGGTCGCTATCTGCAAGGATTGTACTGCCGTTTATCACAAAAAGAAATGGTTTTTTGATCCCAAGCTTTATAGCGAAAAAAAAGCGATGAAGGATATCAACTGGGTAATCTGTCCTGCATGTAAAAAGATACAAGAAAATGTGCCCGGCGGTGTCGTAACACTGAAGGGCGATTTCTTGCAACAGCATAAACAGGAAATAATGAATCTCATTCATAATGAAGATGAACGCTCGAAGAAGTATAATCCTTTAAAGAGGATCATGAAGATCAACGAAAAAGGCAATGAGGTTGAGATACTTACCACAGAAGGCAGGCTGGCATATCGCATCGGATCCATTTTATTTAAGGCTTATGATGGCGAAGTAGAATACAAAAAACACGAGAATACAAAATTTATGCGGGTGGAGTGGAGGCGGTGATACCCCACGTTTAAAATTTACTGAGGAGTCTATGTAATGATTAAAATCGAAAGAATTTTATTTCCCACAGATTTTTCTGCCTGTGCGAAACATGCCTTAAAGTACGCCCTGGATTTTGCCTTAGAACGTGGGGCAAAACTCTACATCCTACATGTAATTCCTAAACTGAACGTTCCTGCTGGTACAGGGGGATTGACCTTTCCGGTATCCAAACTGTACGATGATATGGAACGTGAGGCGAAAAAGAATATTCATCACTTAGTACCCAAGCGATTCTTGGAGAAGATAAAAGTTGAAAATATTATTGTACGGGGAACACCCTTCCAGGAAATCATCAAAGCCGCCAAGAAATACGAAATTGACTTGATTACCATTGCTACACATGGTCGGACGGGGCTTTCTCATGCGCTTTTGGGGAGTACGGCAGAAAAGGTCGTAAGAACAGCTCCCTGCCCTGTTTTGTGTGTCAAATATCCCGAACGCGAATTTGTGCAACCATAAAATTTAGTTTCATATTTGTGTATAATGAGTGGATTATAGTGAACTGCATAAGTGATCTCCCTTTATCGGGGTTTTTTGTTTCATGGTTTATGTGGCTTACTGTAAGGAATAATCACAGAGATACATTTTGTGTATACACATGGTTTGCCGGCACAGATAGGTACCATTCTTAAGGAATGCAATGTTGTTCTCAAGACTCAATATTATTCTACCCTCCTTTGCTTCCCTGTTCATTGCTTCGGGGCTTGCCTTTGCATGTTGATAATTCCTATCCTGCATATTGACCGACATGGAAATATTTATTGAAAAAACGAAAGGTGTGATGGTTCAGCAATCAGCTATTGAGATTGTTGAACGCAAAGGCCTGGGACATCCCGATACCCTGTGCGATCGTGTCGCTGAAGAGCTGAGCATTGCCTTTTCCATGTACTATTTGAAAAGGTTTGGCAGAGTGCTCCATCATAATATCGATAAATGTCTTCTCGTGGGAGGACGTTCCGAGGTTTGTTTTGGAGGAGGCGAGGTGACAATTCCCATCCAGGTGATTGTTGTGGGTCGGGCTGTAGAATTCGTGGGAGGTGAAAGGGTGCCTTTAGAAGAGATTGCCAGAGAGACAACCCTCAGGTGGTTACGAGAACGCTTACGATTCCTAGAGCCAGAGAAAAATGTTATTGTGGAAACAAAGATTCGGACCGGCAGCGTGGACCTGAGGGCGACATTCGATAGTTCGGTTCCACTGGCAAATGATACCTCGATTGGTGTCGGTTTTTCACCGCTGACAGAAACGGAGTCCCTCGTTTATCACACGGAACAGCTTCTCAATTCTGCGGAAGTGAAACAGAAATATCCCATGATTGGCGAGGACATTAAAATCATGGGTATACGGGTAAACGATCGGATAAACCTTACGATTGCAATGGCCTTTGTTTCAAGATTTATTTCCTCAAAAGATGAGTATTTTAAAATGAAAACTGAGTTGCTCGAATATATTCAGTCCTTTGTGAAAAAGTTAACGTCCCATGAGATTACTGTTGCAATCAATGCAGCGGACAATTATGAGAGGAATATTGTTTACTTAACGGTGACAGGGACAAGTGCGGAGTGCGGGGATGATGGTCAGGTAGGCAGAGGAAACAGGGCCAATGGGTTGATTACACCTTACAGGCCGATGACTCTTGAGGCCACAGCAGGGAAAAATCCCATCACCCACACAGGGAAATTATATAATCTGGTTGCCAGTGAAATATCTGCAGAGGTAGCCAGGGATCCTGATATTTCCGGGGTGGAATGCTATCTGGTAAGCCAGATAGGAAAGCCCATTACGGAACCTCAACTTCTCCATATAAAAATCCATTCCAGTCTTGATCAAAAAGCGCTGGAAGAAAAATGCAGTGGCATCATAAAAAAGCATCTCAACCAGATGCCACAATTATGGACAGGGATTTTAGAAAGACGCTATTCACTGTTTTAGCAAGATCTCAGGCAACATAATAAGTAAACAAATTCCCCTTGGTCCACCTCTTGTCCAAGGGGTTTAATTTAATGATAAGGAATTTCAAAGCTGCGGTTGTAGAGCGACGGGGCTCATCGCTTTACATTGTGAAAGTAGTGAAGTAGGATGAGTTAAGCGGAGCGAACCCATCATTGCCTTTTTGTTGGCATGTACTACGCTTCACTATAGAAAAAGTGTGGATAGGGTGGATTAAGACGCGTCTTTTGCACCGAATCCAACTCCCGTGTTTTTCTAAATAGTGAATTTGTTTCGCTTAATTTACCCTACTTAACTGGATTCCCGTTTACACGGGAATGACAGAAAAAGGCAAAGTCGTTTACTGTGACTGAGGGTCAACTTATGGGTCTCAATCCTGCTGTCAGAGGCACACTGGTCTCCTTTCTTGTAGGAATTACAGAGATCAATATCGATACGTTAGAAATTGTTGATATCAAAAAGATCAAGAGTTCCCCATCGTATCCCGATGTCATCCCCAAACAGATGGTGGTCAAGGTTGAAAAGAGGCTTGTTGAATCCAGGGAAGTCGATTTCCTGGTTAAGTTTTGCCCACCGGGAATTGTCATCGTGGAGGCATCTGTTAACCTGGAGAATATCTTGGGTGAACAGGTCTTTGATATAAAACGAAGCCTCATTGTTGAATGTAGGACGGTCTTGTGGGAATATCATTGCGATCCTTATTTTGATGAAGAGTACAGCGTGTACTGTGTATCTGATTACCATGGTGACCCGGAAGACATTATTTCGGAACATAAGGATAGTATTGCAGGACTCCTGAAAACTGAACGCATACCTTTAGACGAAGAAGAGATTAATGCGACCCTCAAATTCAATATTAAATATTCAAAGGACGATATAACGATTGTGGAGTGGGATGGAGCATTTGTATTTGATCCGCGAGGTGATTTTGCCAGCAATATCGAGCTTTTCGAGATTGCCAATCTTCAGTTATTAAAATTGAGGGTATTGGAACACGAACTTGAGGATCGATTAGAAAAGGCTGCACACCTGTTGCAAAAGGCCACAGTAAAGAAAATACCCTTACTCAATTCCCGCAAGATCAGACACTCCTTGCGTGAAGTTATACAGATTCGTACAGAATCCATCCAGGAATTTGCAGCTACGGAACGTAATATTAACCTCATTGGGGATTGGTATTCAGCCCGTTTGTTTGACCTGATAACCAAAAAACTCCACCTGGAGGCGTGGAAGGCGAATATTAACCAAACGCTTGATGCCCTGGAAGATATTTATAGTATGATCTCTGAGAATTTTTCAATGTCCTTTTCTACCACCTTGGAAGTTATCATTACCTTCGGCTGGTTTGTTTTATTGGTTGGATATTTCTTATTGTTCCTTTTGGAGTTGTTACAAAAGAAACCATGATTATTGAATGATTTCTCGGTGTTCTGGTTAAGTTTTAACACCGGGTTTAAAAGGGGATTTATGAAAAAGTATCCGTTCCTGATTGTATTCATATGTTTAATGTCCGAATTAGTTGTAATGCCATTCGGTGTCTTTGCGGCATCCGAAATTAAGATATCAAAGGTTACCCCTGAAGTTGTACGGCAGAATGATATTACGATAATTGTTATAAAAGGGAAAGGCTTTCAAGAAGGTGCCGAAATTGATCTGGGTGAAGGGATTACTGTACTTTCAACCAAAGTGGTAAATAATAAAAAAATAAAGGCTCAGATTTCCGTTGATCTGGATGCTCCTGTTGGCAAAAGGACAGTGGTAGTTACAAATCAAGATGATGAAAAGGGGGAAAAGAAAAGAGCTTTAAAGGTCAAGAAATGTAAAAAAGGTTGCGAAGAAGGCGAGCCTTTCGAAGGTAACCCTATTCCTATCCATGACAAAAATTCAAGCCAATACAGAACCGATTGCACAAATGCTTCGTGTCACAAAAATATTCTGAAAGAGACGAGCCTGGATTCTTCAATTATGACATTCCACGCCCTTAAGGTCCTGGATCCCGATATTTCAAAATACTTTGGTAAAAAAACTGATAAAAAATGTCTCTATTGCCATGAAAACACAGACCCCATAGAACATTCTGGGGGAAATTTATGGAGGAACGTGGACGTTACACTCTGTTATTATTGCCATACGAAAGGTGGCATTGGTAAGGAGTTTTATAAAACGGGCATGAAAAGGAGGGATTAATGGAAATTAAGACCTCAAGGAAGCAAACTGGGAATAAGGGTGTTAACAATAAGTTTAAGGTTACTCGCAGGACTTTCCTTAAGATAGGTAGTGCTGTTGCTGCTGCGGCCGTTTGTGGTTTTGAGTTGAAAAGGCTCTACGCTATAGATGATGATTTGAACCCGGACCCAAATGTCGGGGATGCTGGGGTAAAGGTTATCCGTACCGCCTGTATGATGTGTAATGCCGGGTGCGGGATACAAGTCAAAGTAAAAGACGGGATTGCCCTTAAGATCGAAGGGAATCCATTTTGCCCCCATACCAATGATTACTCTGCTGTAGGCTCAGAGGCCGTTCTGTCAGATATTCCCGAGCCTGATAAATATTCTGGTACACCCTGCGCCCGTGGTAATGCCGGTTTAAAAACCCTCTACGACCCCTATCGTATAAAACAGCCTTTAAAGAGAACAGGTGCGAGGGGTGAGGGGAAATGGCAGGCTATTTCGTGGAAACAGGCCTTTGATGAGATCGTAAATGGAGGGACCCTCCCCGAAGGAACTTTTTTAGGTTTAAAAGCGATAAGAGGAACCCCGGATTCTTCTAAGCGGGCAACTGAGAAACTTGGGAACGATGACACAGAATATGCATCCGAGGCAAAGGCTGGAGATCCCGCGAACTTTGGTTTCAAGGCAAATCGATATGTCTGGATCAGAGGCAGGGATCAAATTTCACAGATTACAAAGAGATTTAACGATTCCTACGGAACAGTAAATCATATCGAACATTCATCCCTATGTAATACCAATTATGCACTGCCTGCCAAGACGACCTTTTCGGGTCCGAAGAGTGCTAAATATTCCTATATGAGAGTCGATCTTGATAATGTCGAATACCTCATCCTCTTTGGCACAAATCCCCTGGAAGCTAATGTAGGCACCCCTTATTGGGCGAGAAAGCTTATGGCCTTTAAAGCCAACGGCGGAAAGTTGATTGTTGTCGATCCATTCTTTACTCACACAGCTTCAAAAGCAGACCAGTGGGTTTCGATTAAACCCGGAACTGATCTAGCTATGCTGATGGGTATGATGAGATGGATAATAGATAATAATCGTCACCTCAGCAATTATCTTTCAATACCAAATGAAAGCGCCGCAAGCTCGGCCAGTTATAAAAACTATACAGACGCCACTTTCCTTGTTAAAACTGTTGAAGGGAAGGGAGAGGAGTTCTTAAGCGCCTCCGATGCTGGCTTATCAGAAGGGATAACGACCCTCACCTCAAATATAAGTTCGTCGGATAAGGTGATAAGCGTTCAAAACACAAGCACATTTCCATCAAAGGGGTTTGTGAAGATTGGAGAAGAAATAATCTATTATCCAGAAAAAGATGATACAAATAATACACTCGGTACTTCTTCAAACGGCTGCACCAGGGGAAGTTTTAATACGAAGGCTACCTCAGCCAATGCGGGAACTTCAGTGGTAATTCCTTTTGTGGTAAGAAAGGAAGATGGGACAATTACCCTATATGCCGGTGTAACTTCTGCTACCCTTGACTGGTCAGGTATGGTAAATGGTTATACATGTTCCACATCCTTTAAACTTTTAAAGGATCAGGTAAAAAGCAAAACCCTGGAAGAATGGGCAGCGCTTTGTGAAGTGAGCGCTGACACTATCCAGGCCCTTGCCGATGAATTATCAAACGGTGATAAAAAATCATGTGTTGAGGCATACAGAGGCGCCTGGGGTCATACAAACGGTTATCAGACCTCAAGGGCGATAAATATTCTGAATACTATTCTTGGTAGGGTGGATAGGGTTGGTGGTTACTGTTTGGGAAAACGTTTCGGTGGGAAGGAACCGTCAAGACCTGTATCGAGTGGTTTAACAAGTGGCGTGAGGATTGACAGGGCTGGGTCAAAATATGAAGGGACAGTAAAGACACCAACGCGGCAATGGTATCCGGTTGCAAGCGTGGTTACTCAGGAAGCAATCCCAAGCATGGCAGCAGGTTATCCTTATAAATGTAAGGCATTGATGTTTTATATCCATAATCCCGCTTATACCCAACCAAATAGTAAAGGGGTAAGAGATGCCTTAACAAAAAGGGATGGGAATAGCTATGCAATCCCTCTTGTTGTGTCTTGCAGTATTTTCATGGATGAGACGGCGGCCCTCTCGGACTACATCTTGCCTGATACTACGTATCTCGAGAGATACTCATTGCCGTTTACGAGTTATCCAACACTCAAGACGAAGGCTGCTACTATAATGAGACCTGTGGTTGGCTCATACAAAGATATTACAATCGAAGGAAGAACGGCAAGGATTTACATACCAGATGGAAGCTCTCTGGATGGTTCGTCTTTTGACAGTGTAGATGATTTGCTTGAAGCCTGGAGCGGACCGATGCCCTATGACGAACAGTTAATTCAGATGGCAAAGAAGCTCGATCTTCCAAATTTTGGCGCTGATGGTATGGGTACAGGTAATCACCTTGATACGGCCTACCAGTTCTGGAACGAGGTATTTACCCTTGGTGATTTTACTAATGGGCTTGGCGATGAAGGCGCATCCGGGTCTCCTGGTGACAGCACAGAAACGTATATGGTTATGGGCGGCAGGTGGGAAAATCCGGCTCAAGTCGAAGATCCAAATGCGTCCGGATGGATGAAAAACAGATACAGTGATTTAATCAGTATCTTCTCGGAAAAAGTCGCGCATAGTAAAAATGCACTTACAGGAGAAAGGTATTCCGGTGTTCCTGTCTGGAAGGAGCCAAATATAGGGTTGAAAGGAAATAAATTCGATGACATCGGATATGAATATACCATGAATACCTATAAGAGGGCATGGCACGTTCAATCAAGGTCCACAAGCAATGAGTGGCTGCTTGAGCTTCAGCCAGAGGGATTCATATATCTTAACTCATCGGATGCGGCGAGACTTGGTGTGCGGACCGGAGATATGGTTAAGATTACATCGCCTAACGGGCAGACCACAGAAGGTAAAGTCAGGGTGATTAAAGGCCTCAGACAGAAATCTGTTGTAGTTGATTTTCATTTTGGAAGGGAATGGTTTGGCTCGAAGGCCTATACGGTTGATAGTGAAGACTCAGCCTATGACCCAAAAATCGGTGTAGGGCCAAATGGGAATCTGGTTCAGAGAGGAGATCCTGATTTCCCGGATATATGCCTTACAGACCCCATTTCCGGTCAGGCCAGTTTCTATATAACCAAAGTAAAAGTTGAAAAAATATAGACAGTCTGTCCGAGAATTGTCATTCCGAACTTGCTTCGGAATCTCACACCCTTTGATGGCCTTGGAATCAAGGGATTTTGAAATAAATTCAGAATGACAAAGGGGTGTTTCTTCTTTACTTCGACAGCCTGAGATTTGAAATAAAAATCGAAAGGAGCATAAAAGATGAGTCAATTAGGTTTCTCAATAAATCTTGCCAAATGTGTTGGATGCAGGGCATGTGTTGTGGCATGTAACGCTGAGCTTAACACGGTTAAAGGGGCACGGTATAGAGCAGTCGTTGAAAAGCAGGGTGGAACAGAGACAGAGCCAAAACGTCTTTTTGTTACTATGTCATGTTTCCACTGCGAAGAGCCGGCGTGTTTAAAATCCTGCCCTGTAGATGCTATAAGCAAGGATAAAAAATTTGGTGTTGTACTCATTGATCAGGATAAATGTATTGGTTGTAAATATTGTGCAAAGGTGTGTCCATACGGAGCCCCACGGTTTAATGAAAATACAAAAAAGATGGAGAAATGCACCTTTTGCGTCCACAGGGTGCTAAACGAAGATAGAAGCGCCCTTACAGGTTTGAAGCCTGCGTGTGTAAATAGCTGCATTGGAAAAGCCCTTAATTTTGGTGAAGACGTCGGTAACACAGGAACTATTCCATCAGAATTTGCTCCAAGAGATTATACCAACCCTTCGGTTACCTTTGATTGGGGATGGATCAAACCATGGTAAATTAGCAGAGTCGCATTGTAACGTACCTCTGTATGATTAAATATTAGGCATTTCAATCCTGTAGGGTGCGTCCTACGCACCAAAACAATCCAACGTATGGATGGTGCGTAGGACGCACCCTACACAAGCTTTGTGTTAGCCGATGCTAATACATTAATACAAACTATATGATTTGCATATTTTTCAGGATCAATTTAATATTTTAAAAAAGAGGAGATTTTGATGTCTATGTGCTTATTCAAGAAATTTAATTTTAAAGGGTGGCATGGACAAACCATGTCCTTGTATCTCTTGAACAGGGATCGTTTGTCCGTGCTTAGTTTAGCTAAAAAGAAGTGGGTGTATATGAAGACGCTCATCGTCTTATTTTCTGCAGTATCCTTTGTAATGGCAAATTTCACTTTTCATGCGAGTGCTGAAGAAAAAGGTGTGGGTACCATCAACGGTACTGTCAAGGCCAAAAAGGCAAAATATCTAAAGGATAGCATTGTCTATATCGAAAATGTGCCGGACACATTTGAACCTCCAAAGGAACATGCTGTAATAGATCAGAAAAACATGACTTTTATTCCTCACGTGCTTCCCATATTAAAAGGTACCACAGTCGATTTTCTTAACAGTGATCTGGTCCAGCACAACGTCTATTCACCAGATTCGGTTGCAGATAATTTTAACTTAGGGACATGGCTTAAAGGTGAAATAAGATCGTTTACGTTTAATAAATTAGGTGTTGCCTCCATTCGGTGTAATGTGCATGTGGACATGCTGGCCTATGTCCTTGTCCTTCAAAATCCGTACTTTGCAAGGGTCGATAACGAAGGGAAATTTTCTATCACGAATGTACCAGAGGGAAAGTACACCATAAAGCTTTGGAGTGAACGGCTCAAGGCACAGGATCGGCAAATCGAGGTCAGGGCGGGTACAAGAGCCATGGTAAAGTTTGAGTTAAAATGACCAGGATTTCCATAATCTTCAGGTACCGTGCCTGCGAAGCTTGCATCCGATTCAACATAAAAATAAAATTTATTTTATACTGTCACCTATAGTCCTGGCCCGTGGGTCGTCACTCTGTGCAGCTGCTTGTGTACTCTGCCGTTTCACAAGTCTGGTGACGCCACGGCAAAGCTTAAATTCCTGCCCATCTATCTGAAAATCCACGGAGTGAGGAATACGGCGGGTAAAAATCTTTTTGAAATAAAATGAAACATCCATGAGTCAACGACTTACAAAGGGGCATGAAAATGTTTATTTTTTAATAGCCGACTTCATTTTCAGGTAAAAATTCTTGCACAATAAAATTATCATTTCAACCGGAAATGTTTTCTTTGAGGTGTTTCTTCATCTTGAATATAATCCTTAATTAACTTTAGGCATGATTCTTTATTACCGACCATATCCACATCGATGTAGTTGATGTGATCTTTATTTACAGCGACCCAACCCAACACGATCTCTGTTTCTCCTTCCTCGATATCAGTACGGCTATTTCCATTTTGAGCATTTTCACCCGATGATTTAATTCCCCCTGATCCCCCTTTTGGAAAGGGGGATTCATGAGGATATTGGTGGGATTTATGCAGGTTTTCATTACCCATTGTATGTAACGACGAACGGCCGTTTGTTCCTGCTGTCTCATGATACATTTTGTCCAAGATTCTTTCGACCTCAGAAAAGTTTACTGCGTCTTTTAAAATCTCATATCGTTCTAATGGTAATCCTTCCTTCACAAAAAACAACTCCAAACTTTTCTCCAGCGAAGAGGGTAATATCAATATGAAATTTTTCAGTTTTCCGTACCTGGCTGCCCTTTCATGCACTTCGAGCTGTTGATTTAGTATTGGTTGATACTGTTTTATCAATCGATATTCCAGGAGCATTGCTGAAAGTTCAGAACCGGTTATCTCATATTCAATACTGTGGACGTTAAGCAATACATCTGTTATCTTTTGCAACCGGTCTGCCGTATTCCAGAAATAGGAACTCACCCGTGCCCTCAGATTCTTTGCCTTGCCTATGTAAATTATCTTACCATGTTTGTCCCGCATCTTATAGACGCCAGGTTTCTGAGGGATGGCCCACAGAAAACTCTTATCGAAGGCGTATTTACTGAAATCGACGTATTCGATGTCGGGATATTGAAATTCTAAGACCTTTTCCAGCGTACTAAATCCCTTTTCTTTCAACAGTTCTTTGTACCTTGAAAAGATATCGGCAATTATACAAATCTCCTTTTCCGTACGTTGGGTATCCATTATGGGAAGTTTAAAGAAGGTGGCTACATCATTTAATGATTTCGGATGAAGGTCCGGAACAAGTCTCTTTGTCAGAGATTTTAAGCACAAGTGCGAGTTTTCCATTGGTTTATTTAATGTATTTAATATTTTATTGAGCTGGTGAATGGAGGACTGAATATCATAACCGACCAAAACGCCCTCTCCGCAGAAATCAATGAGAGTGCGCATCGCCTTTTCTGCAGGAACGCCTTCTCTCATTTCTTCTGCCAGATCTGCTGGTAAGCAAAGAGTCGATGTGACTGGCGAGGCTGGTTTTATGAAGAGATGAAGATGGTCTGTTATTTTATCATTTCTTAGTCTTTGTGCACTTACTTCGACAATTGTTTTTGGTCTTTCAACGGTCTCTAATAGTAAAAGACTCAGGAAAACAAACTCTGCCTCAGAAAGAGGTGTACCCTCCCTTTCAATAAGCTTCCAGATGTGCTGTTCGTTTATTATAAACCTGTGATCCCCGGCAACGGCAGTCCGTATCAGTGTTTCACAGAGCTTTGGAGAGGCGCCTTTAATCTTCAATACTTGTTCAACAAGTTCATGACTGGTCGCGCCTGCTTTCCGAGACTTCAGGTATGCATATATCTTATTTCGCATGGTGTTGAGAAATCCCAACCGAACAAGTCGGAAGTATAAAATGGAAAGTGAAAAATGCAAATTGCAAAGTAGGGGCGGGGTTACCCCTCACTACCATTTTCACCTGAAAATACCTCCTGTGCTGTCATTCTGAACCCTTCGCTTTTTGTCATTCAGAACGAAATGAAGAATCTCTTTTACCACTCAGGGTAAACTCCGCGAAGAATTTCTTCCACCGCTCAGGGTGACATTTTCACTGCCCTTTGTGAGCCGAAGGATCATGGATGTTTCATTTACTTTGCGTCCTTTGTGGTGATTATTATTTGTTTAATATTATCCCCCCATTTGTTCGGTATAACAACAGCTTTTCAGCAATGGGATCATGAAAGGTATCATGGTCTCCTTGATTATCAATTAATATCCCAATGCCACTAATTTCTTCAGTCTTTGACGGAGATGAAACACCCTGGCTGTTATCATTTGCCTGATAAACATCATCCCCGTAAAAATCTGCCAGGACCCCAATACCCTTTTCCAGGCCAACGCCTTGCGAAGTGGTCTTGCTCCGATATGCATCATTCCCAGAATCATCCACCAGAAACCCGATACCGGTATCATGCCCACACCCCTGTGAAACACCAAACGTGCATGCATAGGTATCATCACCCGATGTATCCTTCAACAGCCCAATTGCCGAATGAATACCTGCGCCCTGGGCATAGCGACCCGCATAATATTTATCATTGCCATCATTGTCACATAACACTCCTAAAGAATAATAATAACCACTGCCCTGTGAGAAATAATCCCCATGATACTGATCAGTGCCTTTTTGATCGATCAGTATACCAATACCCCCCGACGCCCCTACAATAGACTCTTCCGGTCTGATCCCCATCCCCATTCCCTGAGACATGGACTGAAAGGATTTTCCCGGGTCTCGAAAATCCGGATATTCTCCCCCAGCGAAATAGAAATCGTTGCCGCTAGAATCCATCAATGCACCAAACCCCTTTGTAAATCCTACTCCCTGGGCAAATTGCCGGCTGAAAAAAACATCGTTGCCGCTAAGGTCATTTAGCAGCCCTGCCCCGAAAAAACCCACTCCCTGATTTCCTATGTGGCCACTATAAAAATCATTACCTTCGTTATCCATTAATAGTCCGACTCCAAATAGGCAAGATCCTTGCGAAAAATCTTTGCCTAAATATTTGTCATTTCCCCTAAAATCTATCAGGAGACCGACGCCAAACTTCCCGGTACCCTGAGAAAATGAGCTAGTTGCATGGTAAACATCATCTCCTGAAAAATCAATACAGATAGAGGCTGGAACATCCTTATTGGATGAGCCTGCATTATTAAAGTAATAATCATTACCTCCCAGGTCAATAATTACTGCCGCATCGGCATAATAATACGAAGTACCTGTTCCCCCCACGACGATTTTCCCAATGGCTGTATCCTGAACAAACAAAATATCACCGGCAAAATCCTGCAACAGTTCAGTATCCTCTCCCCTTAACCCCCTCCCGCAAGGGGAGAGGATTCTATTTGCTGATAAATCACCGTATGCTTTCTCTTTTGCTCCTGTAATACCCTCCAATGCTTGTGGAGGTGAGGACGACAGTGGGGGGGAGAACGGTGAGGGAAGGTCAGGGTGAGGATAAAATATTACGTTATCTCTTATACCCTTAATCCCTTTATTTGAAAATCCCTTCGAATCCCCCTTACCCTCTTTGCCCAAGGGAGATTTCCCTGACTCTCCCTTTGGAAAAGGGGGATTAAGGGGGATTTTCATCTTCCACGGTGTGCCAGAATTCATGATGACTTCATCAGAAATTCCCTGGAGATTTTTGCATCGAAGAGATTCTGACAATTGGAATGGCATCACCTTAGTTTGCAATACATCTGAATGTGCTTTTTTCGCAGCGTCTATTTTCTGTTCACTAAAGACAGGGATAAGTTTACTCAACAGCAATGATGTTGCCTCGAACAACTTTGCTATATCCACTTTTTGAGAGAGCGCCAGTAACCTGGCAAGGCCTTGTGGCTCTATCTTTTCATCGGGTAACCAAATTTTATGGGCGTTTTGATATAAGAATTCAACTTCTTCCTGGGATAAGTTATGGAATGACTCTTTTATAAGAGAAACACAGGGTGCTAAACTATCGATGATACATTGGAGTTGTCCTTGCAAAGAATCGGCAGCCTCTATTTTTTGTGTTTGCTCAATATCTGGCGAAGCGTTTGGAGATTTATCGACCTTCCCTTTCCCCCCTCCTTCGCAAGGAGGGGATGAAGGGAAGGGAAGATAAAAATCTTTCACCGTATTTCCTGAGGAAGATGGGGATGAAGAGAGGGTTTCCGTCTTGATGTTGAGCATGTCCGATGTAACATCTAGCAATTCGGCCGCACACCTTATTTGGGCACAAACGTCATTACTACAAAACGTGTTGACGATGGACTGCCCAATTTTCGGGGTATCAAATGGATGTAACATGAAATAATTTACGATGGACAAACGAAACGGATTGGTATCTTCGCTGGATTGAAAACCTTCCCGGACATATGCCTCTTCACCAATCCGCTGCAATGCTGCGCCAAGCATCTCCCTGTATCTTTCGTTTTTGATTGCAAATTCGGTAAAACTCATTCCTGTATCTTTTGAATTGGATGGCCTTTTTACTTCTTTACCCGAAGTTAGATTTTCCACCCCGCCCCCCTCTTCGTAAGGGGGGGTATTTCTATCCTCTTTTGTAAGCTCGTGACCTACCTTTGAGATAAAAGGAGTAATAGGTTCCGTTACGTTCTTTAATAATTTTCCAAAAAGTATCGGCTTAAACACCATTTCACCGCTATCTCTGGAAACGGTAAGAACAGGCGCACCTCCAGCGCCGATGGATTCTATCGTCTTTTTGAATTGAATGAGATTGAGGTCGTCCTTACCCAAGGTGGATTCATTATTGATCTTCGTAATAATATCCCCTGCCTTTAAGCCAGCCTCAGCAGCGGGTGATCCTTGCGTAATCTCTTTTACCAGAATACCCTTTCCTTCCACATTTTCCATAAAGATACCCAGCCACCCTTTATCGAAATTGACCTTATCCTTCCTGAAGCCCATCCCCTCGAGACCAAAGAAGTTTTTAGTATCAAAATCCTGACCATCCACAGAGACCAGTATAGCTTCATCCGCTAAACTATCCGGGCACTCAAGAGTGGATATTACTATGACACAAAAAAAATAAAAAGATAAAGATATAAAATAGATGATTTTATTGAGCATGGTTAGGCTTGTTTAACAACAGTAACTTGCAAAAGATTTGAGCGAGTTCAAACAATAAACATTTCCTGCGTCCAGGACTATGAAATTTTCAGTTGTTTTCCCGACGGAAAACGTCTTCCAACAGCGTAAGAATGACAATTAAAATTCAGAATAATAGAAGCAACTACCAAAAGCAACGGGAAAATTTTCTATGGCCGAATAAAAGGATAAAAAGAACAACATTGTCTTGAATCCTTTGGAATTACTGTTAAAATAAATAAAATTTGTGAATGTGACCATTCGTAAGGATGCCTGAAAAGCCTTGTGATTATTATGCCCATATCACAGAAGCCGTCCGATAATTTCTCCCCCACAAAAAAACAACTTATTGTTATTTACTTTCTGGCAACAACGTTGTTCATTGGTACGATAATAAAATTAGGTATGGACAGGCATTGGTGGCTACCGGAGACTGAAATTGTCAGCAATCTTAAACCCGAAGATATAAAAGTCAAACTCGATATCAACAATGCCCCCTGGTATGAATTGGTATTATTGCCAAAATTGGGGGAGGTAAAGGCAAAGGCCATCGTTGCCTACCGCGAAAAACACGGCAATTTTAAGACCCTGGATGAGTTGTCCAATGTCAAAGGAATAGGAACGTCAGTTATAGAAGCCATAAGAGATCACGTGAAGATCGGATCAGATACGGCAAATGTCTGTCTGGATAATTGAGAACAGAATTTATGGGAAATGAGCGGCAAAAAATCTTAGATAATCTATGGGTTCGTGTACTACTCATTGGTATTTCAATTATTGTTTTTTTTACCTTCTGTTATTTTCTGAGAGGGACACTCATCTCTCTTTTACTGGCATTTATCATTGCTTATATTTTTAATCCTGTAGTCAGTTTCCTTGAGCATAAACACATACATCGTGGATTTGGGATTGTTATACTTATTATTGCCGTCCTCCTATCAACTGCTGGATTTCTCACGTATGCAATCCCTAAAACGGTTAATGGGATTTATCAGGTAGGCAGCATCGTTAAAGACCGCTACCCAAAATATCAGGCTACCTTTGAGGCGTGGATTAGAAAATATGAGAACACAGAATTTGGTCAATCAATTAAGTCTTTACTAAAGGAGCGCATGGAACCCGTCCTCAACCACGATCGGGGAAAGATTGAACCTACAGGTATAAAAGAATCTGGTAAGCAAGAGCGCCCATTTATTCAGGAGGAAGGTGCAGATAAAGAATCCCGTTTGAAAAAAGCGCGTTTGATTGAAGCAGTATGGGGGTTCAAAAAATATCTTCCTCAGGCTATGGGTTTTTTCCTGAATATCGGCAAGAATATCTTTTATAGCACCTTTGGTTTTTTAGGCATTATGGTAAATTTTATCATCTTCAGTGTCGTATCGGTTTACCTGCTCAAGGACTTTAACACCATCGCCCAAAATATAAAGGCCCTTTTTCCTTTTTTAAAAAGAGACCAGGCGATGAATCTTTTATCGAAAGTAAACAATAATCTCCGGTATTTTCTCCGAGGCCAGCTTATTGTATGTCTTATTCTTTCCCTTATCTATAGCATTGGTTTGACAATAGCAGGCATCCCCTTATCATTTTTTATTGGTTTTATCGGAGGTTTTGGTAATCTGATTCCCTACGTTGGGACAGGTACAGGAATGGTGTTAGCTTCTATACTCGCTCTCTTCCAATTTCACGATCTCAAACATATACTCTATGTTCTATTAACCTTTGGTATTGGGCAATTGCTTGAAGGAACCGTAATAACACCTCGAATTATGGGGAAGGGGTTGGGACTAAGTCCGGTTATGGTAATCCTCTCTATCCTGATCTGCAGCCAGTTGCTGGGATTTTTAGGGCTACTGCTGGCTGTACCGATCGCTTCAACGGTAAAAGTTTTTATTGACGAGATCATTTCAAAATACAAGTCTTCGCAGTATTACAAAGGATAGTCACATGTCAATTTTTAAGTTAGTTTCTTCTTTTAAACCTCAAGGCGATCAGCCTCGTGCCATACAACAGCTGGTGGAAGGTTACAAAAAAAACATCAACTATCAAACCTTGTTGGGAGTCACGGGTTCAGGGAAGACCTTTACCATGGCTAACGTGATTGCTGCCCTGGAAAAGCCAACGCTGGTTATGACCCACAATAAGACCCTGGCAGCCCAGCTTTATAGTGAATTTAAGAGTTTTTTCCCGGAAAATGCCGTGGGATATTTTGTCAGCTATTACGACTATTATCAACCCGAGGCGTATATCCCACAGCGGGACATCTACATCGAGAAAGAAGCGACCATCAACCAGGAGATTGACCGGCTTCGCCTGGCCGCTACCAGTAATCTCATGTCACGGAGAGACGTCATCATTGTCGCCAGTGTTTCCTGTATCTATGGACTTGGTTCGCCTGAAGAGTATCAGGAAATGTATGTTCACCTGTGCAAGGGCGATTCGATAGAACGGAATTTACTCCTGAGAAAACTCATCGACATTCAATATGATCGGAACGACATACAGTTTGTGCGTGGCACATTGCGCGTGCGCGGGGACGTGGTAGAGGTATTTCCTGCATATGAAGAGACTGCATACCGCATAGAATTGTTTGGAGACGAGGTCGACAGGATTTCCATAATCAATCCCATAACCGGTAATACCGTGCAAGAGGTAAAGGAGATATCCATTTATCCTGCAAAACATTTTGTCATGCCGGAGGGAAAGATTGAAGGGGTAGTCAAGTCCATCGAATATGAATTGAATGAACGGCTTAAAGAACTCCGTGCAAATGGGAAATTTCTTGAGGCTCAGCGCCTAGAGGCACGGACGCGCTATGACATGGAGATGCTCCTTGAGGTGGGATATTGTCATGGTATTGAAAACTATTCGAGGCATCTCAGTGGCCGTGCACCTGGGGAAACACCGTATACCCTTTTCGATTACTTTCCCAAAGATTTTTTCCTTATTGTCGACGAGTCCCACGTCTCTGTTCCACAGATTGCGGGTATGTATCATGGTGACCGTGCACGCAAGGAAACGCTGGTGGAATATGGCTTCCGCCTGCCATCCGCACTGGATAACCGTCCCTTACGATTCGACGAATGGGAAAAAAGAATTCATCAAATCCTGTTCGTTTCGGCAACGCCTGGTCCTTATGAGTTGAAAAAATGCAAGGGCAAGGTGGTCGAACAAATTATTCGTCCAACGGGTCTTGTCGATCCTGTAATTTATGTGAAACCTGCAAAAACTCAGGTGGAAGATTTGCTGAAGCAAATTAAGAAACGGGCAGAGAAAAAGGAACGGGTACTGGTAACCACGTTAACAAAACGGCTCGCAGAAGACCTGAGTGAGTATATCAAGGAAGAAGGGCTTAAGGGCATGTACCTCCATTCCGAGATAAATGCCATCGAAAGGGTTACGATATTACGTGATTTGAGGTTGGGTAAATTTGACGTACTGGTGGGTGTCAATCTCCTCCGGGAGGGTCTGGATTTACCGGAGGTCTCACTGGTAGCCATCCTCGATGCAGATAAGGAGGGATTCCTGCGTTCCGAAACCTCCTTAATACAGACCATTGGCCGAACCGCAAGAAATGTGAATGCCGAGGTGATCTTATACGCAGATGAGATAACAAATTCCATGAAGCGGGCCATAGACGAAACCAACCGCCGGCGGGCACTTCAAATAGCATACAACAAAGAGCACAATATTACACCTAAGACTATACAAAAAGAGATCAAAAAAGGCATTGAAGACGAGGTCTCATCACACAAGATCGTTTATGAAGTCGTAGCAGAAAACGAAGAAGAATACATTACCCAGGAGTTCGTGAACGAACTGGAGGAAGAGATGCTCAAGGCGGCGGAGGCATTGGAGTTTGAACGGGCGGCTGAGCTTCGGGACAAAATTCAGGAGGTACGATCAAAATACGGCAATGGCAGTGCACCATCAAACATGCAACGTACTGCAAAGAAATCGGTATCGAAAAGTTGAAAAATATTCACCGTTACTTTGTTAAAAATTTGGTAGCGTTTTCAAACGGTGCACCACATCAATAATATTTCGTGGATTTATGTTGACTTGGAAGCTGATTACCCTGATAATATGTACATATCCGCCGAGATATCAAAAATTCCAACCTTTAAAGCGACAATTAAAGCGAAGAAGTCAACTAGTCTCACCAAAAAGAGTTGTTGAATATCCTGCGTATTAAAACAGGCAAGCAAGTCCTGATAAGACAAAGCTTATTTTGCTTACCTTCCTTTGATAGCTTTAAATGAAACATTCATGACCTTCGGTCACAAAGGGGGATGAAATCTCCCCTTTGCTGTCATTCCGAGCGGAGCGAGGAATCTTCAAGATTTCTCCCTTCAGTCGAAATGACAATTACAGGTGAAAAGCATTTCTACTGATGATTAAGAATCACAGTCTTATAGTTTTGGCGTGAGGGACAATTTTATAAAAGGAGAACAATCCATGAGGAAATTGATTGGACTAATGGTTTTGTGTTTGTTTGTGTGTGGTGTTGCCAAAGCAACGATTGCAGGCGATATCTGCGGGTATGTGTATGATACGAATGATAAAGGTTTGCCTGGGGTTAAGATATCCAGTAAAGACAATGATAAGGTATATAGTGAAAAAACGACTGCTAGTGGCAGTTATTACCTTTCTTTAAGTGTTGGAAGTTATACACTCACATATGAAAAAGAAGGTTATCAAACACAAACGAGTGATGTAACTTTATTAAAAAATGAAAAAAAAATATTTAGAGATGGTTATTATGGTCGCAAACCCAATTCCGACTAATTAAAGTAATTTATTTCAAAATAATTCAAAGGAGATTTTATGGAGCAATTCATTAGCAGAACGGAGAAACTAAAGGATGGTAGTATCATTCTGGAAGAAGGTAGTTGGGCCTATTACGCTTACATTTTACAATCCGGTAGGGCCAAGGTTTGGAAAAACATCAATAACAAACCGGTGCTTGTAGGCACATTAAAGGAAGGGGATATTTTTGGAGAAATGAGTTTCTTTGGTATGGCGAAAAGAACCGCCTCTGTGACAGCAGATGGAGATGTAATAGTGGGAATGATCACCAAAGACACCTTTATGGAAGCCGTTAATAAACTTCCTAAAGAAGCACGTGTCAAACTCGACAAAATGACGCAAGACCTCTTATACCTTAACGATGCCTATAACCGTTTGACGAATTGTTTACGTGAGATATCGGATATCAAAGGGCGGATGATTGATCCCAAACTTTTTGAGAAAGAGGTTGAAAACATGCCAGATCTCCTGCGCGAAGTAGTGGGCCGGGCGAGTAAACGTTTTATTTCAGCTATAGACGGAAGTATAAAACTCATGGCGCAACTGGAAGAAGCCTCCAGGACGATCGATTCATTATCTACGACACTGATTCAAAAATCAGAATGAACATACATAAATCAAAAAACAGGAACGGGGAATGGAAAATAATACTGTTACATTTCTAACTGAAAAGACGAAGCGGATTGTTATGTTCTGCGATCTTCGGGATTCGACAGATATATTGATGGATTTTGAACATGGTATCTACTGTAGCATTGAAAGTTCGGGAGTAAAAGCCTTTACCTATGCAGAATTTATTATGGACGTCCATGAAACTTCCTATAAAGAACTCTATTTAGGGCATGAAAACACCCATGCAGAAATATATGGTGACGGTGTGATGGGGATCTTCCCGGAAGATAATGCAAAATACATTTTAGAAAATATTTATAGGCTGACAAAACGCATGCGCACGTATAATGATTCCACAAGTATGGGTGTCTTTAAACCCAGAATCGATATTGGTTTCGGCATTACGGCAGGAGATGTTTCGTTTATTTATTACCCTTTGGACAAACGCCATCATCCGGTAGGCCGATGTGTACATGAAGCCGCCAGAATTGAGGGAATGTCGAGATTGTATGATGCCAGGGTTCTGATTTCTGACCGTTTTTTAAAATTTGCTGAAGGTTACATTTATACTGACCAAAGGTTCTCCTATCGTTTCATCGACCGGATTATACTAAAGGGCTTCAGGGAACCCATCACCCTATTTGAACTTCTTATTGACAACGATCCCAGATTTGAGATTAAAAAAAACTCCATGAAAGAATATTCGGAGGCATATTCGAGATATTGCAAAAGAGAATGGGGAACAGCAGCCGAACTCTTCCAGAAAATTTACCGGGAATATGGATTAGGTATAGGATCGGTTATGGAAAAAAGATGCGATATCCTTTCAAAGAGCCCCGCCAATCCGAATTGGAATGGAATATGGAATATGAAAGATAAATAGTAAGCGTTCACAAATTTTTAAGTTGAAAGATAAAATATTGTTAAGGTAAAATACCACCTCTCGATATCAGTTGAATTTCATTCAAGGCAAGATAAACGCGGACAAACAAAGTTTGTCCGTGCCACCCAAAAACCCCTTAAATAAAATGAAAATTCCCATACTATTTTCCATAAAGTCTGCGAACTACACCTCTTTAAGAACCCGGAATTGCCAATCAAATACCGGGAAAATAGTTCCGGGATAATTCACGATTATACGAATAAGTAGTTTGAAAGACCTCAGGTAGTTACTCAGAACAGGATACAAAACGGCGAGTAAAGAAGACGAGAACTATGACCTCCATACGAATTATATTTTGTGATTTTTAATGAACAAAAACTTCTAAGACTTTTTGTTTAGGATAATTAAATTCTGCAGGTAACACCTGCAGAATAGAAAGGAAAGGTAAAATGATCTGTAAAAGCATAAAGAAGAATATAGGATTTGGTTTACTTGCCATCTTTGGATATTATCTAGTCTGTTTATCGTTGCCAACCCTTGCTGATGCACAGGCTAGTATAACTGTTACAGATAAAAAATATATTGTTCAATTCGCAAAAGACAACCTTCAAAAGTTTCAAGACAAAACGTTAGATAATCTATTACCTGATTATGTCCGCAGTTCTTTGGAGGAGTATCGAGAACTACTAAAGCAAGCCGCCAAAATTGACAAATTAACTGATATAGAAATAAAAGAGCTGGCGAATGAATGTGAACGGATTTTTAACAACCTCCTTTATGCTGTGCAAAAAGAGAAAATTAATGAGGAGAAAACAGGAAGAAGAAGTAGTCTGACTGATCGCCTAAGTCATTGCGAGGGCGGCCACTCAAGATGTATAAGGCAACAAGCTCCAGATGACTGGTTTGGTAGGTTCAATTGTGATTTGGAGGCATCGAGTTGTATTTTTGGAGCCTATATAGAAGCAGCAAATAGTGAGCGACAAAAATGAGGTGTCCTGAAGGACTAATTACTGGAGAGGTCAACAAAAAGAGCCGAACCTTTCAAATTGAACAAATAGTAGTGTCATTCATTAAGGTTATCCAGCGGGAGTTTTTTTATACCAGATTCCCCGTATTTTATAGGCCTGTTTCTCAGCAAAGACGACGAAATTAACAAACCTTACAAAGGGAAGTATTTCCACAAGGGGGGTCGTTATGTTTGTCTTGGAAGTCCGGAACCTCAAAAAGCGGTAATTTCTGAGTTTGATTTGGTTGGTGCATTTCAAACATATTTTAAAGATGAAACTCCCGCAATATCTGGTATATGTCTGGCCATTGATACTTCCTCAGCAGGAGACGGGGGAAAAGCCGCGGCTTTTATTAAGCGCATTGAATTCCTTAAAAAATAGCATGTGCGAGACCATAGTTACGGAATGAGAGGGACACAAGAGTATCATGCGTCACATTTATTCTCCAAAGCGATACTATCAACGACTTAAGCCCTTCTTCCGGGAATATAAGCCTCGACAAATTGAAACCCCACAGAACTTCGAGCACATCCTGGCATTGTTTCGTTCAAACAATATTTAGTTTCTGTAATCATTCCAGCGGAGAGGCTTACTAATATATTTATATTGCTAAGCCAAATCAACAACCATTTAGATTAATTATTTTAACCCTTGAAAGCAGCATACAAAAAACTATAATATTTCTTTCGCTTACTATAGCAAATATCACGTATAATTTTTAAGGAATAGATAACCGATGAAATGGTCGCAAACACTGATCCCCACCCTAAAGGAAAGCCCATCGGAGGCTGAGATCGACAGTCATAAACTTATGATCCGCGCCGGGCTTATCCGACGGATCACGGCCGGTGCCTACGCTTATTTACCTTTAGGCACTCTGGTCTTGAATAAGGTTATTAATATTGTACGCGAAGAAATGAATCGGGCAGGGGCCGTGGAGGTATTCCTTCCTGCGCTTCAACCTTTAGATCTCCTGGAAGAGAGTGGTCGCTTAAACGTATTCGGAGACGACTTAATTACCTTTGAGGACCGGCATGGCAAAACTACCGCACTGGGACCCACCCATGAAGAAATCATCACGGATATCGTAAGAAATGAGATAAATTCCTATCGGCAACTCCCCATCACACTCTACCAGATTCAAACCAAATTTCGCGATGAAACGAGGCCCCGGTTTGGAGTCCTGCGCAGCAAGGAATTTATTATGAAAGATGCCTATAGCTTTGACCTGGATTATGAGGGACTCAACAGGAGTTATAAATCGATGTACGATGCCTACTGTCGCATATTTGACCGATGCGGTCTTGACTATATCGTCTGCGAGGCGGACTCTGGCGCTATGGGTGGCGACGTTTCTCATGAGTTTATGGTCCCCAGTCATGTGGGTGAAGACGTCCTCATCCGATGCACGAAATGCGGTTACAGCGCCAATCGTGAAAGGGCTGAAGCTGCCCCCATACCACGGCAAAATAACGCAACCCTGCAACCGATTGTGGAGATTTCCACGCCTAATAAGCATACTATTCAGGAAGTCAGTGACTTTTTGAAGGTAAAACCTAGTCAGTTAGTTAAAACAATGATTTACATCTCAGATGGACAGCCGGTTGCCGTTCTCCTGAGAGGCGACCATGAGGTCAATGAGACCAAGTTGGCCAAGGTGCTTGGCCAGGAGACCGTTGCGCTTGCAGACCATACCACCATAGAACACGTCACCGGTGCGCGTGTGGGGTTTGCAGGTCCCGTGGGCCTGCAGATAAAAATTATAGCAGATCAGGCCGTATCCATACTTCGCAATTTTGTTACGGGCGGCAACAAATCAGATGCCCATTTGTTAAACGTGAATCCTGAAAGAGATTTTACTATAGATCGTATCGCCGATGTCCGCTATGTAACCAAAGGTGACAGATGTCCGAAATGTAATCATGAGATTGACATCTCGCAAGGTATTGAAATCGGGCACGTCTTCAAACTTGGTACGAAATATAGCGATGCCCTTAAGGCAAAGTTCCTTGACGCCAACGGCAAGGAAAAATCCATGATCATGGGCTGTTACGGGATCGGGGTTAATCGTATTATTGCTGCCCTTATTGAAAGGTCGCATGATGAAAATGGCATTATATGGCCACTTTCACTGGCTCCCTACAAGGTCATTATCATTCCTGTCAATGTTAATGATGCCGCGAGCATGAAGATGGCAAACCACATCTATGATGAGCTTGTCAATGTTGCAGGAGTTGAAGTATTGCTGGACGACAGAGATCAGAGGCCTGGTGTTAAATTCAAAGACGCCGACCTGATCGGTATCCCGATAAAAATTGTCATCGGCAAGAAATTTACAGAAACGAAAGAACTTGAAATAAAACTGAGAAAAAGTGGCGAAACGTTCCTGACACCTCCCGGTGAAGTTCAATCGAAGATCAAGTATTTGTTTGAAATACTGTCGAAGCCGTAATTATACAAATTTTGTGAAAGAATAGGTGTCGTACTGAGGTACTGAGACTCCCTGTAAAAACAAAATCACAAAATGACAAATGAAACATTTATATCTGTATTTTTGATCTTTAATCTTTGATTCTTAACTTTAATCTCTCCGTAATTCTGTATTTGTAGTTATTTTATAATTACAACGTGCAATTATCTTGGGTTACATCTCCAGACCAAAACCAGCAAATTTAATTATTGGTGTATTGACAAGTATTCCTGAAATTCTTGGTCAGACAGACAAAACCCTGGAGGAGTATTTTGGTCCCATCGACCTTCGAAGTGACGTCATGTCCTTCAACTTTACCAACTATTATAATGAGGAAATGGGGGAGGGAATTCTGAGACGCTTTTATAGCTTTGAAAAACTCATTTCGCCCGATGAGATTGTTGCCATCAAAGTACAGACCAATGCCATAGAAGAATCCGTTGCCTCTTCAAAAAGTTATCCTGTGAAACGTCCCGTCAATATTGATCCTGGCTATATTAATGAAAGCAGACTCATCCTGGCTTCCACCAAGGATTTCTCACATCGTATCTATCTGCGTGATGGCATCTATGCTGAAGTAACCCTTAATTATCGCAGGGGAAGATACGAATCCTTTCCTTGGACGTTTCCCGACTACAAGAGTTCCGATTATCAAAATTTCTTCCTCAAGGTAAGGGAGCTCTATGTTACAAAACTCAAAAGAAGGTAAAAACATGGAACCACAGAATGCACCGAGAAGTAAACACTTTATTTCCGGAAAAAAATTCCTTTAAATTAGGCCTTCGGCTACTTCTTGATGTAGAGCGAAGAGGCTCTTCGCTCTACAACTTCAGCTCTGAAATGCCTAAACGTAAATTGAGGCGTAGAATCTTTTATGGAAAAGACCTTAATCATATTAAAACCCGATGCCGTTCAGCGCCGTTTGCTCGGGAAAATCATATCCCGATTTGAGGAAAAGGGATTTCAAATCGTGGGGCTCAAAATGACCCAAATCTCAGAGGATATGGCCAGAAAACACTATGCTGCACATGAAGGTAAAGATTTTTTTGAACCGTTGGTCAGATATACATCCTCTGCGCCTGTAATCATTATGGTGTTGAAAGGAAAGGACGTCATAGAAATTGTGAGAAAAATGATGGGCGCTACTTTCGGCTCAAAGGCAGAACCCGGCACCATTCGCGGCGATTATGCCGTTAGCAACCGGTTTAATTTAATTCATGGTTCAGATTCTCCCACCTCTGCCGAAAAAGAGATCGGTATCTTCTTTGATAAAAAAGAACTCTTTGAGTATAACCATGCTGACCTCCAATGGATTTATGATATGTCTGCGGGGGACATTGTTTAAATATTAAGGAATTTCAAAGTCGTTGGTAGGAGCAAAATCACATTGGCGACCGGGTGCATGCACGCCGTGAACTACCGGTTGCCGTCAGGAGACGTCTCCTACCTCGCCGCTTTGCATATGGAGGTTATCTTCCATTTCGGCTTTTAGCTTTTCCACGTATTTACTCACTGTAGATTTAGGGAGGACTGTTATGCCAGGAGGTTCAGAATTTCTTGTGGTTTTTTGATGAGTACCTGCGCGCCATTTTCCCGTAATTCTTTTTCCGTACGAAATCCCCAGAGTGCGCCCACCGGAAACATGCCTGCTGCTACGGCAGTCTTCATGTCAATGGCAGTGTCACCAAGGTAAATAAAATTCGAGGGTGGAATATTCATGCATTTAGCTATCTCTTTTGCACCGGTGGGATCTGGCTTAAGGGGTATTGAGTCGCTCTGCCCCAGAACCATGTCAAAGGTACAATCCGGGAGGAATTCAGTTATACACCGCTTTGTAAAATCATCAGGCTTGTTTGATAGCACTGCCATCTTTATGCCAAGCGCCATTAACGTCTCGAGCATTTCTGTCACTCCATCGTAGGGTCTCGTTTTTATCTTCCACCCTCGTCCATATTCTTCAAGGAACGACTGGACGCAGGCACGGATGGTATCATCATCCCGCCTGTCCTCCGGCAGGGCACGCCGTATAAGCACAACCGCACCATCGCCAACCATAGAGCGATACGCATCCATATCGTGTATGGGAAATCCGTTTTTCTTCAGAACACGATTTGTGGCATTACCCAGGTCTTCCAAGGTATCAAGGAGCGTGCCATCAAGGTCAAAAAGTATGGCTCTGAAGTACATGGTATACAAATAACTGCTCAACACAAAAGGAAATATATGATATACTTCTTTTGAAACAGGTTATTATAATATGTTATTTTAGCACAAACGAAGGCTATAAACATCCAGAATCTTATAAAAAAACTTTTTGTGGTGACAGGAGTTAACTCCTGTCACCACACCAATTCATACGCCAATAAAAATGTCCGATACCATCAGTATATTCATGTGTGGTGATGTAATGACGGGAAGAGGTCTAGACCAGGTGCTACCTTATCCAGGCAACCCCATTCTTTACGAATCATACATGAAAAATGCCAGGGGATACGTGGAACTTGCAGAGAGGGAAAGCGGCCGGATTCCATACCCTGTTAGTTTCTCCTATATCTGGGGAGACGCACTCGTCGAACTGGAACGAATTGCGCCGGATTTGAAGATAATCAATCTGGAAACAAGTATAACACAGAGTAGTGACTACTGGAAAGACAAGCCCGTCCAATACAGGATGAATCCCCGCAATATTCCCTGCATAACGGCAGCCGGGATAGATTATTGTTCCCTTGCAAATAATCATACCCTTGATTGGGGATATGCAGGTCTCACAGAGACCATTGAAACCTTGAAGAAAGTAAATGTGAAAAGTGCGGGGGCTGGCCAGAATCTGAAAGAGGCGGAAACCCCGGCATTATTTGAGATTAAAGGAAAAGGAAGGGTGATTGTTTTCTCGTTTGGATCGGAGACAAGCGGAATACCTTTAGAATGGGCTGCTTCGGAAAACAGGCCAGGCGTGAATCTCTTAAAAGATTTGTCGAAAAATACTGTCTGGTATATCAGAGAAAAAGTGCAGAAGGTAAAACAACGAAGAGATATCGTAATCGCCTCTATTCATTGGGGAGATAACTGGGGGTACGAAATTCCTCACGAACAAATACAATTCGCCCATATGCTCGTCGATTATGCAGGAATCGATATCGTCCACGGACATTCGTCCCATCATGTAAAAGGGATAGAGGTTTATAGGAACCGACCTATCATCTATGGTTGTGGTGATTTTCTCAATGATTATGAAGGTATCAGTGGTTATGAATTCTTCAGGGGTGATTTAGGTTTCATGTATTTTGCATATATGGATACAGCGAGCGGAGATCTCGTTCGTTTTCAAATGACGCCAACACAAATTAAGCACTTCAAAGTAAACCGGGCATCTGCGCCCGATGCCGTGTGGCTCAGAGACGTACTGAACAGGGAAGGCAAAAGGTTTGGTACCCGCGTAGTATTAAATAAGGATAATACCTTAACGCTTGAATGGAATTAGTTGCCCGGTGGTAAGGGAATTAAGACTGCCTTTTGCCCTGTGTTATATCTCAGACATCGCCCTTGGTCGGCCAA
This sequence comes from Candidatus Brocadia sp., assembly GCA_046291035.1. GTDB lineage: Bacteria > Planctomycetota > Brocadiia > Brocadiales > Brocadiaceae > Brocadia. The sequence continues at coordinate 28,503 of JBKBTA010000008.1, forward strand.
TATGATACCCCTGGGCAAAATCCACTCCGTATTCCGTTAATAATTGCACCGTCTTTTCGCATCCTACAAACTCTGCTACGGTTCGCTTACTCAGCCCACGCGCTACCTCTACGATTGCCCTGACTATATGCTGGTCTGCGGGATCATTTGGGAGGTTGCATATAAAGCCACCGTCAATTTTTAAATAATCGACGGGCAAATGCTTGAGATGATTAAGCGATGAAAATCCCACGCCAAAATCATCCAGGGAAAAACCACAGCCCATGTCCTTAATGGTATCAATAAAACGTTGCGCTTTAGTGATATTTGAAATAACGGCGCTTTCGGTGATTTCCAGGATAAGTCTTGAGGGATTAATAGCGGTTGCAGCCAACGCCTTTTTAATAACAGATAGCAATTCTGTGCTGGTAACCGCTCTGCTGGATAAGTTTACTGAAATCCACACATTTTTCCCAGCCCTGTCCATCTCCGCAATGAGTTCAGCGGCCCTGTGTATCACCCATCGGTCTATTTCGTAGATAAGACCGGAACGCTCGGCTGTATCAAGAAATTTGTATGGATAAATAAGTTCTTTGTTTTCGTCAATAATACGTAATAATGCCTCATAACCAACAATGCCTTTGTGATGGTGCAGGTCTACAATAGGCTGCAGAAATAAAACAAAACCATCCCGATCGATGGCTTCACGGATACGCCATTCCCAGTTTACATATATTTCCACCGCCTTTTTTTGCTCGTGTGCATAGATACAGACACGGTTACGGCCATCTTCTTTTGCCCGATACATGGCAAGATCGGCGCATTTGAGCAATGCTTCTGACGTAGTGCCATGCTGAGGGAACAGGGCGATGCCGATGCTGACAGTAGTGCTGACAGGCCACCCGTTGATCATCGTGGTGTGTCGATGCACCATTTTAACAATCTCCCTGGCAATAGACAGCGCATGGCTCTCATCAACCTGCAATAGCAGGACGGCGAATTCGTCTCCGCCCAGGCGGGCTATAATGTCGGTTTCCCGCAGCCGTTCTCGCAGCGTGTCAGCAAGATTTATGAGGAGTTCGTCTCCTGCCTGATGTCCCAGGGTATCGTTGATATATTTGAAATTGTCCATATCCAGAAACAACAATGCGCCATTGATGCTATACCGCAGCGCATGCGAAAGCCAGCGTTCCAATTCATCCCGGAAGCGGCGGCGGTTAAAGAGATTGGTGAGCGGATCACGGTCTGCCAGGTGCGCAAGTTGCATCTCGAAGTTTTTACGCTCGGTAATGTCTTCCTTAACTGCAAGAAAGTGGGTAACGACCCCCTCGGCGTTTCTGATAGGTAATATGGATGCGCGCTCCCAGTAACATTCACCATTCTTCTTCCTGTTATAAAACTCTCCCCGCCATTCTCCGCCGGAGGTAATGGTATCCCATAACCGTTTGTATTCTTCGGGTGGCGTCTCTCCCGATTTTAAGAACCGCGGGTTTTGCCCGATTACTTCTTCCGGGGTGTAACCAGTAAGCTGGGTAAATTTGGGATTCACGTATTCAATGTTACCATGTACATCGGTAATTATCACTGTATTTGGGCTATGTTCAACGGCTTGTGATAACTTGCGGTGTTGTGCTTCCGCCAGATTGCGTTTTGCTTCAGCAAGGTCAATCGCGTTCCCGACGATGCTTGCAGTATGTGAAACAATAAAGCCAATAACAACCATAAATAGGATTGCAAACAAGGCCGACAGTAATGCCGGATTACTTTTTGATTGCAGGACGATAACGGTATATATCCAGCCCATGATGATAACAATAACAACCGTAATGGGAAGAAATGCCCGCATCAAACGGGCACGTGTTGACAAACCTATCACCAGGCACTGTGGCCAGTACTCCGGACCAATAGTAAATATCAGTCCTGTACCCAGGAATACAAAGGCAACTGCCGTTGTAAGCGCCATGGGTATTATCGTCCCGCCATAAAGCAAAGGCGTTCTATACAAATACCCAAGTAAGACGATCGACCCCAAGAATATCACAATTGTTGCAAGACTTGATGCTATATTTTTCATATACTTTCCATTTGCAGGAGAAGACGTATCGATCAAAAGTGAGGACCCGGAAAGGAGAAAGCTAACAGCCGTAATAGGTGACATGTAACCCATAGGTACCTTACCGAGCGTTTTCGTGGTAACGAAAAGTAATTGGTCAATGCCAAGACCAATATCAGTTAAATATTGGATGAGTGTCAATAAACCTAAGAGTAAGACAAAAATTACCGCAGCCTTAGCTAACCACCATGAAATACGGTTTACGGGCCAGCGGGTGAGGACAAACAATGTAATGCCTAGTACGACGAATGCCGTGGCAGTATTTGGGGCCATTGGTATGTAGTTTGAACAAATACTGGCCAGCAATTGGAAATCCAATGCCCAGCCCAACAGCGCTATTATACCAAGGCAGGCCGCCATCCCACTGCAAATTTGTGCAACACGGCTACGTGTGCTTGTTAAAGGAACGACAGACCTTCCATTTGTTTTCACCCGGGAAATACCTCTAAGCTGTCATTCCCGTGTAAACGGGAATCCAGTTCTTTGGTTCCCTGGATTCCTGCTTTCGCAGGAATGACATTTTTCACTAACCTTTGTGTCTCTGTAAGAAATGAATGTTTCATAAGTCAATGGCCATCATTAAAAATCCTTGAATTCATCGTACGACATGGTGGTCGAACGATCCGATCCAGCGCCTGCCGTGACTAGTCTCTTTCCATTCCCTCTAGATAAGGTGTATTCTTGTGTATCGAGTACAGACGTCCCAGAATCTTCTTCCGGAGTTCTCCTTCTGGTACCAGCGGATGCCCCCTTGTGTATGGATGCGGTCTTCTTATATGATGGAGCAAATGTATCTTTTCCCTTTCCATGCCCGGTTTCTTTGTCTTTAACAACTGCAGACCTAACGACTCTACCGGCTTCGTTGCTCTCCATATTGACCTCCATGGCAATCTTGTCAACTAAAGCATTGAGCCCCTGCGCCTGAGAGGACAATTCCTCACTGGCTGCCGCAGTCTCCTCGGCATTAGCCGCATTCTGCTGAACAACCTGCTCCATCTGCTGAATGGCCTTGCTGATCTGCGCTATCCCATTGGTCTGCTCTTCTGAAGCTGCGGCAATCTCGTTTACCAGATCGGTGACCTTCTTTACCTGGGTGACCACGTCTGAAAATACCTCTTTGGTCTTTTTTACCAGCCCCATTCCCGTCTCAGACTTTTTTACACTATCCGTAATGAGCGCCGTTATATCCTTGGCAGCCGCTGAGCTCCGGTGGGCAAGATTCCTGACCTCTTCCGCAACGACGGCAAATCCCCTTCCATGCTCTCCGGCACGGGCTGCCTCTACGGCAGCATTTAAGGCCAGTAAATTCGTCTGGAAGGCAATCCCATCGATTATCTTAATGATATCAGCAATCTTACTGCTGCTTTCAGAGATATTCCTCATCGCAGTGTCCATCTCGATAACAGTACTGTTGCCGTGTTCAACCGTATTGTTGCATGCCCTTACCAGTTTTGATGCTTCAGCAGCGTTATCAGCATTCTGTCTTGTCATGGAGGAAATTTCCTCGATGGTTGAAGATGTCTCCTCGATCGATGCAGCTTGTTCGGAGGCTGCCTCAGAAAGGCTCTGGCTGGAGGCAGATATCTGTTCCGATGCCGATGCCACCTGAGAGGCGCCGCCGGTAAGTTCCGCAAGTAAATTCTTAAAGAGGGTGGTGATCCTGGTAGCCAACTTAATATTAAATATGGCAAGGAATCCCCCTGCCGCCACACTCACCCCTACTGCAATTAACGCAATAAGCCACATGGACCTTTGTAACCCTAATACCGTCTGTGTTTCGCCTTCCAATAGTTTAGACATGTTCATCCCCATTTGGTCTATATGCTTCTGCACGGTTGCAACCAGCGGGGCTAACTCTTCCCTGAGGTGTTTTAGGTCCAAGCGATAGTCATTTCCACGCCTGATCGCAAAAATCTTTTCCGGGTGGGTAACGAAGACCGCTTCATCCTTGTTAATGCCTTTTACAATTTCCTGAAGGCCGGCGGACAGGTCTTTGGATAAGGACTGTAAGCGCGTTAAACCCCCTGTGCGCATAATCTGGGCAGCTTCATAATCTTTGATATATTTCTCATCTGCATTTTCCATGAAGCCGCGAATGGCCATACCTAATCGCGCCGTACCTGCACGATACTGTGCCGATGCATAGATTGCTTCTCGTACCACATTCGTACCAGGGCTTTTACTGAGTTCTTCCATAACTTTGTCTATCTTTTCATTTATGGACGTTAAAAGCGGGGCCATGTTGGTAGTAAAATAATGAGCTGCTACATCATTCTCCGGACTGCGTCTCTTTTCAATTACCTGATTGGCCGATGCGTAGAATTTATTCAGACATTCACCTATTTCTTTCAGTAAATCCTTATTCTCCTGCAAAACCCACTTCTTTGATAATTCTTCGAGAACTTTGTAGCTTTCTTGTATCCCAGACTTTGCCTTTTCAAAGTCTTGAAGGTACTTTTCATCCCCGGAGGCAATAAAACCCCTCGTCCCTCCAATGGCCAACCCATAATTACGCATTAGTTGTTCAGCCTCTATCATGGATGGCATTCGCACAGTTAATAAGGTTTGGTTCGTTTTCATCAGGTTTGTTAAACAGTACAATATTAACCCACCCGTAACTGTCGTTATTAGAATCAAGAGTACAAAGCTACCGCCAATCTTCTTTCCTACGGTTAATTTCATATATCTTCTCCTTTCTTTGTAAGTTTTTGTTTATGAAGAACCACTAAATCCAAAGCGCCATGGAACATTCTTATTTTACTTCCTTTTTTTCGTGTGCTTTAAAGTTCATACCTAAATCTTTTGCGGTATTTTTCATTTCGATACCGGCAAGGTAGCGCAATTTTGTTTTTAACAAAATCATGTTGTTTATTTCCTCTAATATAGCAGTTGAGATCTTTTCCAAAGATTCGGGATTAGCATCTCTTATATATGCCATTTCCACCAGGGACTGGATTTTATCCAACAGTACGCTCAGTGAGTCGTGTATATTCTGAGATACATTGGCGATTAATTTCTTATATACGTTAAAAACTTCCTGCAACTCTCCTACCTGTTTATTTAAATCTGAAAGTGCTGTGTTTAACTCAGAATTTGACATGGTTTTATCCCAATAAAAATTTTAAAGAAATAAAATATTCTAATAATTTCCAGCGAGAAGGTCGCCTCCGCCAATTTGTGTTTTGTGCAGGATTCCATGCATTAGGCGGGAAGATCAACAGCAGGGATCGGTGCTACTGGTTATTTTTTCCACAGTTGCAGGAGAGAGTTATATTCGTGATAACCCGTTGGCAACTTGTAGCCATAACAATTGGTTATTTCTTTTCTCTTGTCGTTTAGCTGTGCAACAGCCTCATGCAAGATACCCGATTTTTTCAACCTGTTAATTATTCTCCTGATAGTTGGGACTGTAATCGATATTCCTTCATTTTTGAGTTGGACTGAAAGTTTGCTGCCGCTCCATTCCGGATGCGCTTCTTTCAGCCCTTTTATTCTATCTATTATCCATGGTGGGGTTGTTGGTTGCCTTACGTTTTTTGGCCTGCGGGTCTTTTTATCATCCACAAGCGATAAAAGGTTATTTGGGTCGTAACGCTTTTTCCAGCGATAGAAGGTGTCCGGCGAGATACCAAAATGCCGGCATGTGAGTCTCGCATTTCCGCACCCCTCATAATACTCAAACCACCCGAGTTTTTTCTTTATTTCTTCTGACACGTTTGGCTGCAACTTGCTTAGAACGGTCACATCAGCGAAAGTTTTTTTTCTATCCATCGCCACCTCTGAATAAAATCTTATCTGGACGATTGATTTTATACGAATACGAATTAGTGTCTGGTATCTATATATACCGGACTATTATTATAATCGGAACAATTATTAAAAATCTAAATTATTTTTATGAAAAAATGATAGCCTTACCGCTTGGAACTGACCTAATAGTTTACAATTACTGCATTTATATCTAAACCGCAATCTTTTGTGTCCTGTATCTATATGGATTTATTTTTGGATAATTCAAATATTTTAATTATGGATTACGTATATTAGCAATGTTGATAAAAAAGGGTATTGCTACAATAATGAGATACAAGTTTGATATGGAGATTTAAAACATCTGTCAATTTTGTATTTTGATTTTTCATTTACACCTTTATAATTAGGAACAAGGAAGAATTGGTAAGAAATATCTGAAAAACCAATTGATACACGTTACAAACTTTTCAGGAAACGAATCATTTTGATAAGTAAGGATGTACTTTGCCAAAAATCCGCGTAAAAGATTTCAACCTCGAATCCACACTCATGTGTGGGCAACTGTTTCGGGTATCCAGAATGGAAGATTGGTATTATGTTGTGGCAAGGGACCGCGTCTTTCGAGTGAGGCAGTCTTCCAATCATCTGGAATTCCAGGGCATAGACCAAAAATTTTTGGTGCATTATTTTGCCCTTGACGAGCCGTACCCCACCATTTTGGCACAAATAAACAAGGATCAGCACATCAGTACGGCGATTAGGAGGTATCACGGCTTGCGCATTGTACGGCAAGACCCCTGGGAATGCCTAATATCGTTTCTCTGTTCCTCGGCGGCAAATATCCCCAAGATAAAATTAAATCTGGAAATGCTGGCACAATTCTTTGGGAGGCGTATGGAAATAAAGGGGTTCGAATGGTATTCGTTTCCCGATCCTGGTGCGATAAATGATTTTGAACGGATTCTCCTTGCGAAGACAGGTTTCCGGGCAAAATACATTAAGGCTGCCAATGATTCCGTTAGTGAAGCCTTTTTGCTGTCATTAAAAAAACTTCACTATCTTGAGGCAAAGAAGGCACTGAAGCGGATTCCCGGAATTGGGGATAAGATCGCCGATTGCGTCCTCTTGTTTTCCCTGGGTTTTACTGAGGCATTTCCCATCGATACCTGGATAAAGAGGATCCTCCAAAAACTGTATTTCAAAAACCGGGAAGTATCGAATCGGCAACTACAGGCGTTTGGGCTAAAGTACTTTGGCAGGTATGCGGGATATGCCCAGCAATTTCTCTATATGCTGGCGAGAGAGTCTCGGCAGTAGTTCATTTGTAAAAGCAGATTGATATGCATTCTTGATTTTTGGTAACAGTTTGCCTCCACTGTTCCCATAAGAGATGATAGGAAATTACTTTTATTACCTATTATACAAGGAATTTCAATCCTGTAGGGTGCGTCCTACCAGGTTGTCCGAGAATGCATTTACACAGTTGACGCTATACTATATATTGACAAATTGTGCTCAGACAAACAATATATGGTATGCTTCGATTGAGACAACCCCATTCTCGGACAGCCTGTTTCCTCCTGACACCACACACCATTTGGATAGATAATACAAGTCTGACCATATTTTCATTCGTTCGTGCATTATCGGGTTATTCTGCGTGATGATAATTCATAGTCGGTTAAGAGGTCGTAGAACAGGTCTGGCTTTTTTTCTTTTAGTTCAATCATATAATCCAAAAATTTCTGGGTACCATCCCCTAAAACCTTTCTTACTTTTTCCATCAAGAAAGGATGTTTCTGCGCTTCATAAATGAAAGGCTTCTCGGGATTCGCCTGCTTAAACAATTTAACATCCTGAATGAAATGTAAAATATAAATCATATCCTGGAAAAGGGTGTCCATACCATAAGTGCTCGCCCGGTCCATGAAGTCGCGAAATACATGATAGGCTGAAACATACTCCCCAATCACCAATTCCATTGCATCCAATGAAAAATATTCCAGGTGATCCGCATCATTGCGCATTTGCCTCAATTCTTCTAAACTTACATTTTTGATTTTCGACATGGTTATTACCGGGAATTTTAATGAACTAAAATTGGTGATAAAGAGGTTGCGCATCTCTGACCGATACAGGTAACTCTTTATGTACATCAATTGATTAAATTTTTCTGCCTTTTCTTTCCTTTCAAAAAGCCTTTCTATCAATAAGGCACCCAGCAATATTTCAAGGGGTATTGCAGCCACGTGCAACATAAACTCGATATGCGTCGCATAAAAGATATACAAAAAGAATGACGAAGCGGTTATCAAAGAAATGTAGAGCCAGGCTTTTTTGGTAAATTTCGCCAAAGACAGCGTAAATTTCAGCGGAAAACTCTCCAGGCGCCTGGATTGATTAACGGCGGTTTTCTTGTATACACTCAATAAACTCGTTTGCGTGGCAATAATCGACCTGAGCCTCTCGGTTTCGTCAAGCACGGCCTTCTCGTTTACATAAATTTTTTTTGATACAAAGGGCAGTACCGCCATCCTTGTATTCAAGGCGAGATATTTGAACATCTCTGCCGTATTCCGAGGGATCCTCGTTTTCGAAAATATAACCACAGTAAATAAATTCCCAGTAGGCAACATGCTTCCAAACCCCAATGCCGATTTAATCCCGAAAGGGATCACGAATTCATCCTGAGCTGGAATATGGGGACTTCCCAAGGCATCGGGCACGTGAAAAACGTTAAAAATCTTACTTTCCAGCTCGATCTCAAGAGTAGGACGAGGATATAGCACCTTGTCAATATCTATCCCTAACTGGCAGGGTAACGTCAAAGTCCAGCGATACCAAAAAGAGGGAGTAAGAAGGCAAGGAAAAGAAGGAAGTTGACGTGGTGAACAAGGGGAAGGGGACGAAAAGAGGACAATAAATGGCGTGAAAAGGCAAGGGAATCACCATGAACCTTAAAAAGGTTTGACAAAGCAGGTATAAAAACGGGAAGAAAGAGGCGTTATAAGCGAAGAAGTTTTAGGACAAGATGCGGTTTGTAGGTCATATTTCTCAGAGTTTGTGAGATAGAGGTTTTCCCGAGCGAGCGAAGAATGCTGATGATGCAATTTCTCAGAGAGGCCATAACCCTGGGGGCATGGTTCGTTCGAATGGAGGAGCGGTCTTCATGAAAGGTGACATCCCGAACATAATGGAGGCAGTTTTCAATACTCCAATGTCCGCGATTTAGTTGAAGAATCCGAGAAGGATCGGCCTTTTGTGGGGTAAGGCTGGTAATGCCATAGAGAGTTTCTTCGGTGGTTTTTTTCGATTTGAGGTGGATAAATTTTCGGTAGAGTAGAAAACAAGAGACCTGAATAGAAAAAGCCCTCCATTTATGGTAAAAGTAGTTTTGGCAAAAAAATTAAACCATAAAGAAAAGGAGGGCGATATGGGAGCTACCCCATGTGCAAATAGTATCACAATAGAATTTA
>JBKBTA010000089.1:0-11569 GCA_046291035.1 Candidatus Brocadia sp.
TGAAAATTGAACTTTTTGCTGTATCATGATGTTGTTCTGATAGTTACGCCATTTTTGATGGCCATATTTTCGAACCAAGCTGTTCCACGAAAGTTAATTCATGAAGAGACGATGGGTTTATTTTGCCAGTATCTTTTTGATACTTACAATTGCCTTAATTATTTTCTTTACAAAAAGAGGTAAGAGATTCGAATTTATTAAGACAGCCGGAATTGTTGAGGGTATAGAGGTCAATATTTCCACAAAGGTACCCGGTAGGATTTCCTATATATGCTGTAAGGAAGGCGATGCGGTCAGGAAAGGTGACAGGGTCATTACGCTTGAGGCTAAGGATCTCAGGGCATCAGTAAAGCAGGCGTTTGCGGGGGTTGAGAAGGCAAGGGCCGAAGTCAGCGTTTCAGAAGCAGCCATCGAGAGCGCAAAGGCAAATATTGCAAGTGCCGATGCAGAAATAAAAAGTGCCACTGCTGATGTGGTGAAAAACCGGGTTCAGATGGAAGAGACCAAAAGGCAGATGGACAGGGCAAAAGCCCTTTACGAACATGAAGCTATTTCAAGGGAATCTCTTGACACCACGGTTGCCAATTATGATACTGCGGTTGCAAACTATGACTCTTCAAAGGCAAAACTCACGGTGGCATATGCAAAGAAAGATGCTGCTACTGCAGAATTAAATACGGCTGAAAGCCAGCTAAAATTCGCCAAAGCGGGTCTCAGGGAGTCAGAGGCAAACTTATCATACAATCGTGCTAAGTTCGCAGACACAATAGTGAAAACCCCTATATCAGGAATAGTTGTATTCAAGGCATTGGAGAAAGGCGAGATGGCAACTCCGGGTACGACAATTTTAACGATCGTTGATCTGGATAATCTCTACGTGAGGGTAGATATAGAGGAAACCTTTATCGGGAGTATTGCGCTTAACAGCGAGGCAATTATCAGAACGGAAGGGGCTCCCGACAGAATATTTAAAGGGAAGGTTTCAGAGATAGGAAGGTATGCCGAATTTGCAAAACAACGGGATGTGCTCAGGGGAAGACAGGATATAAAGACATTCAGGGTTAAAATCACGGTAGACGACCCAACGGGATTCTTGAAGCCGGGAATGACGGTTGAAGCAAAGATATTTATCCTGAACACGCAAGAGTCGAAACAGGAAGTATATTGAATCGCGCAGTATTATAAAAACGCATCGTTGCTGAAACGATAAGGGACTGTCATAGTATCTTTCAAAAATAATTTTGACACATTTGGCAAAAATATTTTGTAGCGCAGGCTGGAAGCCTGTGCTACTATCTCTTCCGACTTGGTCGGGTTAGGATATAAAATGGTTCAAAAGAAAAAGGCCGTTGAAGTCTCTGGAATAACAAAGAAATACGGCCCGATTACTGCGGTAGATAACGTAAGTTTTGATGTGATTGAAGACGAAATATTTGGATTCCTTGGCCCAAATGGAGCCGGAAAGACAACCCTTGTCAGAATGCTTACCACACTCGTCAAGCCTACAAGCGGGAGCGCCAGGGTAGCAGGGTATGACGTCGTGAAAATGCCCGATGCGGTGAGACACCATATTGGAGTTGTCCCACAGGCAATGACGAGCGATCTTGATCTTACCGGCTACGAAAATATGGATATCTACGGACGATTCTACGGCGTTCCTTCACGGGAAAGGAAGGAGAGAATCAATTATCTTCTTGAAACGGTCGGCCTGACGGCGAGGGCGCATGACCTTGTTGCAACATATTCAGGGGGCATGAGAAGGAGGCTTGAAATTGCAAGGGTGCTTGTACACAGGCCCGAGATACTCTTTTTGGACGAGCCGACCATAGGGCTTGACCCCCAGTCCAGGCACGTTGTCTGGGATTTTCTGAGAAAGCTCAGGGAAGAAGATACGATGACCGTTTTTCTTACTACCCATTATATGGAAGAGGCAGAGGCCTTATGCAGCAGGGTTGCCATTATTGACTCGGGAAAAATAATAGCACTCGGGAGCCCTGGCGAGCTTAAATCACAGATACCGGGGAATGATATTGTTTCTCTTACGCTTGAAAATCTTTCGGTGAGTATTACCGATAGGGTAAGGGCCCTGGTATATGTGCATGGAGTTACCCTTGAAAATAATACAATGCGGGTTTACGTTGACAGTGGTGCGCAGAATCTTCCCATGCTCATAGAAGAAATAAAATCTGCGGGAGGAAAGGTTTTATCGGCAGCGCTCCACGAGCAATCCCTTGAGGACGCCTTTATTTATTACACTGGCAAATCAATACGGGAAGAAGAAGTCAGGAAGGTGAGTTTCCTCGTCGGAGCCGGTACACCTCAGAAATGGGGGAGGTAAAGAATGCATGATTGACATGATGAGGCTGCTTGCTGTAGTCGAGAGGGACTTGAAGAAATTCAGGCGAAATCCGATTGTGCTTGCAATGAGTATTTTCATGCCGATTATCTATCTCGTATTTCTGGGGAATTCATTCCAGGGAAAATTGCAGGACGTCACCGTGGTGGTAGTAAATCAGGACTCGGGCCCTTATTCAAGGAGTCTTGTCGATAACTTGCGAGCCGTTGAAGGCGGGCCAAAGACCCTGACAATTTTCAGCATCAAAGACCAGAAAGAAGCCATCGATGGGGTAAAGGAAGGGCGATATAAGGCCGGACTCATCATACCTCCTGATTTCAGTAAAAGAGTTTCTTTGAAAAGAAGGCCTGAGGTGGGTCTCTTTCTTGATAATACAGACGGCATATCTGCAGAGACCGTAAGGGTTGTGGTAAAAGGGGCACTTATCTCATTAAATTCCGATTACGTACCGATAAGAGAAAAGTCCGACGAAGTATTCCTCAGAGATGTAGACCTTTATCGGAAAGTGGATTATTATCAGTCCCTTGTCCCCGGTGTTGTAATCATGGCTATTTTTATGGGTACGCTGACCACGGGGGCCTTTAATCTCGTTATGGACAGATTTCTCGGCACCGATGAGAGCTATCTGCTTACTCCCCTTTCCAAATCGGATATCGTAACCGGCCTTATCATAAGTGGCTTGTTCATTACAACGGCCATTGCCATTTTGGTATTTGCTATGAGCATGGCCATAACCGGCATACCCCTCTTACAAGGGATAAAACAGTTTGCCTACATATTGATTATTATAATTCTCACTACCCTCGGTCTGCTCAGTCTGATGTTTGTTATTCTCGGCAGGTTTAATCATCCCAGGGTTGTCGGCATATTGAGCGGGTTTCTGAATGTAATACTTTTTTTCCCGAGTGGTGCGGTTTATCCGATTGCGAGTTTTCCTCATTGGCTTAAGACATTTGCAAAGATAAATCCTGAGGCGCATGCCGTAGGTGCATTAAAAACCATTCTCTTCAAAGGCGCTGGTCTGGGGAGTATCGCAACAGACATTACTTTCCTTTCGGTCTTTACCGTTGTCATGATGACCATATCGATTGTGACCTTTAAGAGAACTATTTAATTAAACGCAAAAAATGTTGCGAAAAAAGTATCTGATTGAGTAATATTATAAAGATACATTTCTTGTGAAATTAATTCATGGCCAGTATAAGAAGTTATGAACGAGTCGTTGAATGCGTAGCAAAATTCTTACGGGAAGAGTAAAATTTGGCATAAATCAAGCTATAAAGTTTTTTCGTTAATTGAGGGTCGTCAAATGTCAGACATTATGGAAAGACATAAAGAACTAAGTAAAAAGGTTTTAATTTCAGGGGAATCTAAATTCCCCGGGCAAAAAACACCAAATCAAGTTCAACCGGCTCCAAAGCAACTCATGTATGTATTTTTCTTAGGCGCAATAGTAGGTTTTTTTATTTTTGTGGCAATTGGAATTATTGCTGGTTTCTCAAAAAAATTAGCAATTATGCTGCCGTTTATAGGCGGATTTTCTGGTGTAGCCGTTGAAATGATAAGACGGAAGTATAAGGCTTAATGTTGGGCTCACAAGAGGGCACGAAAACAATGTATCGGGGGAGCCTTCTCCCGACGGCGACTGGCAGTTCACAATGGCGTGAAAATAGCCAATCGCCAACGGGAGTTGGCTCCTACCATGATTTTATCTGTGGATATTTTCGTGCCATACAAATAGGTAATTAGTAAATGATTTATAAGAGGTGAATGAAACATGAAAGTAACTATGGTAGGAATATCAGGCTCTGGCAAGACAACATATATGTCTTCGCTTTACGAGACATTAGGAGATGGTGGGCAAAATGACACGGGTTTTTACATTGCCCCCCGTTCAGTACAACAATTTGATAAGGCGATACTGAGTGTCGGTGATTTTAGCAGGTTTTCCCTTGTTGATAAATTTAAATGGCCGGACGGCACACAACAGACAACGGTATGGCCTTTCACGGTTTACTATAATTCAAAACCGGTAACATATTTTGATTGGATTGATTACCGGGGCGGCATTTTAACAGAAATTACAGACGCCTTCGATACAAATGATACTTCAGAAGCGACAAAATCTGAAATTTCAGACCTGGCTTCTCATATCGAGCTTAGTAACGCCGTCATCCTCGTTGCAGATGCCTTTGTCTTAACATATTATTCTAATATAAAAGAGGCAAGGCATCGGTCAGGGGCCCGCAGGATCCATGAGATATTTACGACCTATAGTAGGGTGTATCCCAATAGAAACTTAACATTCGTGATTATGCTGACTAAGGCAGACACGGTTGACCAAAAGTGGAAGAACGATAATTATGCACCATTGATAGAGCGTGGACTGGAAGTATTCAATCAGATGGTATCCTTGTGCAAACAAAATCCGACCTGGGAGGGCGGTATTGTTCCCGTATCAGCGGTAGGCGAAGGAAATGCCAGGAGGACGATTATTCCCACCGGAGATATGATACATCCTTTTAAATCTGAAGATACAATTATAGGATTCCCAGCGCCCATGAATGCAGAACATGTTTTGTTTTACTGTTTGGGGCAAACGTTAAAACAAATGAAAGTGGAGGCCCACAAGAGTATAAAACAACGCGAAAAAGAACTTTCAGAGGTACTGAAAAAGGCAGGATTGGTGAATAAAATCTGGTCTCTTATCACGCGAAAGCCTGATGCCGAGAGCATTGCCAGGGCTATTCTGGAAGAAAAAAACAAGGATTATGAGGTTTTAAGCCAGTTTGAGCCACATATCGAACCGCTCCTGAATAAGGCGCTGGAAAGGGTGAGGCGGATCGCATGATATACCAGGAACTCTTGTATTCTCGTTCTTTTTCCAAAGATTACCGTTGGATGATTGTTCCACAGAACGTATCGATGGATAACCTTAAGGCATTAAATCTACTTTACAATATGTATGATAAATACAAAGATGCCTTTAGCAAATCATCGGTTTTGCCTCTCTATTGCTTAAACCACACGGATGCAACATTTCTCGTAAGTTGCGGTTTATCAAATCATAAAGACAAGGATGGTCGTGATATTTACTGTCTGCAGGGAATTAGTGTCCCGCATGAATACCGGAGGCATTTCTGGTTTATTCTCCCCTGGATATTGGCTAACTACGAGGGTAAAGGTCTATTAAATACCTGGAAAAACATAGATTTTTCGAGTGCAGATGATATTGTGCGTCGCGCATCGGTGGATCACTCTTTCAAGCTTGATCAGTTGGATGAATCGCTTGCAAAATTAACCCAAACACCAGGGTCTTCTTCTGAGAAATTGCCCGTAAATGTACCAACATATATTTCGTTTGATAAAAGTGGGTTAAAAGAGCTGTCTCATTTGTTGTCGTCATACCATGACTGCATGGACTTTGCCTTTGGTGTTACACCGGAAATGACGAAAAACTTCGACTTCAAGATCATTGCTAAAGCAGGAATCCGTCCCAGGAGAAAAAATAACACAGAAATGGAAAGAGCAGAAAACACATCTTCATTTGCTCCAGTTGATCGGGACAAAGCCATTCATGAACTCTTAGATGATCCTATAGATCGTTTTGATCCGAGAAAGAAAAAAGGTGGTATGGTAAATAAAGTTAAACTAACGAGATCCAAAAACAAACTGTTTTGGAGAAACGGGTCTTCTCGTATAGTTAGCCAATTTTTTCCACGCCTTTTGTCTGTATTTAAGATAGG
Organism: Candidatus Brocadia sp.; assembly: GCA_046291035.1. Taxonomy (GTDB): domain Bacteria; phylum Planctomycetota; class Brocadiia; order Brocadiales; family Brocadiaceae; genus Brocadia. The sequence continues at coordinate 6,103 of JBKBTA010000089.1, forward strand.
TAAAAAACTGAAACGACCGAAGAGTTCCGGTCAGCAATAAAATAGCGGAACAACTCATGAATTGCTCCAACAGGCAAAACAGTGTAGGGTGCGTCCTACGCACCAAAACAATCCAACGTATGGATGGTGCGTAGGACGCACCCTACACAAGCTGTCATCATGGAACAGGCATCCTTGCCTGTCATCGCAATATTGATGTTAAAACTCCTCACATTTAACGACAAGGAATTTCAAACTTTTATGATTCCCCTCTAAAACGTGTGGACTTCGTCTTAAGCACAGTCGAACGATAAAAGTGTGATTGAAAATGCCTTTAACACACCCGCCCCTATATGGCAGGTCAGGCGTCCTCGCCTGACATTACGACGGCAAGGTAGGTCAACCGTCCCCAGTTGACGTCATAATGACAAGCGGGGACGCTTGTCCTACCAATGTGGGGAGCATAAAAGCCGCTGCCAGTGGCAGCCTAATTTGTGGAGGCAATTATGTCCAACTCAGTAAAGAATAAATTTACCCATGTCAAAAAGCGGGATGGAAGAATTGTACCTTTTGATCAGACACGCATTACGAGCGCAATCTACCGGGCTATGCAGGCAAGCAATGAGGGTGATCTGGAAAAGGACCCCATACGGGTTTCAAGTGAAGTTGTGGCAGAACTCAATAAGCGATATCCGGCAACTCATATTCCACATGTTGAGGAAATTCAGGATATTGTTGAAGAGACACTGATACTGCTTGAATTCCCTAAAACAGCCAAGGCTTACATTCTGTATCGGCATGAGCGGGCAGAAATTCGTAAGAAAGCCCTGGTGATTCCTGATCGGGTCAAACAACTTGTGGTAGAAAGCAAAAAGTATTTCCCCAACGCCCTTGCTGAATTCATCTATTACCGGACGTATTCGCGCTGGATCGAGGAGGAAGGAAGGCGCGAAACATGGATAGAAACAGTAGATCGATACATACATTTCATGCAGGAAAATTTAGGCGATCGCTTAAACCCTCAGGAGTACGAGGAAATCAAGCAGGCAATCCTGAATCAACACGTGATGCCCTCCATGCGGCTTTTATGGGCTGCCGGCAAGGCAGCCCGGACGAATAATGTTGCGGCGTACAATTGTTCCTTCATTGCCCCTTCACGTCTCGAAGATTTGGCTGAAATCATGTACCTTCTGATGTCCGGTGTAGGGGTAGGCTTCTCTGTTGAGAGCCAAAATGTTCAACAATTGCCAATAATTCAGAGGCAAACAGGAGAATTACTTCCTGTGCATGTGGTTGGAGATAGTAAGGAAGGTTGGGCAAATGCACTCAAAATTGGGCTCTGTGCCTGGTACGAGGGGAAGGATATCCACTTTGATTACTCACAGGTCAGACCGGCCGGATCCAGGTTGTATACTATGGGCGGACGCAGCTCCGGTCCGGGGCCACTACAATCCTTAATGAATTACGCGCGAACAAAAATACTTGGTGCCCAAGGCAAACGTTTACGCAATATCGACGTGCATGATATTATCTGCAAGATCGGTGAAGTGGTAGAAATGGGAGGGGTACGCCGCGCTGCTTTGATTTCTTTATCCGATCCCGATGATGATGACATGCGCCAGGCCAAGAGCGGCTATTTTTATATCAATGAACCGCAGCGGATGATGGCGAATAATTCAGCCGTTTATGTTGCAAAACCGAAGGCCGTAGATTTCCTAAAAGAGTGGCTTGCCCTGGCAATGGCCGGGACCGGTGAACGTGGATTGTTTAATCGTGGTGGCCTGCCGAAACAAATCCCAGCACGCCGCTGGAAGAGGTTCGAGCCGTACTGGATGACAAGCGGTATTAATCCGTGCGGAGAGATTATCCTGCGTTCGAAGCAATTCTGTAACTTGAGCGAGGCAGTTGCCCGTCCGGATGATACAGAAACAACATTACTGAAAAAAATCAGGATCGCTGCAATACTGTGTACCTATCAATCCATGCTTACAAACTTTCCCTATCTCTCACCGGAGTGGAAAATGAATTGTGAAGAAGAACGGCTTCTGGGAATATCGATTACCGGACAATGGGATTCCCCCGCAGTACGCAATCCAAAGATTTTGGTGAAACTCAGAGACCATGCCATAGAAATTAACCGTATCTACGCGAAACGGTTCGGTATCAATGAATCTACCGCAGTAACCTGTGTTAAACCTTCCGGGACTGTTTCTCAACTGGTTGATGCAGCCTCGGGCATGCATCCGCGTTTTGCCAGGTATTATATTCGCAGAATACGTATTTCAGCAAAGGACCCGTTATTCTTGATGTTAAAAGAACAGAAATTCCCATGCTACCCGGAAGTTGGACAAGACGTGGCAACAGCTACCACATATGTATTGGAATTTCCTGTAAAATCACCGGAAGGAAGTATAACGAGGGAAGATCTCAACGCTATCGATCAGCTCGAATACTGGAAAATGGTCAAGGAAAAATACACCGAGCACAACCCTTCTGTCACCGTTTCCGTGGCAGACGATGAATGGATTGAGACGGCGCATTGGCTTTACAAAAACTGGGACCTGCTCGGTGGGTTATCGTTCCTTCCGAAGTCGAAAACGGTATATCAGCTTGCACCCTTTGAAGAAATTACCGCAGATGAATACTGCATGCGGACGAAAAGTCTTCCCGATATTGATTTTTCCCACATTGTGATATACGAAAGAGAAGATTCCACCGCAGGGGCTCAAGAATCTGCCTGCCTTGGCAGCATCTGTGAGATCGATCCTGAGGAGGGCTCACTTCCAGGAAGCACCTCTCCTGGTCTGTACAAATGAACAAAAGCGGCGCTATAATTTACCGTTTCAACCGTCCTCAATTGAACCAAAACATTTCGCACTTTTCCCATCAGCTACCAATTCAAAAATCTAAATCTGGTTCAAAGTAAAAACTCCCTTTTTGTAAGTTTTACTTCATACCCTTAGTGGTTAAGTTCTTCTTGGTTGTGGCTTTCTGCGCTAGGAAAATTACCATTTCATACTTCATTACTTTTGATACGACGGCATATACCGTCACAAAATGGTGGGTTGCTTGTTAAATAGCAATTGCAAATTACATATTTTCTTTTCAGTACGATTTTAAACATATGGGGTGTTTTATCCGTTCCTTTGTGTGAGCCGTCACAGAACGGTTCGTTTTTTGTATTCCCACACGCACACCACTGATATGTACCCGGTTCTAACTCAATAACCATAGGCATTTGTTTGTTCATAGAACACCCTCAAGTGACCTCATTACACTTCACTCGCTGATTGTCCACGTGTGCAGCGGGATCTACTCGCCAGCGGGCCAGTCAGGTGGGTAGTGTATGAGTGATGTTGTTTAGTTACTCGTGAAATTGTCGTCCTTTGAGTACCATGTCTTGAAGTTGTGGATCGTTGTGCCTTAACCTTCTTCACTTTCGCTTGATTGCGATGGTGTTGCGGTCGACAGCGTGTATATTCTGTGCCGGGACATGCCGTGGTATAATCGAAGTTGTGCAGTCTGCGCCGCTCCAGCTTCACGCCGAGTATGCCCTCGATAGTGCGAACCATCTGTGCATCTTCACGGGTAAAGAGGGTAAAAGCATCGCCCGTTTTGGCAGCACGGCCTGTACGTCCAATACGATGCGTGTAAGCATCGGCGGTGTCGGGCATGTCATAGTTAATGACATGTGAAATCCGTGAAACATCAATGCCGCGAGCGGCTATGTCCGTCGCTACCAGAATCTTGAACGAGCCGTTACGAAAACCATCAAGCGCTGCCTGACGCTGACTCTGAGACAGGTTGCCTTGCAGCGATGTTGAACTGTAGCCCGCTTTTCCCAATTGCTGAGCAACTCGTTTCGCACGGAGTTTTGTACGTGTAAAAACCAGTACTGACTCCGTGTCGGTGTGCTTCAGGAGCGCCATCAGCAGGGCAGTCTTAAGATGCTGCTCAACCGGATACAATGCATGCGATACAGCAGTCACCGGCATGGTATGGTTTATTTGCACCGTGGTCGGATCACGCAGGATATTGTGTGCCAGATGCCGGATGTCATCGGGCATAGTAGCCGAGAAAAACAGTGTCTGCCGTTGTACCGGCAAGCGCTTTATAATCTTCCGGATATCTGGCAAAAAGCCCATGTCAAACATCCGGTCCGCTTCGTCCAGCACGAGTACTTCCAGGCGCGACAAATCAATTGTGCCCTGGTGGATATGATCGAGCAGGCGACCGGGGCAGGCCACGGCGATTTCGGCTCCGCCGCGCAGTTTTTGGATTTGAGGTTTCATGTTCACGCCGCCATAAATGGTTACACCCCGAAGCCTTGTTTGTTGGCCCAGCCCACTGATGGCTTCGTGTATTTGTTCAGCCAGTTCACGCGTGGGCGCGATTATCAAGGCACGGACACGACCACGCGGTCCTTGCAGCAGTCGTTGCAAAACCGGCAGCACAAAGGCGGCAGTTTTGCCGGTTCCGGTCTGAGCCAGAGCCATGACGTCCCGGCCTTGAAGAATGAAAGGTATTGCTTGAAGTTGGATAGGTGTGGGTGCAATGTAACCCAGCGCCTTCACACCAGCCGCGATATGCGGATGGAAATTAAATGATTCAAAATTCACAGAAACTCCTTCTGGTTAAAATATGAGCCAGGCGTATGTCAGCCAATGGCTCTCTAGTAAAAAAATCACAATTTCATTGTAGAGAATTTTCATTTTAATTAAGCGGATTTTAAAGTGTCATGGACTTCGTCGAGAGCACTCAGTCGAACGACAAACTTCGTTTATCCGTACATACCCTAGAACACTGCTCGTCGTATCAATGCAAACCTAACCAGATTATTGAAAAAGTAGGCAGGAAACAATTGGGATTGGGTTCTGACCTTCCAGCACGGGCAAGTCCAGCATGACATGCGTAATAGTTCAACAAACAGCAAACGACCCGCTTCAGGTAACGACCCTTTCGCAATACTGCACCAAAAACCATGGAACTCAGTTCACCCGAACTGAGTCGGCATGTTTATATTCAATATTAACCTTTGCAGGTAATTGTTTGATTGAGACCTATGTTACACGCGGCACCGCTTAAATACTTTTCTAAGTATACCAAAATAATTCCTTAATTAATACAAAATACTGAAATAATTTAGCTTTTTCAAAAAATCTCAATAATGACGATATTTTGCGGTCAAAAGTAGGGGGCGTATTGCAATACGCCCCCTACACTGCTGGAATTTTTTAAAAAATTAAACCGTTACGTTTTTTTTCATCACATCAGTCCCCTGTCGTTAAAAAACTTCTTGTACTTCATGTCTACTTTCAGGATATGATTCGTCCACCACGATTTTAAATACATGAATATTTCCATAGGAACCGACTCTTTACGCGCCATGGTTTCCATGCAGAAATCAACGGTTTTTTTCTTGAATTCTGAGTGCTGTTTTTTTTGTTCTAGATACTCAGGATACCCATATTCGAGCATATATTCCTCT
>JBKBTA010000090.1:0-11503 GCA_046291035.1 Candidatus Brocadia sp.
TCTAAAGTAAAACTAGAACCCAATTTACTTTTCTCTTTCCTACATATGTTGTACGTTACTGGTCTTTGTACCAAGGAAATCATCTGTATTCAAAGTCTCCTGAATAGTATCTTCGTTCATGTCTAAACTCATCCGGTATGCCTTTATTGCCTGTTCCAACTTTCCCATATATCTATAACACTCACCTATACGATTAAATGCATATCGTCTTATCTTTTTTTCATTACACATTTTTAGTAACTCGATATAATTGTTTATTGCTTCTCCATATTTTTTGTCATTCAGAAGTGAATCCGCCATTCCAATCATACCTTCTACTACCAGTTCATTCTGAGGATACTGCCTCACAAAGCTATCGAATGCATTATACGCCAACCAATAATCGCCTTTATCAAAATAACACTTCCCTATCGCTAATGCCATTTTGCCGGCATAATCATCATCGGGATATGCTTGTATCCCCTCACGAAATGTCTTTATTGCAGATTCCGGCATATTCATTGCCATCAGGCTCTTCCCCATATAATACATTCCATAGGGCACCTTATTGCTCTTCGGATAGGTCTCAATTATTTTTTTAAATATTTGAAACGCCCCAAGATAATTATCCTGTTTGTAAAAACAATCACCAAGTAAAAAAATGGCGTTTTCGACGAGATCCCCTCCCTCCTCATTCACCAAAAAATTTCCTAAAACATTCCCGGCATCCTGGTATTCATTTAACAGATACAAACAATTGCCTATTTGATATTCAATCTCCGATCTCATTTGATCTGAATAATATTTTTCTCTTGCCTTCAAAAACAACTGTATCGCATTCCGATAATCTCCCATTTTAACATAGGTCTTTCCCATATTAAATTGAGCCCTGATAGCGGTATCCTCACCGGGAAACTCGCGAATAACCCTTTCATAGATATCTATTGCCTTATGGTAAAGACCTTGTTCCGCCAGAGAGTCTCCTATTGACAGAAGGGCATCATCCACTAAGGGATCTTTGGGATAACTATACATAAATTGGAAGTATGCCCGCCTTGCACTTTCCGAGTCCTTTAAATTGTCATAGCAACGGCCTATTTTGAATAGCGCCTCTCGGGCCTGTGGACTTCCTCTGTATTTTCCAACGATAATCTGGTATTCCTGTAATGCAAGGAAATTAAAACCCAGTTCATAATAATAATTCCCCAACTCGAAATATGCCTTTACGATCCTCCGGTCATTGGGATATTTTATCTGCGCCTTTTGATACAGATGGATACTCTTATCCCTGTAATACTCAAAAGCCGTGTCAACGTTGAGTTTTGCCAAAGAAGTAACAAATATGGAATCTTCGTTCTGAATAAATTCCAAACCTCGCATTCCCAGTATTATCTCTAATATATCCTGCAAAGGGCTTTTCTGAATTGAAATATTTACGTAAGAAGACAAGTTAGCAGGGTCCACTTCATCATCCACAATAATACTCTTGCCAAAGCTGGCCGACAATGCCTGCAGCACGTCTGCTATCTGTACCTGGGTTGCATCAATTGAATATACCGGTACGCCATACTCCCCCATTTCTTTTGTTAACAAAATACTTTCATTCGGGTTAATCACGATCGGAGGCTGGTTTACCGGTTTACTTTTGTTTTGCTCACCAGTTTGAGATTGAGTTCTTTGACCCTGCTCCCTCTCATCCTCACTTGTTTCGAGTATCTGTAATTGCATCTGAAGCTTTTCCAGATTACGCCTCTCGGTATCTAATTTCTCGTGAATATCAAATGAGGTATTTACGCTTTCCCCTCCTTGTACAAGAAAAAAAGTAAATATCGTCAGAAGACCATAGACAATTAATAATACTTTAAAAGACAAATTTTTTTTCATCTTTGAATTAAGCAACTTATTTCGAAGCCAGCGACTGATCTGAGTAATCGGTCCCTCCAGTAGCAACTTTACGAAGTCGTTCGGCTTCCTGCATGTAATACTCTGCTATTTTAAAGTAGGAGTCTACAACTGCTAGCTTGTCGTCATCTGAACAACATTTTCCCTCTTGTGCTACAATTGTATAAAGCGTTTTCCGCGCTTTTTTAAATTCTCCCATCGCTGCGAAACATTCTCCTATTTTCAATCGGCTTTTAAATTGATACGGACTGTTAATGTAGTCGCTGGTTAGTGACTGAAATACTTTTAATGCCTCTTCGTATTCCCCTGACAATAAATAGCAATCTCCCAAACGATACATCACAAAATCTTCGTTTACAAAAGGTATTGATTTCTCCAAACCTTTTTCATAATAGACTGCTGCATCCTCATAGTTTCCCTGTTCGTATAATCGATTCGCCTCGATTAGATATTTCGAGTTATCGACCTGTACCACACCAGACATATTCGTTAAATCCGATGCTTCCACATCGTTTTTTTGTTTTGAAAGTTTATCTTCATTATTTCTTCTTTGTCCTGTAATATTAGACAGGTCTTTATCTGGAGACAGTTTTTTTTTGAGGGTCTCCATCACCTTTTCTTCCACAATACGCCCGATATCTTTATTTCTCCATTTAATACAATCCCTCTGAAGCAAGAATAAAAAACAAATCACCCCCAGGATTACCAGGTTCACAGATATTGAAATTCCATACTGACGAAACAGTAAAATAATCCTGGGAATATCTACCTTCGGCATTGAAAATTTCTTGTCTTCGGATTTCTTGCCAACCTCATTCAATACCTCCGGAGTCTGTACTCTAATTTCCACTGTAGGTTGCGGTTTATCCTGCTGAATCAAATCAGACATATTGTATCTACCATCTCAATCAAAAATCTTTATCTAAAACACTCATTTGACCACAAAAGCATTTTTTCCAGTTTTCCAACCTGTGACCCGATACTCGCCAGAGCTGCACCTTCACTCTCAAATATTTCAATAATTTTTAGTATGCCTGTAATATCAAATAATTTTTTTATATTTTCATTTACATGAACTAGTTTCAATCCCCCTTGTTTCTCTCTGAAGAGCTTTACATAAAAAGCCATGATGCCCAATGCCTTTGCCGATAGGTATCTTGTATTCGTGAGATCAAGTATGACATAACGGCCATCATCACTCAATGTCTGAAAAAGAGTTTCGAGTTCATCTATCCCCTCATAAACTAAATCACCCGTGGGTAACAATATCGTGGCCTTCTCTTTTTCCTGTCTCTCAATTTTCATTACAGGTTACTCGTTTTGCCATGTGAACAGCGGTCCCAATTTCTTTAGAGGATTGTATCATCACCCTATCCATTAAATTCCTCATAAGGAATATCCCTCTACCACTCTTTCTTGTTAAGTCATTGTATAACGTCACGTCCGGTTCTCTATAATTCTGTACATCAAACCCACAGCCCCGATCGCTGACTTCTATAATAAATTCGTCCCTTAATTTCGAAAATTTTAAACACACCTCCCCTTCCGCATCCTTGTTATATGCAAAAGAAGCAGCGTTCAAAACAGCCTCATTGATGGATGTGATAATTTGATATCTCTTAAAATTATCCTCTATGATAGACGATAATTTTTTATCGAAATGTTCCATCATTTTCCCATAATTATGGATAGGTATTGAAAGAGATATCACCTCTTCCCATGCTGTGTCTGTTTCATACTCAAGACTTGAAACCATCACAGCGATACCTTTTTCCCTGGCAGCATTTGGATCGAGTCCGCCAAGCTGAAGCATAATACTTTTTGCCATATCCTCATAGCTGCTTGTATTTGTACCGCATACCACGTCCCTGAACCTCTCAAAAGCAATTACTCCGTTTCTCAGACCATTTGACAACGACTCATTGCATAACAAAATCAATTTACTACCGGATATAAAAGATACAGAACTTTCCACGATCATCGTCCCCGGAAACATATTTAAGGGGAATGGGAATGATTCCAACATTTTTACTTCTTTGGTAGGCAAACAGAGAAAACTCGTTAGTTCATCCCCATACGTCGAGTAGAAAAGAGTTTGCCTTTGTTTATCCAAAACGGCACAAAATAACGCAACAGGAAACCGCTGCAAAATATTTTTACAAAGATACTGATTGATATCATTGAGCAAAGAGGCGGGAGATTTACCTTTTTTCACCGCATAGCGGAAGATTGTTTTAACCACGATATCCAAATTATTTATATTCACCTCATGGGAGACACCCCCAAACAGAAATGCCCTTAATCCCCCCGATTCAACAAAATCATAGAATATATGGTTTGCAGTTCCTGCCATATCCTTTGCGATGAAACACGTGTCCGTTTGCCTGCATGGATCGTCGTATTCAATTTTCAATCCCTCATTACTCTTGTCTCCACCGTTATTATTTGGAATCGAAGCATCATTCAAAACCCTCTGTATGACACTTTTCATATGATCAATTTTAAACGGTTTTGTTATAAAATCTGATACACCGATGTGCATAGCTTCGATGACTGTCTCTATTGAACCATATGCAGTAATAATAATAGATTTAACATCTGGACGTATCTTTTTTATCTCGGAAATTAATTGCAATCCGCCCATTGTGGGCATTCTCAAATCGCTAATCACCAAATCATAATGAGCTTTTCTAATAAATTCCAGGGCATTAACGCCGTCACCGGTATTATCCACATTGTAACCTTCCTCCGCTAAGGCTTCATGTAAAGCCCATCGCAGCGTTTCTTCGTCATCCACTAACAAAATCTTTTTTTTCATGCCCATTCCGTGACGTTAAAAACGTATAAATAATAAATGTAAACATTTCTCATCAAGTTTGATGTGTACGCTTAATCCATATGCTTAAATCACCCAATTTATGATGGACTAAGACCATATTCTTTTATCTTATTGTATAACGTAGTCCTATTGATACCTAGAATCTTAGCCGCCTCGGTTCTCCGCCAGGAAGTCTCAATGAGGACTCTCTGAATATGTTGTTTTTCAATATTCGCCAATGAACGAGCGTTTAATTCCTCATCGCTTTCCCCATTTTCTCGCTTATCACTCATACCATTATCGATACTAATTTTTTTTCTTGAATCAATAGTAACACCTAATTCAGGCTGTAATGTACCATTGCTCGAAATCAGGACGGCTCGTTCAATTACATTTTTCAACTCACGAATGTTTCCAGGCCAGTGGTATTCCAAAAGTAATCTTTCTGTTTCTGGCGGTATGTGATGAACATTTTTATTAAATTCGTTATTATATTTATGCACAAAATGTTTCACCAGGAGCATGATATCTTCTTTTCTCTCCCTCAATGGAGGAACATAGATCGGCAACACCTTCAACCTATAATAAAGGTCTTTTCTAAAATTACCTGCTTCCACCTCCTCTTCCAGATTCCGGTTAGTTGACGCAATTACCCTGACGTCAATTTTGATATCGTTAATCCCACCAACCCTCTTAAATTGTCTTTCTTGTAAGATCCTCAGAAGTTTTGCCTGTAACGTAATATCCATCTCGCCTATTTCATCTAAAAAGACGGTCCCTTTATCAGCAACCTCGAACAAACCTGGCTTTCCAGTTGTAGTAGCGCCCGTAAAGGAGCCCTTTTCATATCCAAACAATTCTGCTTCAAGAAGACTCTCTGTCAAAGCAGCACAATTGATATCTACAAAACGGCCGTTCTTCCGCGTGCTTAAATGGTGGATAGCACGAGCAACCAGTTCCTTCCCTGTGCCACTTTCTCCCTGTATTAGGACCGTTGTTGATGGACTCTTTGCTACCTGTTTAATAAGGCTATATATCTCCTTCATTTGCTGACTGTTCCCGATTATCACACCGCCCGGCTCATCAGCAAAAGTCCACTGCTGCGCCCGTAATTCCAGCACTTCCCTGCGTAATGCCTGTGTACCAAGGGCCTTTTCAATAACCAATTTTAAGTGTTCTGTCCTAAAAGGTTTTTCCAAATAATCATAAGCCCCGATCTTCATCGCCTCTACTGCAGAGTCAACACTTCCATACCCTGTCATAACAATAATCAAGGCATTAGGATCTTTTGTTTTTACCTTTTCAAGGAGTTCTATCCCACCCATGTTGGGCAACCTCAAATCCAACAGTACCAGGTCCGGCAGAAACTCATTTATCTTCTCCTGTGCCTGCTCGCACGTTTCTGCAACAATGACCTCATACCCTTGTCCCTCCAAAAACTCTTTTATTGAAAATCGAATCGTTTCTTCATCGTCCACAATAAGAATTATTGCCTTCGATGACATTTACTCCCCCCTTTTTTTACAGAAAACAACCTGCCTGACGTATAAGAAAAGTGTTTAATTTTTAAACATGTATTCGAGAAGGTTACCATAAATAGGTTGAACAATTCAACTCTTTCTGATCGAAAAAACTTTTATTATCAATAGCAAACAATATGCCAGCCAGTTTATTTCTTTTCAACACCTTTTTTTGACTGGAGCCGTTTAATCATATCTTTTACCTTTGAACTTTCTGTCGCATTCTTAGTGTATTTCAGACAATGCTGATACTGTTCAAGGGCGTTTGATACATCGCCCTTAGTTTCATACACGGAGGCGAGTATCAATCTCGCCTCATAATCTGCCGGATTCGTGTTTAATACCTGTTTAAAGGCATGAATTGCCAATTCGGTTTTACCCTCACGTTTATATAATACCCCTAACTGCCTATAGTACTTTATGTGATTCATGGGATATACCCGGATTGCCCGATTATAAACCTCTATTGCATTATCAATCCTTCCCATCGCACTATACACATTGGCCAGTTCATAAAAGGGGTCTATGCCCAAAAAGGACAAACACCTGATATCCTCATCGCTCTCAGGATTAAACAGATTTACTATCTCTTCACCTTCTTCAATCAAACTATCCTGCTTTTCCTGATGTCCCAGATAGTGTAAAAATAAGGCACAGTGGATTGGAAATGACTCTGGCATCTCCAAAGAAAGACTTTTTAATTTATCAGATGCTTCTTCGTAAGTTAAATTTCCTTGTTGATAATTGCCTTGTATATAGTCAATTTCTTTCAGTACGTTTGCGCCTTTACAAACATTAACGATTTGTTGCGAGAGATCTTCTATTACCTCTGGAATTTTTTCTTTCGATTCACATTCACCCACCAACGCGCTTAATGTCTCTTTTGCCTTTACATTTACAACTTCAATATCGGCCCGAAACTTTTCCCCAAACTGGTTAAGAGCCCCTTTAACAGCAAAATCTGCTTTCAACCTTTCTGCAACTCGAATAACCACCTTCGAGTCAACCCTGGCAAACAAATCAACAATACTTGCCCTTGGTAGCGCGGTTTCCACATTCACATCTTCAATTTTGATGAAGTTGTACAGCACGGCCTCTTTCACAAACTCATAGGTGCGCTCTTGTTCCAACACAGTAAAATATCCAGACCGGATCAATTCGCTCCGCATCACGTCTTCGATTCCCTGAATAAGACCATTTAAATCCGGGTTGTTCTTAAACGGAAAAATAACGACCTTCGCCTTTCGGTCACTTCCGTGGATAACACCCACCATAACAATCGAAAAAACAACCAACGCCAGTAATTTTTGATATATTTTCCAACACATATATCATCACCGGAGGTTATTACCTAAAAAGGCATCTTTAACACAAACTAAAAAAGCCTGTTAATTTGTATTCCAATATCATACAAACCGACAGGCTTTCAAGGCTACCATAACCGCCTAATCAAATAAAACTAGAGATTAAAATGCCGAAAAAAACCTACAATCTACACCATCTCTGTGTATTTTGATATGTATTTTTCGCAAACATTTTGGACATCTACCCACGTACGCAGTTTCTTCTTTGTTAGCATAAATCCGTGTGTATACCTGGCAACAATCAAATTTAACCCCTATAAATTGTTTACGGACTCTCTGCATATCCATCTTCTTTTTGTCCAACATAAATTATGACTCTTGCTTTTTGATACTAAAAGCATCTGCAACCTTCTTTGCAACTTGTTCAATCACCTCTGGCCGGTCATAAAAACCAGTTTTTAATTTTATTTTAACGTCCTCCATCTTTGCTACCCTTACATCAGGCATTTCACTCACACTGGTCTTTAGACTCGCAATCGTCTTCTCAAGTGCCATTGCTTCTTTGGAGATATCCACTGAATCAAATTTTTCATGGACAGAGCGTTTGTCCTTTTCTATCTTTGTTTGTGACTGATTTGCCTCAATACGGTTTGTATTAGCAACACCGTGATGTGAAGAGGTTTTGGAAATATCTTCAATTGGCATTTTTAATCTCCCAAAAATTAATAGATAACCTTACCTGTAATGATAATAAATTCTCATGGCGTATCCGTCAACTGATTTCCAGTTCATTTCTTAACAGGTAACAATCGTTGCTAATATTATAACATTTTCCATCAAGGAACTTTCCCACAAGAGAGACATATTTAACTTCTTACAAAATAGCAACTTATAAAATCATTGTCTAACGGCACGCGATCCTCAACTATTTATCTTTAATATATCGGCATATTCTTTAAAAAATTTAACCTTTTTTAAAAATTACTTAGTTGAAATAAACACACAGATTATTTAGTATTTAAAACTATGGAATGGATAATAATAATCATTTTGCTTCTATTCAATAGCCTGTTTTCATGTATTGAAATGGCATTTGCTTCTTCCAATATCCCATTTTTACGAGACATGGCTTCGAAAGGTAACGTTGCCGCAAAAAAGTTCATAAACTTAAGGATGCGTCCGGATAGAACCTTTGCCGTAATCCAGGTAGGCATTACATTAATTGGAACGTTATCAGCGGCAGTTGGTGGCATAGAAATAAAGGAATCTATTCTTCCATATCTCAATAAACTTTTGGGAGTCTCTGGGACAGTTGCTGAAATTCTTGGAATCGCACTCTTTGTCATCCCATTTACTTTTTTTACCGTTGTCATCGGTGAGCTAATACCTAAAGCCATTGCAATTCGTTATCCCGAAGAGGTCTCTTTGGCCTCAAGTCACATGTTAACGTTTTTGACAAAGATCACCACGCCTGTTGTCCATATCCTTGAGCAATCAACACTAAAATTCCTTTCCCTGATAGGTATTCGCCATGTTCCTTCTCCAGAAGAAGGTGTATCAGAACTATCTCTCAAATCACTATACCCTTTTCACAGGGATTACATCTTAAATTTATTTGCACTACGCTTTAAGAAGGCATCAGAAGTAATGCTTCCTTTTTCCAAGGTGGTTGCAATTCGGAGTTCTATGAGTAAGGAAGAAATCTTAAAAGTCATCATTGATTGTGGACATACAAGGCTTCCCGTCCTGCTGGATGAAGCTGAACCACAGGTAGTCGGAATTCTTCATACAAAAGAATTCGTAGCGATGATGAACACCAAAATAGAATTTTCCTTGGCCAACCTGCTCCGTAAACCTTATTTTGTAGATGAAAACGAATCCATACTCAGAATACTCAAGTATTTTCAAGGAAACCGTATTCACATGGCCATTGTACGTCAAGGTACTCAGATCATAGGTATCATAACCCTGGAAGATATTTTAGAAGAAGTTGTAGGAGAAATCTACGATGAGGATGACGACGAAATAGTGAAAAAAATATGGAGACGAGAATTGGCACGAGAAGACACTAGACAGAAAATTGTGCCAAAGGGAAAAACGAACTAATCTATTTTCAAAAAAAAGATGCGCTGAGGCTGAAGCACAAATTTTGAACATATCCAGTAATATCACATTTGAAACAAACCTGCCTTTTTCGCGGTTAGACCTATCTTTTCAAGGAAAGTATTAAAACGGAACGGTTTAGGAATAACAGGCACCTTGCTCTTTTCAATGAATGTCCTGAATTCGGGAGAAAGGGTATCCCCTGTCATCAAGATCACCTTCTCCTTCAAAGCAGGCACACAACTCATCATCCATTCATAAAACTGGATTCCGGATACTTCCCCGGGCATTTTCAAGTCCATAATAACGATATCAAACTGGTCCTTCTGAATCGCCTGCATCGCATCTTTTGCGCTGGATACTGACGTTACAAGGCAACCTTTTGCCGATAACAATTCACAGCAAGACTCTGCAATCCCCACTTCATCCTCTACCAGCAATAAACGTAAACCACTCAAATTATAATCCCCTTTCACAGGGAATTTAACTTCTTTGCTGGTCTGCACCTTGATAGGAAGCGTAACAGTAAAAATAGCGCCTTTCTGCCAATTTCTACCGACAATTGTTCCCCCATGTTCTTTTATAATGCCATAACTTACAGCCAAACCCAAGCCCGTACCTTTCCCCACTTCTTTTGTGGTATAAAAGGGAGTAAACAACTTTTCTGGTTCAAGAATGCCGGGTCCGGTGTCCTCAAATTCTATAACAATCATATCCCCTCTCTGGAATGTTCGAATAGTCAGAACCCCCTTCCCATGCGCGTCTTTCATTGCATCATAGGCATTATTAATGAGATTTATAAAAACCTGCATAAGCTGCACCCGATCGGCCATTGTCCTGGGTAATGATTGAGAAAGTAATTGTTCTACCTCAATATTATTGACTCTGAGGTCGTTGATTTTCAATTCAAGGGCATTCTTTAAAACCTCGTTAATACAGATGTACTGTCCCTTCCTTACAGATTTTCGTTTCGTTGCAAAGGTAAGTAAATTCTCCACAATACGGATACAGCGCTGAGATGCATCTATAATATGTCTCAGCCGATTCGTCGCACTCTTTGACAGATTATCGCACATCAACATAAGCTCACTGAAATTCAATATGATTGACAATGGGTTATTCAGTTCATGGGCCACCCCGGAAATCATCGTTCCAACGCTACTCATCTTTTCTGCCTGGATAAGTTGTTCTTTCAATACCTTTTGCTCAGTAATATCGTAACCGAACAAGTTAATGTTCGAGATGGTATTCCTCTCGTCTTTAAGATAAGTCACAATCCATAAAATGTCGCGAACCTGCTGATCCCGGGAAGCAAACGGTATCTCAATCTGTTCTCCTTTGTTTCCACTACAGAGCATCTGTATGTCATCGAACAATTCTTCTACTTTATCCTGAGGAACAAAAACATCGATGATAGATTTCCCAAGGACGTCATCCAATGTATAGCCAAATCTCTTCTCTATGGCACGGTTCACAAAGACAATCTCCCCCTTGGAGGTTATGGTAACCACATACACATTCGTGTTTTGTATCAGGGCATCCAGGAATTTTCTCTGATTGTACATTTCTTTTTCGGTTTCACTTAACTTCAAAGTTTTTTCTTTTAGCAACCCCTTTAAACGCTCCTGATATTCGAGTATCCTTTTTTCCAATATCCGCCGCTCTGTCACATCACGGACAAAGGCCCTTACTATGTAATCGTTAAGAATAGTATCGTACTGTATGGAACAAATTATTTCCGTATCCAGTCGTTTGCCACCTGTTGTAAATAAGGTCACAAACAAATTAATATACATGCGCGAGTTAAAAGAGATGTTATATTGTTTACTGATGTCTGTCGTGTTATCGCCGGCAACAAGATAGAACAAATACAAAGA
>JBKBTA010000091.1:0-266 GCA_046291035.1 Candidatus Brocadia sp.
GTGAGGGTAAAATTATTGAACACGGGCCGAAAGAAAAACTGTTTTTTCATCCGGAAAAACAGCAAACCAGAGATTATCTGAATACTGAATATTGTGAGTGTTGAATACCATGATGAATGCAAAAAAACATGTCCTCGTGAAAACGGGGAGTTTCCATTGCAAGGGTGTTAGCCCGAAGCAAACTCAATCAGGGTTTGTTTCGCAAACGCATGATTCGATTATTCTGGGGATTTCGTTTTAGCGATTTAGGTCCTTTTCGTGCGAAC
>JBKBTA010000091.1:276-11460 GCA_046291035.1 Candidatus Brocadia sp.
ATGAAGGATAAAGGTTTAGAGTTCATTGGCGTTGCATTTGATGAAAATGGACAAGAAGCGGTCCCCCCATTCATGAAAGCAATGGGCATCAATTATCAGGTTTATCTTGATGGGGGTGATATTGCCCAGAAGTACGACCTGCAGGCATACCCAACAACTCTTGTTTACGGAAAAGACGGTAAAGTAGCCAGCAAATATGTTGGTTACGTATCAGAAAAAGAATTCGAGGACGAACTGAGCAACCTGTTGAAAAAATAAAAGAAGGTTTATTGAAGGCTTTCCTTTTGTTATTTTCAGCGACTACTATATGGACAAACTATTTATCATATTCATTCTCATTTTCTATTGTCCGGCTGCGTTATGGCTGTTTCTCTATGGTATTAACAATTATTACATGGTGTATCTTTTTCTCAGGAAAAATAAAAAAGAATTATTCCAAAATAGGGAATTTCTCAAGCAGTTCTGGTTAACTCATACCAAAGGTGATTTACCAAAGGTTACTACACAATTACCCATCTATAATGAAAGATACGTGGTAAAACGTTTAATCGATGCAGTCGTAAATATTGATTACCCGAAGGAACTTCATGAAATCCAGGTACTTGATGATTCTCATGACGAAACGAGGGGAATAGCACATGAGTTGGTTGATAAATATCGTGCAATGGGATTCAACATAAAACATATTACGAGGGAAAATCGAAACGGGTTTAAGGCGGGGGCTTTAAATGAAGGTCTCCAAAAAGCTGAGGGTGAATTCCTTGCAATTTTTGATGCTGATTTTGTGCCACAAAAAGACTTTCTTTATTGCACAGTTCCCTTCTTTTACGAAAAAGAAAAAGTGGCCCTCGTTCAAACACGCTGGGGACACATTAACGAAAATTACTCTCTTCTCACGATCGCACAGAGCATCGGTATGGACGGGCACTTTATTGTTGAGCAGGCAGCCAGAACGTGGAATGGGCTCTATATGAACTTCAACGGAACCGCGGGAATCTGGAGGAAGGAAGCGATCGTTGATGCGGGGAATTGGCAGTCTGATACGCTAACGGAAGACCTGGATTTGTCTTACAGGGCGCAACTGAAAGGCTGGAACACGAAGTTCCTTTCCAACGTGGTAACCCCTTCGGAGTTGCCTGTGGAAGTGAATGCCTATAAATCTCAACAACACAGATGGGCAAAAGGTTCGATACAAACAGCCAAAAAGATAATACCCCAGCTGTTGAAGACGAATGACAGCTTAAGAAAAAAAACCCAGGCTATCATACATTTGACACAATACATGGTACACCCAATGATGATTATCCTTGCCGTACTCTCCTTTCCTCTTGAAATATTGTTAAAATCCTCAAGAATCCCTGCTTCTCAGGTGATGATACCCTTAATCGCTCTTTTGCTTCTGGGGGTATTTGCTCCGACATTTCTTTATATCATCTCTCTCAAATCAGGCTATCAGAGATGGTGGAAGAGATGTCTGCTTATCCCGGCGCTTATGTGCCTGGGTTGCGGTGTCTCCATGAATAATACAAAGGCAGTGATTGAGGCCCTGTTGAATTTAAAAAGCGATTTTATTCGCACTCCCAAGTATGGTGTAACAAAACGGGGCAGAAAACGGATGAAAAAACAGTATACACTGAAGCGGAAATACCTCTTTGTCTTTGAAATACTTCTTGGCTCTTACTGCTTTATTGGATTCCTGCACTACACGAGTAACAATAAATTCATATTCGGACCCTTTTTGCTGGTGTATGCTATGGGATTTCTTTACATAGGAATACTGACTCTTTTCCAGAGTTTTAAGGGAAAAATACGCTGTTGATTATGATCCTGTTTCGTAAAAAACATATTCAATGCATGATGTTAACTGTCTGTTCGGTTGTTTTTAGTATCAGTTTGGGTAAGGTATGTTTTGCAGGTAGACCTGAAAGGATAGAAATAAAGTCTGTACTCCCCCGCGATGCAATCCCCGCTATAAAAAGCCCTGAATTTGTTCCAGCGAGTGGAGCTGGTCTCGATCGGGATGAACCGGTTATCGGGGTATCAGTAAATGGTGAAAGCCATGCCTATTCTGTGTATCTCTTGAATAATCATGAAATAGTAAATGATACCATAGGAGGTAATGCTTTTGCAGTTGCCTGGTGCCCGCTGGCGAATCTGGCAGTTGTCTATAGCAGGGAGATTGACGACAAGGTTTATACGTTTGGGGTATCTGGAAAGCTACTCAAAAACACCCTTGTAATGTTCGATTATGAAACTGGGTCGCTCTGGCCCATCGTCTATGGTAGCGCCCTGGATGGAAAATTATCTGGTAATAAACTAAAGATACTGATGAGTCAGAAGATGCCATGGGGCGCATGGAAAGAGTTACATCCTAATACCTTGGTATTGTCTTACCGTGGTCAAAGAACGGTTGGTTTTGATACTTACAATGCATATCATAAGAGTGAAAAAACAGGCATACTTCCTGTTAAAAATGTAGATGAACGGTTACGTGCAAAGATGAATGTTATTGGAATAGAAGTAAATGGTAGGTATAAAGCATACCCTTTCAGCATATTTGATAACAAGAAAATAATTACCGATGATTTTCAGGGGCAGCACTTGCTTATTTATAGGGACAAAGAGACTAACAGTATTATGGTCTACAATAGACAGATTAATGGACATGTAATTGACTTTGAGGAAAGTCCAACACAGGGGGTTGCTACTGATAACGTAACAAAGACTGCCTGGGATTTAGAAAATGGAATTGGAATAGAGGGTAGTATGAAGGGGAAATTGCTTCAACGTGGTAATTTTATCTCTGTGTATTGGTTTGTCTTGGCAGATTATTATCCTGAAACAGATATTTATCCATAACCATTGAATAAAAATTTAATCATAACAATAATTGTAGGATTAGTCCTGGAACTGCTCTGTATCTTGATATCTACCGTTGGAGATATCATGCAACATATTCCTAAATTTTGTTCCTGTATGTGGTATCTTTTATCGTGTATCTATTTGCTGTATTCTCTATTTTAAAAAATTCTTCTTCTGAAGAAGATAAAAGGATTTCTGGAAAGATCTTATGGACTATCCTTGTTTTTTCCCTGATTTTCCGTTTGTCGTTACTACCTCTTACTCCATCAAATGACATGTTTCGCTATGTATGGGAAGGTAGATTACAAGTAAACGGGTTAAATCCTTACTCTTATCCACCTGAATCTTCAAACCTGGAACAGCTTAGGGACAATTTCTTTTCTGGTATTAACCATAAACATCTGACCACAATCTATCCTCCACTGGCATTAATGATGTTTGCGGTAGCGGAATTATTCTCCCATTCCTTCTTATCGATGAAGACTGTTTTTTTAACTTTTGATGTACTTTCAATATTCCTCTTAGTAAAGTTTTTAAGAATGATGGAAAAAAAACCTGTTCATGTGCTGATATATGCCTGGAGTCCCTTAGTCCTTATTAGTTTTGCAGCCAGGGGGCATTGTGATTCTCTGCAAATTTTCTTTATCATACTTGCCTTATATCTCTACTCTATGAAAAAACAGATAAAATCTTTTATATCGATCAGTTTGGCCACAATGTCAAAATTTGTGTCCATAATTATTGTACCTTTCTTAATTCACCGGGGAAAGTTCAAATATCTTATCATACTCTTTTTGGTAACCTTACTTTTATACTCGCCTTATAGTACTGCTGGCAAAGGACTATTCTCAACTCTTTTTCATTTTGGAACCCATTATCATTACAATGATTCTCTTCATTTTCTCATATTCTGTTTATGTCTAGGGTCACCTTTCGTATCGAAAATAATTACAATCATAATTTTGTGTTCTGTGATTTTTTGTTTCTATAAAAAACATTTCCAGAAAAATCCCATGGAAACAACCCTTGATACCGACACTACTATAATAAAGTATTCTTATATGTCTATTGGCGCTTTTTTAATATTAGCTCCAACCGTACACCCCTGGTATATTACCTGGATCGTACCATTCCTTTGTTTTTTCCCGAACAAGGCTTGGCTTGTTTTAACCGGTTCTGTCGTTTTCTATTATTTTATGAATCACCCCTCATTTTCAAGATTAATAGAATATAACAAAGAATGGGCATGGCAGGAAGTTCAATGGTTAAAAATACCAGAATACCTCCCTTTTTATTTTTTGTTGCTGTATGGCTTTCTAAGGAAACATTTGCTGACGGGGGAACGCAACCACCCAGTCCTTCAAAATTAGCCATAGGATTGACAATAAATAATCTGAACAAGTTTGTTGTCCGACACTTTGAAGATCAGGCGCTGTCAGGGCTAAAGCCCAATTCAGATAAGACCGTCACTAACCCCAGCCTTAAGGCTGGGGTTAGTGGATACACGTCATACTTGGGCTTTAGCCCTGATGGCACAGCAACATGAAGTTGTTCATGTTATTTATTGTCAATTCCATACGCAATAAAGTGGAAAGAACACCTGATGAACTATCCGAAAATTTCAGTTATCATTCCTGCTTATAATGAGGAAAGGGCAATTGGCTTTGTAATAAGAGATATACCAAAAAAATTGGTAGATAAAATCATAGTTGTTGATAATGGAAGTGAGGACAATACATTCCTGACTGCTAAAAATGCCGGTGCCTATGTTGTAAAAGAGTACAGGAAGGGATATGGAAGTGCATGTTTAAAAGGGATTTCTCTTCTGGATGACGATACTGAAATAGTTGTTTTTCTTGATGGTGATTATAGCGATTTTCCGGAAGATCTTGAATATTTAGTTCGCCCTATTATCGACAACAAGTCGGACCTAACCATAGGTTCGCGAGTGACTGGGAAAAGGGAGAATGGCGCCCTATTATTACAGGCATATTTTGGGAATAAGCTGGCAACGTTCCTGGTTCGACTATTCTGGGGATTTCGTTTTACCGATTTAGGTCCTTTTCGTGCTATCAGATATAAAATCCTTGCAGAAATGGATATGAAGGATAAAAATTTTGGATGGACTGTTGAGATGCAAATAAAGGCCGTAATGAAGAAAATTCGCATCCTTGAAGTACCGGTACGTTATCGAAAGCGTATCGGACAATCTAAAATCACAGGAACTATAAGCGGCTCTATTAAGGCTGGAGTCAAAATAATTTATACGATAGTAAAATATCGTATAAAATTTATCTGTGTGTCTTTTTTACAGAAAGGAATGAGTCATGAATAAAAAAGTGTTTAAATACAAATGTTTTACATTTTTGTTTGTTATTTTTCTCTTTAGTGCTCCAACGATTTCTTATGCAAGAGATGCCGTCAAAAAGATAAACCTTGCGGAATTAAATAATTTGCTTGAAAGCAATAAAGGCAAAGTGGTGGTCCTTAACCTGTGGGCAACATGGTGTCCACCGTGCAGGAAAGAGATGCCCGGTTTTATTAATCTTTACAAAAAATATAAGGACAAGGGATTGGAGATCATTGGTGTTGCCTTCGATGAAAACGGGCAAGAGGTGGTTCCGCCATTTATAAAGACATTGGGCGTCAATTATCCAATTTACCTTGATGGAGGCGATATCGGTCAGGCGTATGATTTGCAGGCTTATCCAACCACCATTATTTATGGGAAAAACGGCAAAGTGGTTAACAAACATCTTGGTTATTTGTCAGAAGAAGATCTGGATAGCGAACTTGGCAAACTGTTGAAAAAATAGCAATTGAGGTTTAATACGTTGCAAGATTCAATGATAAATTTTGATGATAAATTAAGGCAGTACGGTATCCAAGTAAGGCGTACGACGCTTAAAACGCTTCAGATAAACGTTGGAAAGTTATGCAACCAGGCGTGTACGCATTGTCATGTGGATGCTGGTCCGGAGAGAAATGAAATAATGTCGGCTGAAACGGCAGATCGGGTATTAAACCTCCTTGCCAATTCACCTTCAATTGAGTCAGTAGATTTCACAGGCGGTGCCCCTGAGCTTAATCCTGCATTTCGTTTTATGGTTACAAGGTCTCGTTCTTTGGGACGCCGTGTTATGGTTCGGTGCAATCTCACCGTCTTATTTATCAATGGCCAAGAAGATTTGGCAGAATTTTTCAAGGATAATTGCGTTGAGGTGATTGCCTCTTTACCTTGTTATTCTAGGGACAATGTGGATAAACAGCGTGGCAGAGGTGTATTTGACAGGAGCATTGATGCACTGCGATGGCTTAACTCCCTGGGTTACGGGCACGAAGGAAGCGGGCTGAGATTAGACTTAGCATATAATCCTGGCGGAGCTTTCCTTCCACCGTCTCAGGAGGAATTAGAAAAGCAGTATAAAAAGGAACTGCGGGTGAAGTTTGGAATTGTATTCAATCGTTTGTATGCAATGACAAACATGCCAATTAAAAGATGGAAGGAACATCTCGAGCATACAGGGAAAATGGAACGTTACAGAGCGCTTCTTGTCAACGCATTCAATCCGCAGACGGTAAACGGTCTGATGTGCAGGACGCTCATTTCAGTCAGTTGGGATGGTCAACTCTATGACTGTGATTTTAATCAGATGCTCGAAATTCCCGTTGGTGGCCGTTGCCGGACAATATGGGATATTGAGTCTTTCGAGGAGTTTAATAAAGGTTTGATTGCTACTGGTATGCACTGCTTCGGTTGCACTGCTGGTGTTGGAAGCAGTTGCGGTGGTTCGCTGATTCATAACAAGTAAGAGTGACATAATACAGATTAATTTAATTGTACAAGAATTTTCACCTGTAATTGTCATTTCGACCGAAGGGAGAAATCTTGAAGATTCTTTGCTTAGGTCTTCGACAATACGTATTTGTCAGATAAGATATCGGTATGAAAACGGTAGGTTTAGCCTATTGGGCTTAATTTACCTTTATAATTCTGGGTAGGTGGATCAATTGAGCAGATCCACAAATTGAAATTTTATAGTCTTGAAAGAGGTGTGTAGTTATGTTGATAGAACAAGCCGTATTGAATCGTTATAGTACTGCTGCTGCAAAAAGGGAAGAAGCACTCTGTTGCCCTGTCACTTATGACTCAAAGTATCTGGAAGTCATTCCCCAAGAGGTGTTAGATCGCGATTATGGCTGTGGCGACCCTTCACAATATGTACGTGAGGGTGAAGCAGTCCTGGATTTGGGATCGGGTAGCGGGAAAATCTGCTTTATTGCAAGCCAAGTGGTCGGTCCATACGGTCGGGTTATTGGAGTTGACATGAACGATGAGATGCTTGCGCTTGCCCGCAGGGCAAATAGTGAAGTTTCGAAACGACTGGGATATGCCAACGTTGAGTTTCGTAAGGGAAAGATACAGGATTTACGTATCGACAGAGAAGTACTTGATGAATGGTTGAAGAGGTACCCTGTAAAAAATGAATCTGACCTTGCTATGCTGGAGTCGTATATAAAACAGATCGGAGAAACGTCTCCCATGATTACGGATGGGTCGATTGATGTAGTGATCAGTAATTGTGTCTTAAATCTGGTAAACAACCAGGACAAACAAATGCTTTTTCAAGAAATTTATCGGGTACTTAAGCAAGGTGGACGTGCTGCAATCAGTGATATTGTATCAGACGAACCAGTCCCATTGGTGCTTCAGCAGGACCCAGACCTCTGGAGTGGATGTATTTCGGGTGCGCTTCAGGAGTATGAATTCCTGAAGGCATTTGAGGATGCCGGGTTTTATGGAATCATCATTGCCAAACGCGATGAAAGGCCATGGCGAACGGTTCAGGGCATCGAGTTTCGGAGCATCACCGTACTGGCATACAAGGGGAAAGAAGGACCGTGCTGGGATCATAAAGAGGCGGTTGTGTACAAAGGGCCTTTTCGGGAGATTACCGATGATGACGGCCACCGGTATCGCCGCGGGGTGCGTGTGGCTGTCTGCCGAAAGACATTCAATATCCTGGGACGCGAGCCATACGTAAATCACTTTGAATTCGTAAGACCCCTGAAGGAAGTCACGGAAGGACAGGCGCAACCCTTTCCATGTACAACGGATATGCTGGTCAGGTCTCCGCGTGAAACAAAAGGCGAGGAATATAGCGTAACAAATGAAGGCAATTCTTTGTGTTGCGAAACGGGGAGTTGTTGTTGAAACAGAGTAAACGTCTTACATGAGTTGACATGCGGTTGTCAATGTGAGCGAAAGCGAGGCGCGCTTTTATATAGCATTGCAATAAATAAAGCGCTAGTATGTCTGAATCTTTTCACACTCTCTCCATACTGTTTCCTTTCATTTTCGTTGCTTTTCTTGTGCTTTGAAATTTTAAAACGTGAACGCAATAGATTAATGGCTATCGTTGGGTTTCTCCCATTTGCGACTCGTGATTGCATAGCCGGTAATCTTGCCAATAAAGGGAATTGCCAGCATGCCGGGCAAATTTACGCAGTGCTTTGAGTCCCTGAAACCCCAGAGGCCGATGGTCATGCCTTCGTGGCCCATGCGAGATTGAGCTCGATATGTCCCTAACAATCTGTCCCACCACGGCAAATTGAAACCAAAGTTGCTGTTAGTCTCGTATTCCTCTATCGAGTGGTGCACACGGTGCATATCGGGTGTTACCATGAACCAGCGCAATACACGATCAACGCCGCGCAGCATGCGCACGTTTCCATGATTAAACATGGAGGTTGCATTTAACGCCACTTCAAACGCGACAACCGCCAGCACGGGGGTACCCAGCACTGCAATTACCGCAAACTTGATCAGCATGGAGAGTATGATCTCGAAGGGATGAAATCGCACACCGGTGGTGACGTCAAAGTCTAGGTCTGCATGGTGCATGCGGTGTATACGCCAAAAAATAGGGAGGGCGTGGAACATCACGTGTTGCAAGTAAATGGCAAAGTCCATGATGACTGCTGATACTACTACAACGATTGTGTATGGTATCTGGATGTAATTGAAAATGCCCCATCCGTGTTTTTGAGCGAATACCGCCATGCCGATCGCTGCCGTGGAGAAAGTAATGCGCAACAGGAAACTGTTCAGGAACACGATTCCGAGATTGTTAATCCATCGAAATAACTTCGAGGCCGTGAGCACTCGCCTGGGTGCAACCAGTTCCCACAAGGCCATAACCGCTAAGACACCAAAAAAGAAACCGAGTCGAATGACGACCTCGTGCCTCATGACAAACTCGCTAATCTTCATATTTTGATCGAACAGTCAAAAGATAGATGCAAGAACGTTAGTTACTATAGCTGAAAGCAGACCATTTTTCAATACAAAGCCCTCATTGGCCGATCTTTTGAAAAATTTGTGATTGACAGTTGGAAATAATAAGTAATAATAATCTAAAAAATGAATAGACAAAATACGGCAGATTATAAACAGGTTCTTGCAGAGATATCCAAAACTAGGGATGTTTTTACCGAACTGGATGATTTCTTCCGCAAGGCAGATGAAGATATTTCCCATGATCAGGACGACCCGCGGGAAGGAATCGGTCGTTTACCGGGTCTTGACCGGCTGATGTTCCTCATACCCTGTGTAATCAACCGCCTTGAGGAAGATATATCTCAGGGTAAAGAAGGTGAAAATGTCGCATCAATCATAGAAGGACTACAGGCGATACAAGAAGGCATACAGAGTGTATTGACCTATTATCTCAGGGACGATGTCGAAGACGCAATCAATCTACTCAGTAATGTCCTGTCAAAGATAGACAAACTTTCTAGTAAAAAATCCCCATCCAGCATCCGTGTCTTTCGTGACATAGCGAGAATTGCGCCGGACTTTTTGATTATCCTTGATATGTTTGAAGGATTCCGGGAAAACAGGCGAACGAGACCCAAAGAACCGGAAACCAATACGTTGTGGTCACCTGAATGCTGGTTGGATTATTACCGGGAACAAGCCAGACTTGAAGAACCTCTCATCGCCATGGTTGATGCCGAAGGACTCTCTGAGGCAAGCCTTGAAAAAGGCTTTAAACGGATGATGGAAGAAAGCGAACAAAGGGACAAGATGATGGAAAGACATTTTATCTCTTATAAACTGATGGGAAATAGGGATGCGGTCTTTCGTCAGGAACATCCGGAAAGGTTCTTAGACCTTTTAGAGATTCCGGACGTAAAAGAGGAGGACGATGATGATTATGAAGTCAGGGCTATAGACCTCAGTTACGTGGAAGAGGAAGAAGAGCCACCTGAACCCTGGCTAAGTTCCCTGCCAGAACTTCGTGATTGGAATAAAATTACCCATGAATCATCCTTTGACGATTCAGAATCGTTCCGTCAGGGTTTTGTGGACGATCCGGTTTACCGTCTGCTTAATCCTTTCTCGCATAATCTTTTTGAATGTCTAAAACAGGATTATCTCCGCCGGGTTAAAGAAAGCAAAAGCAAGGATACTGGGATGCGTTCGCCTCTGGAGCATTATTTATTGATTCTTGCCCTCAAGGCACAGGCGCGAATATCTTCCTGCGGAGTCTGGGTTGAAGACGTTGGACACGAGGCGCCGAGAAAAGGTGTTTATCTGTTCGTCATGGAATGCCTGGAAAGGATTGCTGAAGCAATAGAAAGATTTACACGGGAACATCTTTATCATCTCGCAACTGAAGCACGAAACATCAAAAGACAGATCGAGAAGACACTTACCGAAGACTTATAGCGCCTCCGTTCACGCCAGCATCACTGCATCATTATGGAGGTTGCTCAACAAATTACGATGGCTTTGAACAATGTTATAGAGTATTACATGTATACTTAATTATGTCATTTACTATAATTTAAAATAATAAACGAGAGACAGATAATATCCGATAGTTCATCCTTCGATACAAGCTTTGACATTCCGTGATCAATAACAACAATTTCGTTATCTGGCATGCCTATGGCGCTAATGCATGACCCCATACACGTGCTCATAGACCCGAAGGGATACGGGGGATCGGTATCAGGAGAGGGGCATTTTGAGACATTAGATGAAAAGAGTGGTAATTAGTTAAAGACCAACTTTAATGAACTTTCATGAAGCTTGTTATTTTTTATCCTCGATATAAACTCTTAATCTTAGCGTTTGTAATAGAGGGTGTAGTTGGTAGCCTTATTTTTAGCAAGATTTTTCGAGATGAAACTCTTCCCTTTGACTGCAAACCTTTTCCGCGACATACACCTAGTATCTAATGAAAAATATTTTTACATTTTTAGCAAAAATAATTTATTAAATTTGAACAGCAAGTTGAGGGATAATAACGA
>JBKBTA010000092.1:0-11458 GCA_046291035.1 Candidatus Brocadia sp.
GCGGTTACTAACTCAGTGAACATTGTAAAATCAATGACTCAAAAAATCGAGATTTTTGTTTTTTTCACATTCCCTAACCCGAACGAGTCGGAAGAGACTGTCAACGCCTGAAACTGTTTATTACCGTTTTAACAGCGTTGCGTTTTTTGTGATGTCATGCGATTCTTTATTATGGAATTCGGGTTAGTAATCCGAAAACTTTTTAAAAAGTTCGCCTCAATACAAATTGGCTTATATGCCTTGATATTAAAGGAACACGTGGTACTTGCAAAATATTTTTGAAAGATACTATAGACCGATTTGGAAATAGAGTCGAACGGTTTTTTTAAAAGCGACCTGCTCAATCATGTTTTGAAACATAATCTTTGTACACCAACTTTAGCCCCTCTGTAAAGTCAATCTTTGCTTTCCAACCGAGTCTATTTATCTTTTCAATGCTCAGAAGCTTCCTTGGCGTCCCATCGGGCTTCGAAGTATCCCACTGTATTTTCCCCTCAAATCCCACAATTTCCTTAATAATCTCCGCAAGTTCTTTAATCTTCAATTCTTTGCCAGTACCAATATTTACAAACTCACCAATATCCTGTGCATTATGGTCCCGCATCAAAAATATACAGGCATCAGCCAAATCATCAGCATGGAGAAATTCACGGGAAGGGGTACCGCTTCCCCAAACCTCGACAATAGTTGGGAGTTGGGAGTTTTTTGGATAATTGCTTTTGATGCCAAATTTGGAAAGGAGATTGACGATCTCTTCATCTTTTAAATGGATTACGTTATGATCACGTATCGGATA
Source organism: Candidatus Brocadia sp. (assembly GCA_046291035.1). Classification (GTDB taxonomy): domain Bacteria; phylum Planctomycetota; class Brocadiia; order Brocadiales; family Brocadiaceae; genus Brocadia. Next base: position 797 of record JBKBTA010000092.1, read on the forward strand.
CCTTGTTAGATCTTTTCTAACAGAGTCGAAATCACCGTTTTGCAAACACTTTCCAAGGTGCATTTTTCTTATAAGAGCAGGCAGCACATGGGACGTCTCTAAATCAAAATTGTCATTAAGACCATAAAGATTAGCAGGCATCACTGAGATAAAGTTTGTACCGTATTGCTCGTTAAAATATCTGCAAAGCTTTATTGCAGATATTTTTGCTATAGCATAAGGCTCATTGGTAGGCTCGAGGCTCCCGGTAAGTAAATATTCCTCCGTCATTGGTTGAGGAGCAAATTTAGGATATATGCAAGACGAACCGAGATTCAACAGTTTTTTAACACCGTATTTATAGCTTGCATGGATCACATTTGCAGCAATCACAATATTTTGATATATAAAATCCGCCTTATAGGTGTTGTTGGCCAGGATTCCACCTACCATGGCAGCGGCCAAAAAAACGAATTCTGGCTTTTCCTCTTCAAAAAATGACTCTACCTCAGACTGCCTTGTTAAGTCCAATTCCCTATGGGTTCTTACAACGAGATTTTTATAACCTGAATCCTGAAGTTTGCGCACAATAGCCGAACCCACCAAACCTGTATGGCCTGCCACATAGATTTTAGAGCTATGATTCATGGTTGTTGAGCCATTTTTGTGACATTAGTGTAAATATCGTTTTATCAATGTTTTTCTGCGTCCTATTGCAGAATTTAGCAATGACTTATAAACACCTTAGCGCAGTTACGACGCAACCAAAAAGATGCAGCAGGCAGTACACAGTGGGCAGTAGGCAAAAAGTGATACATTTCCATTACAAACTGTCAACTACCTATTGCTTACTGCCTACTGCCTACTTAAGCGGACAAATGGGCTAGTTACTAAAAAACTTACAAAAAAAGAAGTTTTTTCTGGGTAATACTATAATTAACACCCTTCTCTTATCTTCTCATAGAGCGAAAAATCATGATTTGTATATCCGAATCCCTTTTTCTTTGAAATTGCTATTCCTTCTCCAATAGGTTTAAGTCCTACAAGTTGCATATCATAATCAACCATGATTTTTATAAGCTCATCAAAAGTAGTTCTTGGCTGCCAGTTTAACTTCTGTTTTGCTTTTGTTATGTCTGACTTAAGATGCTCAACTTCTGTAGGTCGGAAATATTTTGGGTCTACTTCAATCAATGGAATTCGAGATTTACATGTGTTTTCCCACTTTTTATCCACACTTTTGGCAAACCCTTTCTCTTGTGATCTCTCGCCTTTCCATTCTATTTCTATACCGGCATACCGAAATGCTTTTTCTGCAAACTCTCTTACTGCATAACTTTCACCTGTACCTATTACATAATCATCCGGCTTATCCTGCTGTACCATAAGCCACATCGCCTCAACATATTCGGGTGCAAAACCCCAGTCCCTTTTAGCGTTCAGGTTTCCCAGGAAGATTGTTTTTTGCTTTCCGATAAGGATATTGGCGATTGCCCTTGTAATTTTTCTTGTCACAAACGTCTCTCCTCTCCGGGGACTTTCATGGTTAAAAAGTATTCCATTACAGGCAAAAAGTCCGTATCCTTCTCTATAGTTAACAGTCATCCAGTATGCGTAAAGTTTTGCCACAGCATAAGGGCTCCTGGGAGAGAATGATGTTTTTTCATTTTGGGGAGGCGAAGACGCCCCGAACATTTCCGAAGACGAGGCCTGATAGAACCTGGCTTTCACGCCACTCCTCCTTATGGCTTCCAAAATGCGTGTCGTCCCTAAACCAGTTATGTTTCCGGTAAATTCCGGCATATCAAAAGAAACCCTTACATGGGATTGCGCACCAAGATGATATATCTCATCAGGTTTTATGTTCCATATGATTTCAGTTATAAGGCCAGGGTCTGAAAGGTCTCCGTAGTGAAGGAGAAGTTTTGCCTTCGGCGTATGTGGATCAATATAGATATGGTCTATTCGGTGGGTATTAAACGTCGATGCCCTTCTTATGACTCCATGCACCTCATACCCTTTGGAAAGCAAGAACTCAGCTAAGTATGAACCATCCTGCCCAGTGATTCCGGTTATTAAAGCCTTTTTCATGATTGTCTTTCCTATTAAATATTTTATTAGTGCCCAATCTTAAATTAGGCCTTTGACGGCTTTTATAATGTAGAGCGAAGAGCCTCTTCGCTCTACAATCACAACTTTGAAATCCCTTGTATAATAGGTTGGGTTTTAAAAGACAAAACCCAACGGTTTTTTATCGAATAACGAACTTATTTTACTCAGCCCTATTTTTACTTTAAATCCCCAAGAGGGACTAGCTCTTTGAAACAGTTAGCACTGACCCTTGGTGGTTTGTGCAAGGGAATCAACCAAACGCGCTACATATTCCGTTTCGCATGGATCACCTATAAATGCATAGATTTTTCAAAGGGCCAAATTGTTACCTTTCAGTTTATTTACAGTATCCTCTACTTTCTGTGCCTCTCCCTTTTTGCAATCAGTATGGCATCATCCGTTTCAACGATCAGACAATTCTCTAACCCTACAGTCGCTATATAGTATTACTCTGTAAAAACTTCTTTTTTGTAAGTTTTTTAGTAACTAGCCCATTTGTCCGTTTAAGTAGGCAGTAAGCAGTAGGTAGTTGGCGGTTTGTAATGGAAATGTATCACTTTTTGCCTACTGCCAACTGTGTTCTGCCTGCTTCATCTTTTTGGTTGCGGCGTAGCCGCGCTAGGCCTTTTATTACCAGAAATAAGAGAATCGCGTGTATCTATCGCCAGGACATCACCCTTTTTTACATTGCCGTTTTCATCTTTATCCAGCACATCATAGAAAGAATACCACGAGCCTATGTCATTCCAGCATGGGGCGCAAATCCATAAGCGCCTCCTTAAACTTTTCCTAAAACCAAATTTACCGTGACTGTGATGTCTGGAAATGAAGATAGTGAAAAGGTATCAGACGGCTTCTTTGTGGTTATCTGTTTGTAACCAGCAGATGTAGGTTCTTGATAAATTTCAACGCATTCAGAAACCAAATCGACAATCCAAACTTCATGAATCCTAGCTTTTGCATATATAGGCAATTTTATATCATGCTCAAAATCAATTGAACTATCTGCGAATTCGATAATCAAGTAAACATCACTGACATCTGGATGTCGTGTCATATATTCCTTTTCGCTACGTTTGATAATTGCGATATCCGGCTGTGGTTCAGAATATTTTCCAAGGCAGACAGGGTTCTGAACGCTAACCATCGCCCTGTTAGCTAGGTGCGTAATAAGGAATTCTGTCATCCTGTTTATACAATACGCCTGCCTGCTTCCAATCGGTGTCATTTTTACAATTTCTCCGTCAATAAGCTCCAGCCTTTCATTATCATGAAAAATCCTAGCTTCACCCATTCGGTGGTACTCATCAACCGTAATTTGTCGACGGATTGTTTGTAAGACCATATCCCATTTCCTCACTACCCATGCATTTGGCGTCCCGCCTTGCACTTTATAACGAACGTTCCTGGCAGTAGATTCTGTAGGCTATATTCTCTCCCTGTATTGCGCTCCAGACTAAAGACTTAAAGCCTTTTTCACGATTGTCTTTCCGACCCCGAATGAATCGGAAAAGCCAGTAGTGGCATAGCGCGCCATGCCACTACAAAAAATATTTTGCTGAAAAATGCCAAAATATTTTTTTAAAGTACTATAAATATTAGTAGCGCCCGATCTTACTTTAGGTTGGGTTTTAAAAGGTAAAAACCCAAACAACTTTTTATCGAGTAATGAATTTCACCTATAATTGTCATTTCGAACTCTTCGCTTTTTGTCATTCTGACACTTTCGTTTTTGTCATTCTGAACGAAGTGAAGAATCTCTTTTACCGCTCAGGGTAACATTTTCACTGTCCTTTGTGAGCCGAAGGATCATGGATGTTTCGTTTACCCACCCATTATATCCTTCCAAGAGTGGACTTCTTTTATGCCCCTCAATTCAAACAATCAGACATCGGGGATTGGCGCGCTATTTCGGGATTGATATTCTATCATAAATATCTTCATATCTCACAATATCATCTTCGCCCATATACTCTCCATTCTGGACCTCAATTATCTCTAATGGTACTTTACCAGGGTTTTCAAGCCTGTGCAAAGTTGATTTCGGAACATATGCAGATTCGTTTTCGTGGATAAACATCTCCTTGTCGCCTATGGTCACCTTTGCACTTCCTTTTATTACTACCCAGTGTTCGGACCGGTGATAATGCATTTGGAGACTTAATTTTTCATTCGGGTACACCACTAACCGTTTTATTTTATACCTGGGACCTTTCTCAAGAATTGTATAGCTTCCCCACGGTCTGTAAGTGGTAACATGCTCCTCTGCTTCAGTGCGTGCATCTTCTTTCAGTTTATTTACAATATCTTTTACTTTTTGTGCCTCTCCCTTTTTTGCAATCAGTATGGCATCATCCGTTTCAACAATCAGGCAATTCTCTAACCCTATTGTTGCTATGTGTCTTTTACTGCCGAGGATAAGAGTCCCCAGCGTGTTTATCGTCAAGACATCCCCCCTTTTTACATTGCCATTTTCATCCTTATCTAATACGTCATATAAAGAATCCCAGGAGCCTATGTCATTCCAATACAAATCAAAAGGCAGTACTACAACCTTATCTGATTTTTCCATAACTGAATAATCTACAGAGATGTTTGGCATCCGGCTGAAGCCCAACAGCATTTCTTCAAAACTCAAATCAATCATTCCCCCAATCTCAGGTATATAGCTATTCAACTCTTCAATTATCGTCCCGATACTAAATGCAAACATTCCGGAATTCCAGAAATAGACTCCGGCATTTATGTACCGCTTTGCCGTCTCAAGATCGGGTTTTTCTGTAAATTCATCTACTTTAAAAAAATCCTTACCGCCTTCTCTTAAGCATTGACTGCTGAACTTTATGTATCCATAGCCGGTTTCAGGTTTATCAGGTTTTACTCCAAAGGTTACTATATAGCCCTTTTGAGCTATTTCATCTGCGAGCTTCATATACTCCGCAAATTTATCCGCCGGTCTTATTATATGGTCTGAAGGAGACAGAAATACAACTTCGTCTTTTTTACAGCCAAGCTTTTCCATACAGTATTTAATACCAAGCGCTATTGCAGGCGCTGTATTTCTGCTAACAGGTTCAAGAACTATGTGGGTATTTGATGCCTGACGATTGATTACCGGCAGAGAATTTAAATCTGATAAGACATGGCATTTGTAAGCATCGTTTGTTAATATTATAATATCTTCTGTGGAAACTGCCTTTAAGATTCTTTCCGTTGTCTGTTGCAAAAGAGACCTGTCGCCGTTCAGTCGTAAGAATTGCTTTGGATAGTTCTTTCTCGATAGCGGCCAGAGCCTTTCTCCGCTGCCCCCCGCAAGGATTAGCGCCTTCACTTGAACGTCCTCCGGGACTTTTTAATCAAAAACCTCATACCAGGAATCTAATTTTTTTATTCTCTGCAGAATTATTTTTGACAGGTGCACTATCAAGAACAAACTATTTGTTGGTACCTGTTTCTAAATCAAATTCAAAATATCTCTGGGAAAAACCACTGAAATTTTGGTTTTAAAACCATTGATTACAGTCTCTCGTAAATGATCTTGGGAATCGCATAGGTGCGATTGTTCATGATAACGCCAATCATATTCGCTTTTTTATGTTTCAAAGGTGTTAGTAACGTCTGCAGAACGTAGCGGCTGGTTTTCCCTTCATTCACGACCAGAGCAATCCCATCTACATATTGACAAAGGACGCAGGCATCTTTGAAGCTCCTTAAATTTGGATAATCTATAAAAACCAATTCATACTTTTCTTTGGCAGCCTTAATTATATTGGCCATACGGGTGGAATCTAAAAGGGGTGTAGGATTGAGGGAGGTATTACCTGCCGGCAGTACTGTTAAATTATGACCTATATCTTGAACTGCTTTTTCCAATGTGATTTTACCTTCGAGTACATTTGCAAGTCCTTTATCATCTGAAATATTGAAGACTTTATGGATTGCTGGTGCTCTCAAGTTAGCATCGATAACCATCACCTTATGACCTGCCTTGTTCGATAAAAAATTAGCAAGGTTTGCCACAATGGTAGTAGACCCGTCTGTAGGTGTACACGCAGTGATCAAGATAGACCTTAAGCTTTTATCTTTTATTAGAAGATATATTTGGTCAGAGATGTCCTGATAGGAGGGAGCAATAGCATCCATTCTCTTTGGATCTGTAATCAAAGTTTTATCTTTAAACCCTTTCTTTGGAATAGAGCCTAAAAGAGGTAAATTGAGAAACGTCTCCACATCCTGGGGTGATTTAAATGTATGATCAATATATTCAAACCCGAAGGCAAGCATAACTCCTAAAAATGGGCTCATAAAAAAGGCAAGAAGCAGGATAACGATTTTATTGGTTCCGGTTGGCTCAAGGGGTGGTTGTGCCTGCTCAACAATCTTGACACTTGCAGGCCCAATAGCCTCTATAGTAGGGAGTGTCTTCCCGGTAAGATTTTCGGACATCTTATCAATTGCATTTTTCAGTTGTACTACGATTGGATGCATTTCACCGTATTGTAATTGGAGTTCCGCCAGTTGCTGTTCAAGATCGAAAATAACATACGAACGGCTTACCACATTGGCTATCGTGGCTGCTGCTTCAGGGCTAAAATCATATGCAGCGATTGTAAATAAATTGGTGTCTCTTATTGGATTAACTACTATACTTCCTTTGAGGGCTTCTACTGCCATTCTGATGGCATATGCCTTTTCATCTTCGGGAGGTACGATGTCAGGATTCGGCCCAGTAAGTTTTGAAGCTGTTAAATTGTCAGACACATAGGTTTCGGTACTCACACCAGGCTCTTCCATCCATTCCGATATCCAAAGCTTTAAATCTATCAAATACGCCTTAAGCGGGGAGCAATAATTCTTCTCATAATCAGGCGGACGTTCATCGAGTTTAAGAACCCTTACAACACGCTCAATTACAGGATTCGAATTAACAATCTCAGCCTGAGTAAGAGATATTCCACCCTGTTGATAACTATTCAATTCCTTATAGTAAGGAGATTCAAACTGTTTTTCACCTGAGATGAGCATCTTAACCTGAGCCTGATAAACGGGCGTACGAAGTTCCAGACCGATGCCAACGCTTATCATTATGACCAAAAATGTAGTAATAATTACAGCCTTGTGTCTGAATATAACTTTTAAATAATCTCGTAAAGTAGTTCCAGGAAAATTCAAGTTATAACCATCCCTTAAAGAATGCCTTCTAATACTACGACTATATCCTCTGGCTCTAAACGAATATCTTTACCAACCTGACCACTCACGGCACCTTTCATATCAACTTTGATACTTGCATATTCCGCTTTACCTGGGATTGTTCGGAGAATTTTAACTCTGTCAAGAGAACCGTATTTTGCAAAACCACCAGCTAGGGATATTGCCTTAAGAACTGTTGTACCCTCCTCAAGCGTAAATTTACCAGGTTTCAAAACTTCACCATACACGAAGAAACTTTTACTGCGCTCAACGACTACAATATCCTCGGGTTCAATGGGCATATCACCGTTCATGCCACCTTCTTTAGTATTTTTAAGATATATATTGATTTCTTTATATTCTTTTTTGTTTTTCTGTCTACGCCTGACTTTTACATCGCCATAAAATCCTTCTGGAGTAATACCCCCCGCCGCAGAAATAGCTTTTAACACTGTCATACTATCTTCAAGTACGTATCTTCCTGGATTTTTAACCTCCCCAAATACAAAAAATTTCATGCTTTTAGAAGTTGACAAGGTTACAGACACAACAGGATACTTTATATAACCGCTTGCGAGCCTTTTCGCTATTTCTTTCTCAATCTCTGACAAACTCATCCCCTTAACATAAACGGTCCCTATATAGGGAAACGATATCGAACCATCTGCCGCTACAATTGCTACCGTCTTAAGGTCTTCGTGCCCAAGTACATTTATGTTAAGTACATCACCCGCACCGACAGTGTACTCTTGCTCCTTAAGTTCATCTGCATAACATAAAGTAGATGTAACAAAGGTACTCAATGATATAACGAAAACCACAATAATATTTTTTATCATCTCCATCACCTGTTTTGATTCAAAAATTAAAAAAGTGTAAAATACATCCTTTTGAGTTGATAAATATAGAGACACATTTTGATTATCGACAATATTTGATAATTATTTACCTTTAAATTTTAGCAGATTTTTAAGGAATAATCGAAAAGCTATTAAAAACCATCTGAAAATCTATCGTCACAACTATAATACAAAATTGGCATCAACAAACTGTTACGAGAAGAATGCAGCCGAAATAAATATTTATTTGTCCATTCACCACCTTTCTAAGGTAAAAAACATATTTATTAAAAGGCGCGTTGCAAAGATTGTATCTTTAGATTTTCTATTGGTAAAGATTTTACCTGCAAGACTTGCATAATTAGGTGTGACAAGTCTGATCTTACTTGATGTATATACTTGCATTTATGCCGATTTGCAATAAATAATTTAACTAATTAAACTACAAATTTTATAAACATTACCAGTCAAAAACAAGTATTTTCTCTTGTGTGATGTAAATTTTATGAATTCCAAATTAGTTACAGAGGTAATAAGATCAAATTGTTTTTTGGTATCATTCAGTTAGTGATTTTATGACTTGAAATTTTCCTATCCTCCACCTATTTTGATCGATAGTAATCAGCTATTTCTCATCTTCCTCAATATCATGGATGCTATCGTAAGCAGGAAGAGTGGAGATACGTGGATCATCAACCCTTTTTCCCACTGTAAAATGATACACCACCTGCTGTTCGGACGTCGTCTTTAAAAAGGTGTGCACCTCGTCGTCAATAAATGCGCCAATCCCGGTTGCATCAAATCCCGTTGCCGTAGCGCCGAGGTACAGGGCCTGCCCCATAAATCCTGATTCATAATGAATATAACGATACCCTCTGTTGCCATACGTCTGTAACGCATAGTCAAATTCACTGATAAAACTGATGGCAAATGACGAATCGCCAGCAATGTCTTGATTCAAACTCAACTCCTTTGCTACATATTGCACATCTCCCCTGGATAACATGAGTAACCTTTTATTTGCTACGTCAAGGCAGTATAAACCTTTTTCCAAACCTTCTACCCGATGGATATACAGGTATGGGATGATAAGTGGTGGTCCTTCAGGGATATGGTAATCCGCCTCATAAGGGCTGCACAAAAGTTGCATAAGAAAGTGAAATACGTTTAAAGGCAATTTTGTCTTACCATCAAAATCAACGGCACTTCGCCTATGTCTTATCGTCCATTTCAATCGATATTCGACCGAAGGCATTTCTTCATGAATTTTGATAAACTGATTACCCTTTGCATGAGAAGGACTCACAAGGATTTCACGAGAATCCTGTGGCTCGTACATAGGATGTTTTTTACAGGTAAGTGCGTGTCCCTTAGAATTGAGCGGATAATCCACCTCTTTACCTGATAGTCTGTTCGTATTCATTGAGGCATGAATAGTACCATTTCGAATTTCTTTCTTAGTACTGCCAACAACGGGCTGCTTCGTGTCTAAGGCCAAAAATAAAAGGGGATGCTCATCGGTCGTATGAAAGCAAAGGTATTTTCTCATACTATCATCACAATACTCGCCAATAAACAATGCAAAAAGACCCAGTCCATGTGCCGCTATTCTCACAGCGGCCATGGCATGTCCCAGATCGAGGTAACAATATCTCAGGGCACGGGACTGATATTTCCATGCCTCCCGCCAAAAGATGGTATTGAGTCCAATAATAATTGGGGGCGTTGGAGAAGTGCCGCCCAGTATCTGCCACAAAGCAGGCATAAAATTCCCCACTGCACGTCTCTCTAATTGATGCCCTTTAACAAAATAATGATAGGCGCCATCGGGAAGGTCTTTCACCCTGTGAACATAAAGATGCGTCTCGGTGGGATGCAGATCCCCGCTGCTCGGGTTGACCCTGAGCGACCACGGTTCCACACCGGGATAGGACTTCCAGGCACTAATCGCCATTGAATAGTACAAGAGTGTAGATAGTGTACTTAAGGTAATGGGTTCCTCTCTGGGTTTAACATTGTTTTGAGACCAAAGCCTGGATAGTGGGACATTCATTTTTTCAAAGTTACTTCCCAGGTCTATTTTTGGACAATCCAGATACGTGCGGAAGGGGTTAGGCTGATTTGCCCAATCAAGGAAGTGACGATCCTGATAGAGTTTCTCCCAGCTATGCTTTGTGGCCTCGTGGTATTCCCGGATAAATTTCATTTCACCTGAAAATACCTCCTGCACTGTCATTCTGAGCAGAGCGAAGCATCTTGCTTGGCAAAGACCCTTCGCATTTGGCTCAGGGTGACATTTTCATTTCCCTTTGTGTCTGTAAGACATGGATGTTTCATTGTCTAAGATTTCTCTTTGAATGCAAACAAACACAGCATAGCAGAATTTAAACAAAATAAAAGATAAATGTGTGCATCCATGCCCTGATTAAAGTATTTTATAGGATTACTCTGTAAAAACTTCTTTTTTTGTAAGTTTTTTAGTAACTAGCCCATTTGTCCACTTAAGTAGGCAGTAAGCAGTAAGTAGTTGGCAGTTTGT
>JBKBTA010000093.1:0-11262 GCA_046291035.1 Candidatus Brocadia sp.
CAGCCTTCAAGAGGGCAAAAACTTTCCATAGAAAAATCTTCAAGGAGGGCAAAAACTATCCGCAAAAAAAGAGGTTCTTTAACTGATAAAGCCAGCCAGTCGGTTGTTCCCATGGATGAGATACCTTCGGCTGTTGAAAAAGGAGACACACATTCAAATGCCCTTGCACAAGACCTTTCTGCTACCGATGAACATCCCTTAATTGCTGAAGAAAAGGAAATTTTTCCAATCTTGTCAACCTCAAAACAACCCATAAGTATCCCCACCGAAGAACCATCCATATCGGCAGACGACAGTGCTTCTCAACTATCAACTACGGATAACGAACAACTTTCCCTTACGCAAGAAGCAAATACGCCTCTCCCATCTAACGCCCTTGAAAGAAAGTATCATCAGGAAGAAGCTGCAAAACAAGCAGCCAAAAAAGCGGAAAAACACATCCTGAATATATGGCACAGCGACCCAACCCATGACGTAATCCTTGCGATTATTGTCACCCTTATTGCTGCTAAGGCAGGCGAACTGATAGTGAGAAAGATAAAACTCCCTGGAGTTGTGGGAAATATGCTCATAGGGATGGTATTAGGCAACATCTGTGTCTTCACGGGATGGGATTTTTTCAACTTTCTAAGAACGATGCCGTTTTTAAAGATGATCTCATATTTTGGAACCCTCGTGCTTCTTTTTACCGCTGGTCTGCATACAGACATCAGGGCGCTGCTAAAAGTAGGGGTCTCATCCTTTCTTGTATGCATTGGGGGAATAATAGTCCCTGCATGGCTTGGGCTCGTGGTTGGATATTTTTTGCTTCCGGACGTCTCGATTGGCGTAAAAGTGCTTCTCGCCATTATTCTTTGCAATACCGGTATGGGATTATTAACGGCGGTTCTTCGTGAATTGAAGGCACTAAATACACCGGAAGGGAGAATTTTAATTGGAGCAGCTGTGCTTACGGAGATTATAGTAATTTTGACCTTCGGTCTGGTAAGTGGTTTCGTTGTCCGTGGTATAGCCTCTGTACCGCATATATTAGTCAACGTTGGTATAGTAATTTCTTTCGTGGTTATCGTTTTCCTTGTTATTCTGAAATATAGTGAGCGGTTTGGAAATTTTTTAACGAAAAGGGTAACGGAGGGATTAAACTTACCCATTGTAATAATTTTATCCCTTATATTAGCCTTTATATTTGGATCAATGGGATTGCATACCGTAATAGGGGCTTTTGTTGCGGGTTTATTTCTTCGAAATGTAAAAATAAGATACTCGGACGATACTGATCATAAAAACGTTGACCGCGTTATTCATCCATTTTATGCAGTTCTCGTACCTATACTTTTTGTCCGGGTAGGGGCACAGGTGGAATTGGAAAGTTTTTTGAATATGAGTGCAATATTCTTTGGTCTTGTGATAACTGGCGCTGCCGTTGTAGGAAAGATGTTTTGCGGTGTTTATCTTGCTGAGAAAAGCATAAATCGTCTGGCAATAGGTATCGGAATGACAATGAAGCTGGAAGGTACTTTAATCCTCTCCGGAATATGCAGGGATATGGGAATACTGAATGCTACAGTATTTTCTTCGATTATTATGGTAATTGTGCTAACTTCCACAATATGCCCTTCTCTTTTGAAATTGAGTCTAACAAAAAAATTTATCCATTCCAAAGGTATGAATACCTATACCGAAAAGAAGGAATTAGAACAGGCGTTCAAGTGATAATTTGTTGTCTATCACTGCTGATTACTCGTCCTTCGTCATTATTCTTGCCTCTGTGTATTTACTCTCATATCTGTAAAAACTTCTTTTTTTAGTAAGTTTTAACTTTTCATAATTTTTATGAAAATCGTCATTCTGGAATTGCTTTATTTAAGAATGGCCGTATAATAATTTCAATTGTTTCACAGATGCGTTCGGATGAGACATGGATAGCCAGTTATTCTTTCTCGTAAAAAAAGATAATTATGTATAAGAAAGTTAAATATATTCTCAGCTTGGAAAGGTTATGGATGCGGCTTTCACGTCTTATTCCCCGGCAACACCATTTAAATGGTACAATATTTCATCGCCTTATAGGCGATCGGCTTTTTGATCAACGTTTATGGAAACCAACGAATAAGAGTGTGTCTACAGGTTTTGCAATAGGTATTTTTATTGCGCTAACGCCGACGATTGGGGTACAGATTCCATTAATAATTCTTGCAGCATTGTTTTTGCGTGTTAATATTCCTGTCGCATTAGCGGCAAGCTGGGTAACAAACCCTTTAACCGCGCCCGTTATTTATTCCTTACAATATAAATTAGGGCTATGGTTAAGCGGCGCTCCTGACTCTAATGAACTGGCTGGTTTCACAGGCATGCTTAGGATTTTTTTTAGATATGCAATACCCCTCTGGGTGGGTAGTCTCATTTCAGCAACAAGTATTTCTCTAATGGCTTATGCAGGGATTTCTTCTGTATGGTGGCTGGTAAGTAGATTAAGGGAAAATTTTTGCAATCTTGATACTGAAACAACACATTCTGATGACAGATAGGAACCATTAATGAGCCGTTTTTCTTTACGATAAATTTGAATAGTAGAATTTTATGCCTTTTCCTAGTAACTTATTCGAAATGGAAAAGAGGTGACAAAATGAACAAAACATTAGTTCAAGGTTCATGGAAAATTGCAACGATAATGGGGATACCAATCCGGGTGCATTTCTCGTGGTTTATTATTTTTGGTTTGATAACATGGTCTTTATCTACTCAGTATTTCCCGAAGGCGGCGCCAGAGCTTCCGGTAGCTGCTTACTGGATTAAGGGTACACTGGCAGCCTTACTGCTCTTTGCCTCCGTCGCCTTTCATGAGCTTTCCCATTCATATATCTCCCAAAAATATCATATTCCCATCGCAAGTATCACCCTGTTCATTTTTGGAGGCGTTGCCAAGTTGAAAGGGGAACCACCGCATCCAAAAGCGGAGTTCAGGATTGCAATTGCCGGCCCAATCTCAAGTTTTCTCTTATCCGCTCTCTTTTTCCTGTTCTCTATAATTACAACAGGTGGGCCAAGAGCGCTTTTTTCTTACCTTATGCAAATCAACTTTATACTCGGCGCATTTAATCTCATTCCGGGCTTTCCGATGGATGGCGGGAGGATACTCAGAGCAGCGCTATGGAGCAGGACAAAGGATTTTTTTTTATGCTACCCAAAGGGCATCTGACTTCGGACAAAAGATCGCCCTGTTTTTCCTCCTTTTTGGTATGTTTCTGGTTTTTACCGGTTCTTCCGGTGGATTATGGCTATTGCTCATCGGGTGGTTTCTTTACATGGCTGCCCAGTCAAGCCAGCAACAGGCAACCCTCCAGGAGATGCTTTCGGGTATCAAGGTCAAAGAGGTTATGGCAAGGGATCTCGTAACCCTTAATCCCTCGCTTACTATCGAAGAGGCGGTAGATAAATATTTTCTTAGATATGGATACGGTTACGGAGGATTTCCTGTCATGGACGATGGAAAATTTCTAGGTATTATAACCCTCAAGGAGATCAAGAACGTTTCTCGGGAAGATTGGAGTAAAGTTAAGGTATCAGATATTTTTGTCCCTCACAACAAAAAATGGGAAGTAACTCCCGATTCCGATGTCATGAGGGCACTTGAATTGATGATAAAAGAAGACAAGGGCAGGATTATTGTTATGGAAAATGATAAAGTCGTCGGTTTGATTACAAGAAATGGAATTGCACGATATTTGCAGATTATGGGTAAATAATTGGTACTGATATATATGCTTAAAAAGATTGTAACACTTTAGTTTTTTGAAAATTGTAACAATATAGTGTAAATCCTGCTTGCCAGTTTAACCCCGATAGGTTACGAAATAGCTAAAAATCCTGTTTTTTCAAAAAACTAAAGTGTTACAAAAAATTAAACCCAGATTCTGTAAAGGATTTTCACAGTGCGAAAACGACCTTCTGTAATACCTCTTTAAAATTGCAATCATAAAATTTTCAAAAAACAGTTTGATAATTTTTTAGGCTGCGCGACACTTAAGGAGGCATCACTATGTTAACGCGCCAGGCTTTAGAGAAAAATCAGGTATTTATCTATCTTGCTGCAATCGCCATCGGGTTGATTACAGGCATTTTTTTGCCAGGCATAGGTGAGGCATTTGAGTCTGTGCTCTGGCCAGTACTCGGCGTTTTGCTGTACACAACGTTTTCTCAGATCCCGCTCACCCATTTGCGGGATGTTTTTGCTGAACCTCGATTCCTGATCGTGGCAACCGTGGGTAACTTTGTTTTAATACCGCTCGTTGCCTGGATACTGATGATACTTGCGCCTGATGACCCCGCGGTTCGCCTGGGTGTGCTTTTAGTGTTGCTGGTTCCCTGCACGGATTGGTTTATCACATTCACCCAACTGGGTGGAGGTGATACAAAACGCGCCATAGCTTTTGCACCGATCAGCTTATTGCTGCAAATCGTTCTGCTTCCGGTTTACTTGTGGGTGTTTATCGGTAAAGGTTTTGCTGTGACCCTTGCTCGAGGTGAAATGCTGGTAGCGTTTGCCGGGCTGATTCTTGTGCCGCTAATCGCGGCATTTATAACAGAGAAATGCGTCGAAAGGGGATACATCCGACCAGTGTTACTGAAACATTTGGGGTGGTTGCCGGTGCCTTTGCTTGCCATAGTTGTTTTTATCATCGCCATTTCTCAGGTAAATATCGTAATTGGTTCTGTTTCGTTATTGAGTTGCCTGCTGGTTGTGTTTTCGCTTTTTTTGGTTGCTGCCGGGTGGATTGCCAAAGTGTTTGCCATCTTGTTTCGACTCCCGCCGGAACAAGGCCGTGTATTGGCGTTCAGTTTTGGAACGCGCAATTCTTTTGTAGTGTTGCCAGTCGCCCTCGCATTACCCTCGTCATTTGAACTAACAGTGGTAGTCGTAGTATTCCAATCACTTGTGGAATTACTTGGCATGGCCGCCTACCTTTGGTGGGTTCCGAAGAAGTTGTTCCCCGTACCCGCATAATAAGATGATAGAAAATTGCTTTTTTTCCATCGGACGCATCGGACGAGGAGGATGGCAAAATCAGATGGAATTACAAGTTTTTATGTTTTATCAACCCTATCAAACATCAAAGAAACTCGGTTACAATCATCGCACGGCATTTGCAGATTATAGGGTAAATATTTTATGTCCTTATCGAGGAGGGCTGGAATATGACCCAAAAGGCTCTCACCGTAAACAGACACGGTAAAAACATTGACATGTGTTTATGAAGATACTATAATTCAACATCATGAAGATATCTTTGCTTGTAAAAATTCCGTCACATGAAGGTTTTTATCTGGATCAGAAAATAGAAATTCCCTCTTCGCCTGTTACTCCACCATAGGGTCAACCTGCATCTCTGGCATTTCGTCGTTTTCGATTTATTCCCCAATATTTAGACGTTTTTGATGTAACGTTTTCAAAGATAAAAAGGGATGGTGTGTTTTAAAATACGCCGATTATTGGCCATTCCCATATTGGCATTTGTGCATATTTCAACGGTAATAATCGGTAATAAACATGTTAAGGCGCTACCGGAGAATCCCATAAAGGCATTGAATGCAAGTAAAAGTTTTTTAAACAGAAGGCTTGGATTTTTGACAATAAAATTTTTATTATGGATATTTTAACTCAAACAGTGATTATGGACACAGAATTAAAATGTATATGCGAAGAGATACGACGGGAAGTATCTCGACGCCGCACGTTTGCGATTATTTCGCACCCGGACGCCGGTAAAACAACGTTAACAGAGAAGCTTTTGTTGTACGGCGGGGCTTTGGACCTGGCTGGTTCAGTTACGGCGAAGAAAAGGCAGCGGGAAACCGCTTCGGACTGGATGGAACTTGAGAAAAAACGGGGGATTTCTATTTCCTCAACGGTTCTCCAGTTTGATTACGGAAACTACAGATTGAATTTGCTCGATACCCCTGGTCACAAAGATTTTTCGGAAGATACGTATCGTGTATTAATGGCTGTCGATGCGGTAATTATGGTCATTGATGCCGGGAAAGGGATCGAGAGTCAAACCCGCAAACTCTTTGAGATCTGCAGGAAACGCGGTATCCCCATCTTTACCTTTATGAACAAACTTGATCGTCCGTCAATGGCTCCTTTGGAATTGATAGACCAGTTGGAGAAGGTGCTTAACCTGCACGCATTCCCTGTTATCTGGCCTTTGGGAACCGGACAGGATTTTAAAGGCGTTTACGACAGGCTCAGGAAAGAAGTGCATCTGTTTGAGAGGGTGCCGGGAGGGGCGTATAAAGCACCTGTTTCGATTCGGGGTATTCGCGACCCTTTGGTGAAAGGCACCCTAAGCGAGCAGATATACCAGGAAGTTGCCGAAGAAATAGCGATCCTGGATGACGTCCACGGTGGTTTTGATCGGGACGCTGTTCTCCAGGGGAAGATAACGCCGGTTTTTTTTGGAAGCGCGGCTAATAATTTTGGTGTGGAGCTTCTTTTGAAAGGGTTCCTGGAGTATTCATCCGGCCCTGCTCCCAGAAAAGCAACAAACGGCTTGATTCCATTGAATAATTGTCATTTCTCCGGATTTGTTTTTAAAGTCCAAACAAACATGAATCCAATGCACAGGGATCGTATGGTCTTTGTGAGAGTTTGTTCCGGCAGATTCTCTCGCGACATAACGATATACCACGCACGACTCGGAAAAGAAATGCGGTTATCCAGTTGCCATAATGTATTTGGCCGCAACCGGGAAATCGCTGAGGAAGCCTATCCTGGTGATATCGTAGGTTTTGTTACGAGAGCGGATTTTCGTGTTGGAGACACAATCAGCACGGATCCTGATTTAGTTTTCGAGGAGATTCCGCGGTTTGCTCCGGAGTGTTTCGCCTTTTTGCATAATTCTTTGGCGTCAGGCTATAAATCGTTCCGCAAAGGCGTGGAACATCTTCTTGCTGAGGATATTGTGCAGGTTTTTCATTTGCAGGAACCCAAGAGCAGCCTGCCCCTTTTAGGGGCGGTGGGACCCTTGCAGTTTGAGGTTATGCAGTATCGCCTCAAGGATGAATATGGGGCTGAGTCCAGATTAGAGGCCATGCCATGGAAAGTTCTCAGATGGCTGGATGCCCCTTTGAACGATACGGATTTAAAATGGTCTATACCGCATGGCGCTGCATTGGGCACGGATGAACAACGGCGAAAGGTTATTCTTTTTCCGTCTGAATGGTCCTTGAAGTATTTTTCGGAAAAGAATCCTTCGATAAAACTTTCTGATTCACCCAATAAAACCAAATGGAGGGAACATTATGATACCTGAAGAAAAAGAGTCTATAAGGAAGGAGATTGACCTGCGGATTGCAAAGACGAAGAAAACCATCGAAAGGCTTCGTGAGCAGATAAAACCGATTGAAATTAATGACGGGTCGATAGGTCGTGTTACTAGGATGGACGCGATTCAGCAAAAGAGTATGTTGGAGGCCAATCTCCGGTCTGCAGAGGAGTCACTGACTAAACTAGAGCAGGCGCTCGACAATCTTGATAAACCTCATTTTGGGACGTGTGTGAAATGTCAAAATCAAATCCCGCTTGAACGCATACTCGCCATCCCCGAAACAAGGTTTTGTGTTAGCTGCGCTTCTGTGATTCGTCAGTAATACGGGAATGAGCCTTAAAAAAGTTTAACAAATTCCCGTGCAAGCGTCATTAAAGACACGTGGTATTCCGGCTGAATTTGATTCTGTTCTTTTTCTTTAAGAGTTTTTTTCTTGCCAGTTGTTTTGTGCTTTGATGTGGCACTAACATTGGACGTTCTCCGACGCCTGGCAGCATGAGGTATTGCGGTTCGTCCAGAATATTTACCATGACAAAGTCCTTCGTGCTTTTTAAGCTGCGCTGGCATTCCGTGCTAAGCTGTTTCAGGTGTAAGCGCTTACCGAGTTTGAGATAACGCTCTGACAGTGATTTAATGGCTTCAATGCCTGAATGATCACAAACCAGTGAATGCTGAAAGTCTATTACCACATCTTCTGTATCCTTATGTGGATCAAAATACTCAAGGAATTTCCGTACCGATCCAAAGAACAATGGGCCATGTAAATTGTGGACTCCTATACCACGTTCATTTACGTATGAGTGAATCTTGATGTGTTTACCACTTTTCCATGCAAAAACCAAGGCGGAGATAATTACTCCGGCCGCGACTGCAATAGCAAGATCAGTAAACACCGTTACCCCCGAGACAAGAATCAACACAAATGCATCGGCACGGGGAATTTTATGGATGATGCGGAAGCTCGTCCATTCGAATGTGCTGAATACAACCATAAACATGACTCCCACCAATGCAGCAAGCGGGATCATTTCTATAAACCTTGAGGCAAACAAAATGCATAAGAGCAAAGATATTGCAGCGGTAATGCCTGACAATCTCCCGCGTCCTCCTGAATCCACGTTGATCATGCTCTGACCAACCATAGCACACCCCCCCATCGTACCGAAGAAACCAGAAACTACATTTGCTATACCCTGGCCAAGACATTCTTTATTGTTATTTCCGCGGGTCTCGGTTAATTCATCTATCAAGGTTACGGTCATCAGGGATTCCAGGAGACCAACAACAGCAAGTGTAATAGAGTATGGAGCAATAATCCTGAGCGTTTCCCAATCTAGGGGAATCATGGGAATATGAAATTGAGGCAGCCCCCGGCTACTGAAGCCATATCGCCTACCTTTAAGGTATCAATATTGCATCCTACCACCGCTGCGGTAACCACAATAATAGCAATCAAAGAAGCAGGGACCGCACGTGTTATCCTTGGCAAAAAATAAATAATTGCCATAGTAATCACTACTAATTCTACCATGAACCATAAGGTTGTGCCACTCATCCAGGACAATGCACCTGTTTCTCCCGGTATTTTGAAATGTCGTAACTGAGAGAGAAAAATGACGATTGCAAGGCCATTGACAAAGCCAAGCATGACGGGATGAGGTATCAATCGGATAAACTTGCCCAACCGCAAAATCCCTGCGGTTATCTGAATAATACCCATGAATACAACTGCCGCAAACAGGTATTCTACACCATGCTTTGCGACGAGTTCGATCATAATTACCGCCAAAGCCCCTGTTGCACCTGAAATTATCCCCGGCCTGCCTCCCATGACTGCTGTAATGAATCCTACTATAAAGGAGGCATATAAACCCACGAGGGGTTGTACACCGGCAACAAAAGAAAACGCTATAGCCTCTGGTATTAGCGCCAGCGCAACTGTGAGGCCAGACAATATATCGTCTTTTATATTTGCGCGTTTTCGAAGATAAAAATTAAACATAACACTCTCCTAGGAATAATTATTTGCAAAAAAATTGAGGAAATTAGCTGGGTACTAATGTGTAAACGCTGCACATTTACACGAAAAAAGAAATGCACAAACTTTTGTAATTACTTGCTTGATTACATGGAAAGGGAGTCGCTCAATCGTATAATAAAGTTCATTGAATTCCTGGAATTGGCTGATAAGTTTCTCTCTATTAATTTACAGGAAAGAAAGAAATTTTACCATCTTGTAAACCTTGTGTCAAAAAAAATCCCAAAGCATGTTCATTGGAAATTGCTTTTATCTAAGAATGACCGTATAATAATTTCGCTACATATCTAAAAATAGGTATTCTTCCGGCTCGTTCGGATTAGACATGGATAACCAGTCATGCTTTTTCGTAAAAAAACAAATGAAACCGAGTTATTTGTTCAGAATAGGAAAAGATGTCGTCTCTGAAAAAAGAAAGGCTATTGAAGTAAAGCTTGCAATAACAATGAATGTGACCATTGGAGGATGCATGGGTTTGAATGAACGAAAGGGCAAAATGAATGGGGCTTGTAAGAAGTAACACTGAAATACAAGATTTCTATTTATTTTTAACTACTCACATAGTCATGCTGTAATACTCTGTGCCTTAAAACAAAAAAGTTCAATATAGAATAAACAAGGATGCATGGTAATAAAATATCAATTATAGGTGCAACCATTTCCAGGTCATACTCATGGACAAAACCCCATATATTGGTTAAAAAGAGGTTTCTTGTGAAAAAGAACATGTAAAGCATGACCTTATGTGCTTGTGCACACAAAGATATTTACAATATGCATAAACGAAGGCCATGGCGGCGGTAAGTTTAACAATATAATTCAATAAATGAAGGGTAAGTATTGTTCCATTTGACTCAGATTCTTCCGGGGAAAACACCTCCAGTCCTATCGTCAATATATATTTGGAAAAGAAATACAGCCCAAAACCAAATATAGCAACATAAAATATATTCCTTGTCCACAAGATATAGTCTCTTACCCTTTTGATAGATTGCCGGGATTTATCGTCTGCCCCACAATAGCTATATATCATGCCCTCAAGGATATTTTTTGCACTCGACGACGTCATAAACAGATACGCTGCTGCAAAGATGATGATCGTTACAACGTCGCCGCACATGTCCGGAAAACTTGGTGTATGAAATTCATAGTGATGCTCACCATGACCGGGAGGATGTATAATATCAAAAAGTTCGAGTGGTTTAATAATATCACCCACAATAAATCGTAAGATAATCCCTGTAAAAGTAATGAAAGCACCAATTCTGATATTCTTTAATTGGTCTTTTTCCTGATCGGTGAAATTAATAGCCAGCACAAAATCCCCTCCTTCTTGCCTTGCCTGAACAGATGATGTTCCTTAAGAAATTTAAGGATAAAAATTGTAACCTTACAAGAACTCTGTATGTCCAGGCCTCCTCAATCCTCAGACATTGCAATTTTATATTCACAGACACTAACAACTTCAGACACAATAATAGTTTAATTATATTAAAATATTTCATATTACTAAATAATATATTTTCTCGGGTATAACTTGTCAACAACAAAATTATGGCGTCGCCCTCTTATTTACCATGGCATTTCCTCATAAAGATTTTTAATTTACAGTCAAGCTTTTTACAGGATATAATTGCCCAAATACTTCAGTACAATAATTTTTTGTCGGCAAAGATGTCACTGTTTCTCACACGTGTTATTTCCCTACAGCATCACCTGAACGAGACAATATTTCATGGCTTTCGTAAGAATTTTATTTTTCACTTAAATCCTGCAAACAAGGCAAAAGCCTTGTTGCAGGATTAGGCCAGAAATGGTAGAATCTCCAAGGGATTTCAAGGTATTTCGAGAATAAAAACACCTAAAATGAGGTTCACCTTTTCTATGAGGGCTATA
>JBKBTA010000094.1:0-11254 GCA_046291035.1 Candidatus Brocadia sp.
CACCACGTCAACTTCCTTCTTTTCCTTGCCTTCTTACTCCCTCTTTTTGGTATCGCTGGACTTTGACGTTACCCTGCGGTTATAAAAGATCTGTTCAGTGGCGAATCGAAAGGGTTCGGTTTTGTGGAGATGCCCGCAAAAGCTGATGCCCAGTCCGCAATCAACGGCTTGAACGGCAAGGAATTGAAGGGCAGGGCCCTTGTTGTTAATGAGGCTCGCCCTCGTCCTGAAGGGCGTCGGGGTGGTAGAAGGCAGGGTGGGGGAAGATCAGGTGGTGGGCGGCGTTTCTAAGAGAAGGCATTCTGAGGTAACTAAATTAATTCCTAATCATTAAATTAGGTTAGGTTTAAAAGA
This sequence comes from Candidatus Brocadia sp., assembly GCA_046291035.1. Classification (GTDB taxonomy): domain Bacteria; phylum Planctomycetota; class Brocadiia; order Brocadiales; family Brocadiaceae; genus Brocadia. Next base: position 355 of record JBKBTA010000094.1, read on the forward strand.
CAAAACCCCTACGGACCTTCTTGTTATTCCGAACGAATGTGAGGAATTTCAATATTGTAAGATTTCTCTTTGCAATGATGCCTGTTTACGAGAACAGCTTGTGTAGGGTGCGTCCTACGCGCCACCCATACGTTGGATTGTTTTGGTGCGTAAGACGCGCCCTACAGGATTGAAATTCCTTGTATAATAGGTAAGGGCGAAGGGCTCTTCGCCCTTATACTTACGGTATAGAGGCATAAACTTTAACTTTTTGACAACTCTGAATTGTTGTCTGATGCGTTTTTTAGATTTTAATAACTATGAATTATAAGGGAGAAGACAATGGCACAAGCAAAATATGGCGATGTTGTAAGTGTTCATTATACAGGGAAATTGGATGATGGTACGGTATTTGATTCCTCCATAGGCCGCGATCCTTTGCAGTTTACCATAGGCAATGGAGAGATCATCCCCAGTTTTGAGCAAGCCGTGGTTGGGATGAGTCCAGGCGAAACAAAAACCATCAAAATCTCATCCGATGAAGCTTATGGTCCGCACCATAAGGAAATGGTACTGGAGGTAGAACGAAACCAGTTTCCGGCAGATTTGAATCTGCGGGTCGGTTTACAGTTACAAATGCGCCAGGAGAATGGCAGGGCGATTCCGGTCATGGTGGTCGATATTTCTGAATCGTACGTGACGTTGGATGCCAATCATCCCCTGGCAGGTAAAAACCTGACTTTTGATATTAAGCTTCTATAACAACATTGATGGCAGTAGACACTATCAGGAAAGATTTTGCGAGCATGTCAGAAAAAGGGGATAATGCTGTGCATTATTTCCAAATAAACAATATAAGAAAGGGTGAATAAACAACTAACTATGAACAACGAACAATACACTCAGTGCCTTCTTAAGGCCCTTCTAGCTGCAAAACGTGCAGGTGAAGTAATCCTTAAGGTATATAACTCAGATTTTGCCGTTGAGCATAAGGAGGATGAATCTCCCTTGACCCTGGCAGACAAGCGATCCCACGAGATTATCACGAGTGTTCTGAAAAAACCAGCAACCGGGAATAACAACGAATCTTCAATGAATACCCTTACGTTGCCGATATTAAGTGAAGAAGGGAAAGACATCCCCTTTGATGAAAGAAAAAGATGGGAGTATTTCTGGCTCGTTGACCCACTTGATGGAACAAAGGAGTTTATTAAAAGAAATGGGGAGTTTACCGTAAATATTGCGCTCATAAATAAAGACAAACCAGTTCTCGGGTGTATCTATATACCCGTAAAGGACGTCTTCTACTTTGCATCTGTGGGTTTTGGTGCTTATAAGTTGGTGAATAGTAAGATAGTGACTGATAGCTTGTCAATAAAAGAGCTACTCGACACATCACAAAAACTACCGATAAGTAGTAATAACACAAAATTTCCTTCCTGGGACCACCAATCCTCATTGAAGAAAAAAACGCCTCTTACCATTATTGGCAGCCGTTCACATGCAACAAAGGAGCTTTCGGAGTTTGTAGAACAGGTTAAAAAGAGGTACGGAGAAGTTGATTTCGTATCTGCGGGGAGCTCTCTGAAATTTTGTCTTGTGGCAGAGGGTGAAGCCGACATCTATCCAAGATTTGGCCCTACCATGGAGTGGGACACTGCGGCAGGACAGGCAATTATCGAACAGGCCGAAGGAAGCGTTGTGGATACAGAGACCAAAGGGCCATTAAGGTACAATAAAAACAATCTGGTAAACCCCTTTTTTATTGTAAGTGGAAAGGGTTTTACGACATCTCTGCTTGAGCATCCATGGTAATTGCTCAAACTATGGGATAAGCACCAGATAACAGACAAATCCCAACTGGACAGGGTTCAAAAACACAGGAAAGTTCCATCTTTAATTATTTTTTACCCAGGTGCGTATTTAATGGCCGATAACCTATGATTTTGCAAAGGAGGGCACGATATGCAATATGAACATCATGACCTCATTCACGAATTCCCGGAGTATCGTGAAAAAATTCATAATCTTAAAATGACCAATGAACATTTTCGAGAGCTTTTTCATGAATACCACAAACTCGATCGGGAGGTTTTTCGGGTGGAAAACAATATTGAACCCAGGTCAGACGTGACACTGGAGGAACTTAAGAAACGGAGACTCGCCTTGAAGGATAAGCTTTTCCAAATGCTAAGGCAGGGCGAGTCATAGATGGTATTCGTGACTCTAAAGTTTTCGTATTTGCCAGAAGTGAAAGGGAAAGATTGCTTGTGAAGGTTTTAAGGATTGATTGAAGATGAATTTCTTCTTTTCATAGGGCGCTAATTTTGTATCATTCTCGAAACAATCTTCCTCTTCCGATTTGTTCGTATCAGGATGGATGCAAGAATTTCGCCATAAGATAATATGCCGTGCGTTTGTAATACTGATCGGTCTTAACATGACGTTCAGCGGATGTGCTACTTCGATTGGACTATTGCCTGTGTATACCGGAGAACCAGACAAATTTCAAGTGAATGGACACGGGGGAACCGTTGTCAACGTTCAGTATCTTGGGGTAGGCGGCTATTTAATCCGGTACGGTAAAAACGCCCTGATGACGGCGCCTTCGATTACCAATCCGGGTCTCTTGAAAATAATCTCAATGACCAGGTTAAAGACAAATGGGGCGCTTGTGGACCGCCTACTGCCCCCTGTTGAAGATGTGGAAACCATCCTGGTAGGACATTCCCATTACGACCACTTATTGGATGTGCCGTATGTAATGCAAAAACGCGCAAAAAAGGCGATAGTTTATGGTTCCAAAACCATGGGACACATTATGGCCGCTGTTGTTGATAAATCCCGCATCATGGTCGTAGATCCGTATGCTGCAACGGGTAGAACCCCCGGGCAATGGATATATAACCAGAATCGGACTGTCCGGTTTATGGCTATTCAGTCGGAGCATGCACCTCATTTTGCTGGCATTAAGCTATTGCCGGTGGGACCATACGATAAGGACCTTAAATGTCTTCCCCGTACGGTATTTGGTTGGGTAGAGGGTCAAACTTATGCCTATCTGATCGACTTCCTTGATGGGCAAGGAGGCATCGCCTTTCGCATACATTATCAAGATGCGGCAAGTACGCCGCCCCTTGGGTTTGTTCCGGATTTGCCGGCAAATGATCAGAAACGGGTAGATATAGCCATCCTATGCGTAGCGTCCTTTACGCAAGTGAAAGAATATCCCGAAGGGATAATCAGAGAGATTCGGCCAAAAAACATCATTTTGGGACACTGGGAAGATTTTTTCAGAAATCAGAAAAGACCCGTAAAAGTTTCACGAACCACAAATGTGCGCAATTTTATCAAACGTTTAGAATTCGTTATGCCCGGGGATTCTCAATGGTTCTTGCCGGAGCCGTTTACACAGATGCGTTTTCCAGTGATTGAAAAAAATTGAATAATTTGAAAATCTAAATAAATGGATTCCTTGTCTAAGATTTTTGATTAATACATGGAGTTCGAAAACATCTTTGTTTGTAATTGTTTTTGTAACGGCTTGATATTATTAGAATTAGGATATATTTGTGCGTTACTTTCAAAGGTCGTGGCTTTGGTATAATAATTGATCATAAGGATGAACAAAAGCTAAATAGCTAAAATAAGAAAATGTTGGCCTTTATAATTGCGAAAGGAAAGTAAAGTAATGAGCAAAGACATAGAGAATCTGAAATTAGCAATACAAAAGAAAGAACTTGGTATTGAACGATACAGTGATCAGATTAAGGTGTTATGTGATCCTAAAATCAATGCCTTGCTCGAGGGTATCTTACATAATGAGATACGGCACAAGGCGGAATTGGAAGACCATGTAAATAGATTATCTTAGAACCGGGGGAAAGCGATATGAGAGAGGGGTATAAGTCTGTATTGGAATTTCTGGAAGCGGATTTTGAGATAGAAGAAGAGCAAGAACACTTGTATAACCAGTTAGCAACTTCCTCTAACGATGCGAAGGTAAAAGAGACGTTTCAACATCTGGCAAGGGCAGCCAAGGGGCACAAGGATGCTCTTGGAAGAATTATCAGGGATATCGAATCGGATAATCATGACGTAAGCTTTTATTGCCTCATGTGTGGATGGGAGATCAGTTTCGGGAAAATGCCCTCTGTGGGGAACGAGGAACGCTGCTCGTTGTGTTGTCAGAAATTTGCACTGGTAGAAGTGGATAATGACTATGAGATAAAACCTCTTCCGCAATAATGACTGTTTATGAAATGAAGAAATTTTAGATTTACACAATATTCCGACGAATTATGTCACGGTTTAAAAAACGGATCTTAGGAATACAAAATGGGTGAGACTTTACGGGATATAAAATCAATTGCACTCCAGATGGAAATGGATGGAATAAAATTTTATAGCGATCTGGCAGGCAGGACCCTTCATCCCATGGGGAAGGCTATGTTCAAATCCTTTGTGGAAGATGAAAAATCGCATGTTAAAAGGCTCAGGTCGCTGTTGTCTGCGCGGAAGGAAGAAAGGCAAGCAAAAGAAAAGGGCGCAGTGAATCCCAAAGAAAGATTGGTTACGGTCTTTCGGAAGATGGGTGAAGAGTTAAAGAAAAAAGTTGATGTTAATACGAACGACATAGAGGCTGTCAGGCTCGCTATGGGACTTGAGGAAAAGGGGATTGAATTCTATGAACAGGCCGCTCAGGAAGCAAGTGATAGAAAGGATAGTGAAACCTATCGTTTCCTTGCCGGGGAGGAAAAAGCACACTTTAGCATATTGAAGAATACCCTCGAATTTTTGGAAAAAACTGAACTGTGGGAAGCCGAGAACGAGGGACGCATCTATGATATGTGGATGAGTATGGTGAATAAGAAGCTGTGAAAGGTTTCAGAACGATGAAAATTGAACTTTTTGCTGTATCATAATGTTGTACTGATAGTTACGCCATTTTTGATGGCCTTATTTTCGAACCAGGTTTTAACAGTCCATTTGTTGTGTCTCAATAGTTCGATAGGCATGGTACGCCGGGTAATGAGTGATAAAAAGACAGATAGATTTCGCATAGAAAAAGATTATCTAGGTGAGGTGAAAGTTCCTGGTGAGGCTTACTACGGGGTTCAAACAGCCAGGGCGCTTGAGAACTTTCCCATCAGTGGTCAAACGTCCCTGCCTCTATTCACCATGGCTATGGTTTCTATAAAAAAAGCGGCTGCTATGGTTAATGTGGAACTCGGTTGCCTTGACAGCAAGATTGGAAACATGATTATTCTGGCATGTGATCGTATATTGAACGGTGAGTTTCAGGATCAATTCCTCGTGGATGTGTATCAGGCAGGGGCGGGGACATCCCACCACATGAATGTAAATGAAGTTATTGCCAACATTGCGATTGAGATGTTGGGTGGGACGAAAGGGGATTATTCCATTGTACATCCGAACGATCACGTTAATTATGGACAGTCTACCAATGACGTCTATCCTACCGCCATGCGTATTGCAGCATTACAGTTATCTAAAAAATTCATAAAGAATTTATATGCCCTGGTGGAGACATTCAAGCAGAAGGCGAAATCTTTCGATTCCGTTGTAAAAGCAGGCCGCACTCATCTTCAGGACGCCGTGCCCATTCGTGTAGGCCAGGAGTTTTCTGGCTATACGGAGGCTTTGCTGAAGGCAACCAGGGGGATTGAAAAGGCGACTGAATCGTTAAAAGAATTAGGAATTGGTGGAAGCGCTGTTGGTACGGGGATCAACACACACCGGGAATATGCCGGCAAGGTCGTTGAAAAACTGAGAAAGATCGTAAACTTAGATATTAGAGAGTCTAAGAATCGATTTGAGGCTATGCAAAGTAACGCACCTTTTGTCGAACTCTCCGGTGCTATCCGTATATTAGCTGTGGAACTTATTCGCATTGTCAACGACATAAGGCTGATGAACTCAGGGCCCAATACGGGGTTGGCAGAGATTGATCTTCCGGCGGTGCAGCCAGGGTCTTCTATTATGCCCGGAAAGGTAAATCCTGTTATTCCTGAGATGCTGAATATGGTCTGTTTTTCGGCTATAGGCAATGACCTATCGATAGCGCTGGCTGCTCAGGCTGGACAGTTTGAGCTTAATGTCATGATGCCCTTGATCCAACATAAGCTGCTCGATTCTATCGTTATCCTTACCAATGCCGCGAAGGTATTTGCCGAGAAATGTATCAGCGGCCTTACAGTAAATGAGAAAAGATGTTGGGACTACGCTATACGGAGTCTCGGGATTGTCACTGTTTTGAATCCCATTATAGGCTATTCAAAGGCATCTGAGGTCGCCATGGAATCAATGAGGACGGGTAAATCTATCAAGGATGTTATCTTGGAACGGAACATCCTTTCTGCTGATCAGTTAAACCACGTATTGTCCCCCATTTCCATGACTGAACCCCACGTAAGGGATGTTACTGTATGATGTTCATAATCTTTTATAATCTTTTATTAATGTATTTTTTATGCAGCACAAACGGAAAGGAGGTGGAAGGGAAGGGATATTGCGCTATAAAGGTTTATAACATAGGTAGTTTTGTTAATATGTCTTGAAAGGAGATTTATATGAAAAGGGCAATGGTTTTTAGTATGGGTTTATTGGGTTTGGCAGGATTCGTGGGCTCGGCAAATATGGTTTTTACTTCTCAAGCCCTTGCAGCCGAAGAAAGAGCTATTGTAGCACACGAACACGAAAAAATCACGTTACCTACCAAAAGGTTGATGATTGAAATTGAGAAGAGGATGTATAATATGCTCGAAGGGATATTGGTAGGTAATTTTAAATATGTTAAACAAGAAGCGAGTGCTGTTTCGGCGGAAAGTAAAAAGATATTAGAAAATTTCTTTCCTCGGAACCCCGACATAGATCATTGGTATATGCGATCGAAAGATCTGGATCCAAAGAATATAGAGGCAATTACCAAATTAAAAGAAGAATTTAGTTCTTACATGAGAAGGATAGATTCGGGTGTCCAGGAAATTCAAAAGGCAGCGGATACAGGCGATGCAGAAGCAACGTTCCAGGCGTATAGCGGCTTGTTGACAAAGGCGTGTTTCGAATGTCACAGGAGACTCCGCGATACAAAATAAATATTTGTAATTTATTTTTTGGAAATGGTTTTTCAGAAGAGAGGTGGAACGTGGAAAGGACAGTGGTTATAACCGTTAGTCTGTTTGGACTATGTATGTTAGGATTAACAAACAACATCTATACTTGTGCAACCGCCACGGCTGAGGAAAAGGTAATTTCCCACGAAAAAGTTACTGAACCCACAAAGGTGTTAATGAATGATATAGCGAATCGCATGGACAATATACTCGATGGAATATTGGCTGGTAGCTTTAAATATGTTGCGCAGGAGGCCGGTGCTATCGTAGACCAAAGCTATATGATAAGCAAAACTTTTTTTCCTGTTGAAGCCAGGGAGAACTTATGGTTTAAACGAGCCAAAATAGATCCAAATGATAAAGAGAAGATTACCAAACTGAGAGAAGAATTTGATGGCTACCTCAAAGGAATAGCGACAGCGGCATTGGAAATTCAAAAAGCTGCGAAGACAAACGATCAGAAGGCAACTTTCAAGGCCTTTACTAACATGATTGAAAAGACATGTTTTGAATGTCATGAAGAGATTCGCGATAAAATGATACCCATCGAAAACCGATAAGTTCCAATTATTCCTGGTAAACAAAAGAAGGTGCAGAATATTCAATATTCTGCACTTTCTTTTGCATTTTAAAAGTTGATTACGCTATATAAAGTAGTGTAAAATATTTTGATTTTTACGAAGGAACATTATGGAAGAGCATAAAGAAAAAAGACAAACTATAGGTTTGGAAATTGATTTTGAATGCCATTTTTGTCGTAAAAAAATCAAGGGTTTTGACCTTAATGCCAATACAATTAATGTTAAAGGCTGTGGCACCTGCGGTGGGTATGTGCAATGCTCTATAACTTGTCCCTTATGTGATTACGAGATAGAATTAATGGTCTATTAACTAATGTCCTTGGAGGTAATATGTCAAAGTGGGAATGTCGGGTGTGTGGTTATATATACGATCCGGAAAAGGGAGACCCGGATAACGGTGTGAAACCTGGAACAACTTTTGAAAATTTACCAGAAGATTGGGTTTGTCCGTCCTGTGGTGCAAGTAAAGACTTATTCGATAAGCTCGATTAAAAACATATGTGATTCCATATAGAAATTTTGAGGAAATAATTTTGTGTTAAAATTGCGACAGCAGCAGTACCTGAAGCCGGGTATATTTATTCTGTGGGGTATAATGTTTCTTTGTTTTGAAAACCTATCCCTGGCGAATACAGAACAGACGGGGAAAGGTATCCCGAGTGTTACGTATTCCAATCCTTACTTTAAAGGCACGAAGGAGGAGAGAGAGGCACAGATCAAGAGGATGACGTCTCTTTTCGGGGTCGATTGTAGTTTTTGCCATAATGAAGATTTAACGATCTTTACGGAAGAAGGGAAAAAATCAAAGGAGATGATGAAGGCCTCTGTTGCCCTGGGTGTTGAATGCGATTACTGCCATATTGATCGGAAGCGGTATAAAGAAAATGAACAGCAGGCGCGGAAAATGTTTGAGCTGTGTGAAATTATGGGTACCGAATGTAATTTCTGCCATGCAGGGAAAGACAAGCTTACCCCGAAAGGAGAAAGGTCTAAGACTGCCTTTGTAACCCGTGCGTGGGCTACTGAAGGAACAAAGCAGTGTCTGGAGTGTCATATTGAGAAAAAGCAGTTTGCTTTGAATTTTTATGGATGGCAGGTCTTGAATGCTATAAAAGGATTAAAGGGAATGTGAACGTGAATAAAGATTATGATGTGATTATTGTTGGAGGAGGGCCGGCTGGTCTTGCAGCGGCCGTTTATACCTGCCGTGCTTTACTGAAGACCGTGATCTTTGAAAAAAAATACTTGGGCGGACAGTTAGTTGGTACCGAATTGATAGAGAATTATCCTGGGTTTCCTGAAGTTATAAGTGGCGTTGATTTGACGCAACGAATGGAGGCGCAGGCAAAACGATTTGGCGCAGAGATTCGGTATGAAGAAGTCCTGAAATTAGAGGTAAAAAACGGCTTAAAAGTTGTAACGACTGATACAGATACGTATGCATCCCATGTTGCCATTTTAGCTGCCGGTGCGGACCCGAAAAAATTGGACGTGCCTGGAGAAAAGGAATTTTATGGCAAAGGCGTTAGTTATTGTGCGACCTGCGATGGGGCCTTTTTTAAGGACAACGATGTGGTTGTCGTTGGAGGAGGCGATTCTGCCATAACCGAGGGTATCTTTCTTACTAAATACGCCAGAACGGTACAAATAATACACAGAAGGGATGAATTTAGAGCCACAAAAATTTATCTGGATGAGGCCTTCTCAAATCCAAAGATAAAAGTTATGCTCAATACAGTAATTGAAAGTATTCATGGAAAGGAAAAGGTTGAAGGCGTTGTTACCCAAAACGTGCTGACAAAGGAAAAGAAGGATATTCCGTGTCAGGGGGTTTTTATCTTCATTGGAAGTGTGCCGAATACCGGATTTTTAGGCAATTTGTTATGTGTGGATGCTGGGTGCCATATTGAAACAAACATACATATGGAGACTGCTATCGAGGGGTTATATGCAGTTGGCGATATTCGAAAAAATTCTTATCGGCAAATAGCAACGGCAGTTGGAGAAGGAGTTACCGCAGCTATTGCGGCAGAACATAAGCTCGCCGAGTTGAAGGCCATGGGTAAAATAAAAAAATAAACTCGATTCATTGAAAAGTTACGTTTGATGATTCTTTGTGACCGCAGGAGTCAGGTCCTGATAATACTTTAAAAATAGGGAAGGAGGAGTTAATGGCAACAATGGATTTGAAAGAAATTATTAAACAAGCTGCACAACAAGAAGATAAAGCATATAAATTTTATATGGATGCATTGAAATATGTAAAAGACGAGCCGTCAAGGATATGGTTAAAGGAGCTTGCTAATGAGGAATTGAAACATAAGGAGTTGTTGGAGAATTTTGATCCTTCCAAGATCAAAAATTTTAAACCTGACAAGACTCAAGACCTTCATATAGCGGAGTACCTGGTTGACAAAGATATTTCAGAGATCAAAAGTTTTCAGGATGTATTGATCGTTGCTATGAAGAAGGAACAAAAGTCATATAATTTTTATGTGAGTATGGCCAAGTCCGCTGATAACCAAGATATGAAAAAACTCTGCAAGATGTTAGCCCAGGAAGAACTGAAACACAAGCACAAGATCGAACTATATTATGATGATAACGTGTATCAATGGGACTAACGATTAAACTGCCAGTTTGTTCCAATCTTTCCCCATTTTCGCTAACAGTATAAGAATCATGTAAACGCATAATAATCAATGCAAACCACTTCGAACACGAAAAGTTTAGCTGGCATGTATAAAGAAGGGCCTTGATTATGCCAGCTAAACTTTATACCGACTTCCGATGGTGTAAGCAATTCTGCAATTATTCCGATTAAGAAAAGAAAAAAGCCTGGTTTTTAAAATGTCTTTGAAACCAGGCTTTTACTCCATACATGGCGAGGCCGACGGGACTCGAACCCGCAACATCCAGATCGACAGTCTGGTACTCTAACCAATTGAGCTACGGCCCCAGAATTTTCATCGATTGCGAAATTTGTGTTGACAATAATGGTGGGCGATATAGGACTCGAACCTATGACCCCTTGCTTGTAAGGCAAGTGCTCTAGCCAATTGAGCTAATCGCCCATATGAGATTTTAAAGTATATCATCTCATTTTTTATGAGTCAATAGAATTCTAGCAGGGCTACGTCAAGCATAAATGCAAATAGTATCAGGTAAAAAAGAAAGAAAATAAACTGGCTTTTTCAGAACCGT
>JBKBTA010000095.1:0-11153 GCA_046291035.1 Candidatus Brocadia sp.
GATATTACCACCGGAAGACTTCATCTGAATACCGCTTCCTTTAACGATCTCCCCAATGCAACTTACCTTTACCTCTGTAAGCAAACCAGACGACAGGACCCTTTTTGCCCAAGCTTTTGATAATGTCATCAACAATTCGTAATCCTCACCGTCAGATAAGGCATGGTAAAGCGGTGTATGCCCAGTTTTCCTTGATAATTCCACCGCTGCGTGAGAGATGGGAATTCGATCTTCATACAGAACGGCTCCCACACCACTCTCTTCCAGGATGTGATTCAAATCTGCCGTCAATCCGTCACTGATATCAATCATGGCATGAATCGTAAAGTTTTTGTTCAAAGCAAGTCCCTCTTTTAACCGCGGTTCGAAATGAAGATGCTTACCAAGAATCGACCCTCCCAGTTCCCCCGTTACCAGTATCATGTCGCCTGCTTTTGCTCCTGAGCGCCTGAGGGGTTTTAGTCCATCATCCCTCCCCAACATGGTAACACTGATACAGAGAGGACTGCGGCCACTGATGATATCCCCGCCTACAATCTCGATAGTATACTTATCTGCAATATCCCATATACCTTTATAGAGTTCCCTCGCAAATTTTTCTGTGGTATGAACAGGAAAACAAATAGAGATTACAGCAACAGTGGGCTGACACCCCATGGCCGCCACATCACTGATGCTGCAGGCAATTGCCTTCCTGCCGACGTCCTGAATGGTACACTTTTTGAGATCGAAATGTGTACCATCAACTAACATATCTGTCGTAATGAGGCACAACTTATCCGCAGAAACATCGAGTATTGCACAATCATCTCCTATACCCAGCATAACGTCTTTACGTCGTTTCTGCCGCTTCCGAATCCATTCTATGAACGAGAATTCACCCATAAAACTTCGTACTTTTGGCTAAAAAATAAAACTATTTTAAATCTTTACTTTATTTCAGGTTCAGGGTTATCCATGCCAACCTGCTGCTCAATACTAGATTGTCAGGTCTCCACTTGACAACGCTACCAAAATTTTACAGCAGAATACTATAACATCTTTAACTTGCTTGACTCAACATTTTAAATTTATTAGTATATGCCACTTTGATATGAACACAGATCATTATTGTTATAAGGAAAAAATTATCTTAGAGCGGTGTAACCGTTTTTTAACAAATTCGAAATTCAAATATCTAAATGCAAAACCAATCACAGCCAATCATCAGTAACACGAATCGCACAAAAGCAACTGCCCTGAATTTTATCGTTTTACTTGGTGTTGTGAGCCTCTTTGCGGATGTAACGTACGAAGGTGCCCGTAGTATAAATGGTCCCTATCTTGCCTTGCTCGGTGCAAGCGCAACGACAGTCGGATTTGTTGCAGGATTCGGGGAATTGATCGGATATAGCCTGAGGCTTGTCTCAGGCTACATTAGCGACAGGATAGGGAGATACTGGGCGATTACGTTATTTGGCTATACCTTGAATATGCTGGCTGTGCCTGCCCTGGCCCTGGCTGGACGTTGGGAAATCGCTGCCATGCTCATGATCACTGAACGTATAGGAAAGGCAATTCGAACCCCGGCACGTGACGCGATGCTTTCTCACGCAACAAAGGAGATGGGAAGAGGAAAAGGCTTTGGATTGCACGAGGCATTAGATCAAATTGGGGCGGTGCTGGGTCCCCTCACGATATCTGGAGTTCTTTATTTCAGGGAAAGTTATCGGACAAGCTACATTATCCTATTTGTACCTGCTATCATGGCTATTAGCGTACTCGTAACGGCCAGGTGGTTATATCCTCAGCCGAGAAATTTAGAAGTGGGTCAGCCTGAGCTGGAGACGAAGGGATTCCCCAAAAAATTCTGGGTTTATCTTATTGCTGTTGCATTGATTGCAGCAGGTTATGCGGACTTTCCGCTCATTGCCTATCACTTCAAAAAGGTATCAGTTGTTTCAGACGCCTGGATTCCCCTCTTTTACGCTATTGCAATGGGGGTCGATGCCATCGCAGCACTTTTCTTCGGATATCTGTTCGACCGCAACGGCATTTCTATACTGGCCATTACTTCTCTCTTTTCCATGCTCTTTGCCCCGCTGGTTTTTTGGGGGAACTTCCCCGTTGCCATTATTGGAGTAGCACTCTGGGGCATGGGTATGGGGGCACAGGAATCCATAATGAGGGCGGCTGTTGCAGAAATGGTTCCCATAACCAGGCGCGGCGCGGGATATGGTATCTTCAATACCGGGTATGGCATATTCTGGTTTCTCGGCAGTGCATTAATGGGGGTTCTCTACGACTTTTCCCTCACGTTTCTTATTGCATTCTCAGTTGTTATACAGCTTGCCTCGGTTCCGTTGCTACTTTCAGTCAAAAAAATGCCAAAATAATTTTTTAGTCAATCTACAAAAGGACTTTTTCTTGACCCTATCCTCATTCTACAGTATTATTGGAATTCAAAATGTTACCTTTTTATATCTTAAACTAAGGTAAATATTCTGTGAATAAAGTAAAAATAACCTCAGAATTTGACCCATCTGCAGATGGGAGATTCCTAACGTAAAAGCAAACCATATAGAAAAGACTATTCATCCATGTCAGTTTCCTGTCGAATTGATCGAACGTATGGTACTTTCGATGACCAACGAGCATGATTGGATACTAGACCCATTTATTGGAGTGGGAACATCAGCTTTTGCCGCTTTAATGCATAACCGAAAAGCCATTGGTGCTGAGATTATGCCTGAATATGTAAAAATCGCAAGGGATCGTATTCATCTAGCAGAGAGAGGAGCATTGTCCATAAGACCAATGAATCGTGCAGTTTATGATCCTGACGCTCCTAAGACAAATATTCATCCACAGATTGTAAAACTTGGAACAAGTCCACACCAACTCAAATTATTCATGTAGAGGTGATTTTGATTGATGTGGATGAAACAAATTAAATCTTTGCAAACCGTGCAGTCCTTAGTCATAGGTCTTTTTCTTATGGAAAAATAAATAGAGTACACATGTCGACCACTTTAAAAGGCAATTTTTCTGCTACTGCCATTGGCAGTCTTCCGCATACAGATATCGAAGCGGCATGTGAGCTCATGTTTAAATCGCTTCCAGAGATCCCTTGCTGGCCTCAGCTACCAAAGCTAAGTGTCAAGGAAGATATGTGCATCCAGTACACGGAAGGGTTGCCTTGTATTACAATCGATTCGGATGGGAAGACGGTTAGTATTGACGTTTCTCAAGATACGTCAGGTGCGCTGGCAAGCTTTTATGAGGTGTATTTAAAGAATGACCCGGATTTGTTCAAGATAAGCCCTGAATGTGCAGCCGGATTTTATGCAATGATTAATCGACTCAACAAATCACCCCAAACATCCTTCCGTGCGCTCAAAGGGCAGGTAGTTGGCCCGATCACCCTGGCAGGCTCTTTAAAACTTTCCTCTGGTATTACGGCCCTGTACAGCGAGGAATTTTTTGATGTGATCATCAAGCTGATGTCAATGAAGGCATATTGGCAGTTTACAAAACTATCACAATATGGCTTACCGGTCATTATCTTTGCCGACGAACCATACCTGACAAGCTTTGGTTCGGCATTTATGAACATCAGCCGGGAAAGGGCAATCAGTGCCCTTAATGAGGTATATGAAACCGTTCAAGCCCATGGTGGTTTAACAGGCACTCATTGTTGTGGCAACACAGACTGGGCCATGCTCATGGATTCTAAGGTAGACATTATCAGTTTTGACGCGTACGAGTTTATGGATAAGTATCTGATGTACTGGCGAGAAATAAAGGCATTCCTCGACAGAGGCGGCTACCTGGCGTGGGGTATTGTCCCAACTTCTCCAAAGGTAACCAGGGTATCAGTAAATGATCTGGTGAAAAAGCTGGAAGGAGGCATTCAGTTCCTCATCGATAAAGGATTTTCGCGGACATTAATTAAAGAAAGATCAATCATCACTCCCAGTTGTGGGACAGGGACATTAACAATCGAAGAGGCTGAAAGGGTAATGGTATTAACATATGAGTTATCTACGGCAATGAAAAAATTTTAAACGAGGGATTTTACACAAACCGGTGCATAATATAAATGTCAACCAGCCCAAGTTTTCTGTGATTAAACGCCTTCGGCACGGTACCCACAATTTTAAATCCAAGTTTTAACCATAATTGAATTGCAACAATATTTGTACTCACAACAAAATTAAATTGTATTGCAGAAAAGCCCAGTTTCCTTGCTTGCTTTATGGAAT
The DNA here is from genome assembly GCA_046291035.1 of Candidatus Brocadia sp. Lineage (GTDB taxonomy): Bacteria > Planctomycetota > Brocadiia > Brocadiales > Brocadiaceae > Brocadia. The sequence goes on from JBKBTA010000095.1 coordinate 4,245, forward strand.
GGTTCCCCAGGGTCTTACCTATGCCCTGCCCTCGTGCATCCGGATGTACCATATAAGCCGCGTTTGCAACGTGGGCACCCAGACCAGGCTGATTTTCTCTGAGAATATATGTTCCGAGAATTTTATCCTGTACCTCTGCAACGTACGTATGAACAGAAGGCGACATCCATAATGTTCTGCAATCCTCTTTATTTGTATTTGGATCAAAGGCAAAGGTATCACCCCTTTTTACTACCTGATGGAAAATATCCCATACGTCTTCAAAATCCGTATCCTTTGTCTTCCGTATCTTAATCATAGTTCATTCTCGGCATCCGCTCTGCTATTATCCAGAAAATATTATTGGGGGATTCGGCGTAAAAACCAACGCCTTAATCCATCCTATACATAACTTGCAACACGCTTCTAACCACAATGTGTAAGCACTTCAGGATTTACACAATTATTCGGCTTTTGATTATTTAAGATGGCAACAATATTCTCAGCAGCCATAAGAGACATTTTCGTTCTCGTTTCCACCGTAGCACTGCCCAGATGTGGTGCGAGGACGACGTTATCCAGTTCTGTAAGCCCCGGCGTTAATTTCGGTTCTTCCTCGTAAACATCCAACCCTGCCCCTGCAATCTGCTTATTCCTTAAGGCATGTACCAAAGCCTCTTCATCAATTACAGCACCCCGTCCTGTGTTAATAAGGTATGCCGTTCTCTTCATCAGTGAGAATTCGTGTGACCCGATCAAGTGTCTGGTTTTTTCAGAAAGCGGGGCATGAATAGAAATAAAATCCGACTCCTTTAGTAATGTTTCTAAGTCTACCCTTTTAGCGCCGAGCATTTCTTCCAATACGGCATTTCTGCTACTTTGCGTCGTATAAAGCACCCTCATATTCCATCCACGTGACCGCATGGCCGTAGCCGTTCCAATCCTGCCGGCACCAATAATGCCCAGGGTTTTTCCCACGAGGTCCCCCCCAAGCAGCATCATAGGTGCCCAACCTGTAAATTTACCGGCACGGGTAAGCCTATCACCCTCAATAATTCTCCGGGTTATGGAAAAAAGCAGTGCCCAGGCCATATCAGCCGTACTGTCTGTTAACACGCCAGGGGTGTTAGTTACCACAATGCCCCTTGCAGTGGCGGCCTTGACATTGATATTGTCATATCCCACCGCGTAATTGGCGATAATTTTCAAACCCTTTGCCTCGTTTATCAAACGCTCATCTACCTTATCCGAAAGCATAGTAAGAATTGCATCCCTTCCTTTTACCAGTTTCAGAAGTTCATCATAGGTTAATGACCGGTCAAACGGGTTTACCTCCACTATTTTGCAAAACCTTTTGAGTAGAGCAACGCCTTCTTCAGGAATTTGTCTGGTAATAAATACATTGAATGACATCGTTGTTTTCCTCATGAATCATTCACAATAATCCTTGTATAAAATCATATAGTCCATAATTATTTTTTGTCGCATCAGGGTGTAAATCCGGTCTGAGATCCCTGTTTTCCAGGACCCTTTCAATCATTTTCATACTTTGTACCAATCTGAGTCAAAAGCCAATTGTGCCTTTGCAAGAGCCAGTACCATCGAAACGGTAAAACTCTCTTTCATTAACTCGTGTGCCTCTTCAAGTAGCGGTATGGCGTTCTCCGGATGAATATAGTTATCCATTGCTGTTATTTTTACTCGGTTTTTATCGTAAATAGTTATTATAGTAAGACCTTGCCTGAAAAGGAGAAGAAGTTAAGTTATCCACTTTATATCTTAAATGATTTTTATTGTCAAGGAGTATAGCGATATATAAAATTAGATTTTGTAAAACTGGCTATAAAGGATACGGTGGTATACAGAGTTTTTAGCTTCACGTAAGTTTGAAAGTTTGGGTATTCTACTGCCAAATTCACCAGTTTCCCCTTTTCTTGCCATTTTCTTTGGGCTTTTTGTGCTTTTGCGGTAGATTTTTATGGTAAACTTTAAGACCCTATTTGGTGTAGAGCCGTCATTTATTCAAAAGACCTGTGTAGTGGTTCCTTTTCTTATGCCTGGTCTTCTTAAGGCACTTGGGATTGAAGGGTTGAAAAGGGGCGAGCTTTATGCAACAGCAAATACCAATAAGTTTACTTTTATTAAGGCGGGCATTGGTACCTTGCTTGTTGGTGACGCCCTGTTATCCCTGGAACAGACAAATTGCCAAGAGATCCTCTATTTTGGCGCCTGTGGTCTGGTTCATGAAACAGAACGGTTAACCATTGGTAGTCTTGTTTGTCCGAAGGCGTGTTTATCTTTTGAAAGTTTTACGGATACTCTTTTAAGGCATACGAATAAGATTACTACCCAATATCCTGACCAAACGTTATTTCAGTCTTTTTTGACTCATGATCTGAACCAAAAAATCCAGCCCGTTATAGGGATGAGTATAGGATCCTTGAAGTGTGAGGAATCTTACAAAGAATTTTTTGATGAAGAAGGCATTGAGGTAATCGATATGGAATGCTCGGCCTTTTTCAGCGCTGCTCGACACATCCAGAAAAAGGCAATCGCCCTTTTATACGTAACTGATATCATTGGAAAAAAATCTTTTTTTGAACCGTTAGAGCCAAAGGATAAATTGCAAATTGATCATGCGATTCAAAACGCCTGCAAGGCAATACGGTTATTTTGTAAAAAAGATAAACCACCGAGGACACTGAGAACGTAAAGGAAGACATGATGGTAAGAAATGAAAATAGGAAGATGGGAAGTTGGGAGACTTAACATCCTGTCTTCTCTATTCCTTAACCCCCCAATTTTATTGGGGATATCTGCGTACCCGGCGGTAAACTATTACCAATCTACGAATGTTTGATTGATTTTGACATGGACTCCTCAAAGTAACCCTCGAAAGTATTAAGAAGTTCTTTCTGATTCATATTTTTATGCTTGCCTGTTAAAAGGGAGCCTACCTGCTTTTTTATATTTCTTAAAGAAATCCTATAATTATAAATTAACCGTGCAACATCCTGAATTTCCATGTACAATTCGAGAAGATTACCACTCGGGCTTCTTATGGAACAACGCTCATCCCACCCCAACCAGTCCCATTTGCATACCAGATTTAACTTCCTTGTAATAAATTTGTTGAAGATCGCCTGAAACCAGAGACGGTGATGCCTGCCATCAAAGACTATATAAGCAGGTTCACCCCAATGACCTTCGCAGGATGACCATGTAGAGATACCAAGGGAAGAAATTGATTTTACCAGGCGTGCTATGAAAGGTTCCAAATCATATACTCGTATCGCAGGAAGCTGATCGCATGTCTTAAATTCATCAAATTTACCATACCGATCCCGTTCCCAATTTAAACGAAAAAGATCAACAGGTATCTCATTTGTAAATAGCTCAATTAAATATTTAGGGTTATTTATATCAAACAATTGGATATTAATATGGTCAAAATATATATGCCGTCTCTTAGGAATACCTTCGTTATTGTGTTTATCAATAGCGTCCTGATGCGGTTTATGATAAATCTTTTTATAATCAATATTCTGCAATACTTCAAGGAATTCCCCATCCTCTCTATGGGAATCATCACTCAATCGTATTTTTCCGGAAGCCCTATCCAATTCCATTAAAAATCCCCGTGCTGAAAAGATTTCGTAAAAACGCTCAAGATGATCTTTTTTGTCCTGTGTTATTTTTTCAATAAATTTTTCTATAAGGGATGTGTTCATTTGTTTGCTAGGTGTATAATGATGAGTGATAAAAAATTGGATTTTGCCTTGGGAATAATACTAACCCGAACGAGTCGGAAGAGATACCATTTTTGCTGAAAATGTCAAAATATTTTTTGCATGGTACTATTATTCCCCTGTTATACTCTGGGCAACCGATATCAAAGAGGCGTTCTCAACTTTTGAAAAGGCGGAAAAGATTGAATTCGAGTATCTGAATTTTAATTTCAAAAATACGTATTTATAAAAAAAGACCTTTAAGCAGTCCGGCGGGGTTTACGACGAAGCCATGCCTTTTTAAAACATCAGTTCCTGTTGTCATTACTTTTTTACGCAACGGCCGCGCGCGATGGTGGCGCCATAAATTCCGGCCCGACCGGTTCCTTGACAACCTTTTTCACAATTTGATCAATAGTCTGGCGCGACGTATCATCAATTGTCCAACCCATCACATCTACTACAGGGTCCAACTGATCGGGTTTGCGTGCACCCCATAGGGCTATGCTCACGCCAGGCTGATCAAGCAACCAGCGGACTGCCAGGGCCAGAATACTCTTATTAAAGCGTTCACGGGCGAAATGCTCAAGCTGTGCGATGGCTTCAAGGTACTGACCGTATCGCGGTTGCTGAAATTTCGGATCTATCTTTCGCAAGTCGTCTCCAGTAAATTCCGTATCGGATTTCATCTTCCCGGTGAGTAATCCCCGGCACAGGGCACCGTAAGTTAGCGTAGTCAGGTTGTGCCGGCGGGCGTAAGGCAGTACATCCTGTTCTATCTGGCGCTCGAATAAGTTATACGGCGGTTGCACAACATGCAGTGGAGCGACCTGGCGGAAGATATCCATCTGTTTCGGTGAGTAATTGCTCACACCAATAGCGAGGATTTTCCCCTGGCGATAAAGCTGTTGCATAGCATCAGCGGTTTCCTCAATGGGAACCAGGGGATCAGGCCAGTGTACCTGGTAGATATCGATGACTTCGGTGCGCAAGCGCTGCAATGAATCTTCGATCTCTTTAAAGATTCGATCTTTTTGAGAGTTGCGGAAGACCTTTGTGTCATGCCACTCTAGACCAACTTTTGTGGCTATAATAACGTCCTTCCGTTTACCGTACAACTCTATCGCCTTTCCAACGATCTCTTCCGAACGACCCTGTCCGTAAACTGGCGCGGTATCAATCAAATTGATCCCTTGTTCAAGTGCCTTATGGATGGTGCTGATCGCTGCCTGCTCCTCGGTGCCTCCCCACATCCAGCCGCCGATAGCCCATGTTCCCAAACCAATTCGTGAAGCACGTAATTCCGTTCCTGCGATATTAACGTATTCCATATAAGGCCCTCCCGATTCAAAAAGAATGTAGACTTCCGTCAGCCGGTATCAAATCCCGGCGCCATCTGAACAATTAATGTTGCAGTACCTCGGTCCTTCATCACCTGCAGTTACCAGATGACGCCATCGGCCAGCTCGTGGGTCTTCACCCGGTTCGACCGGTGTGGTACAGCACTCGCATCCAATGCTGGGATAGTTTTGCTTATGCAGGGGATGTACAGGAACATCATGTTCCTGAAGGTATGCCTGAATCTGCTCGTCCGTCCAGTCGAATATCGGATGCAGGGTATATCCATGGGTACGTGGATCTTGTAAAAGAGGGTTCAATTTGGCGCGCCGGCCTCCTTCGCTGCGACGTAAACCAACCATTGCAAGTTTGCGTCCGTACTGCTTCATATGGCTGAGGAATGGAACTGTCTTGCGCAGGCGACAGCATTCTTTCTGGCCATCGACAAAGAGGTATAATTTCCTTTCAAATTTCTTTTCCTGTTGCTCCGGGGTTAATTCGGGATACAACGTCACAATATTTAGCTTATAACGTCGCATGAATTCATCACGAAGCTGCAAAGTTTCGCGAAAATGATATCCTGTATCTACGAAGAGTATCTCATTTTCCAGTTCCATGCTATAAAAGTAATGCATCAGCACAGAGGCAGAACTCTGCATGCTGCTCAACAGCACGGCATCCCTGCCAAAGGTTTCCACTGCCCATCGGATCCGCTCCGCGGCTGTCAGGTCCTGGAGCAGGTTATTTACTGCCATCAGATCTAGTTCTACAATATGTTTCATTATTGGTTTTTTCCTAAATTAACAGTTGTCTATCAATGTCGTTAAAACTTTTTCAGGTTATATTTGTTTTGCTTGCTTACTATAGTGAACGACTTAAATTAATCCCACTTTAGTAAAGGGGGATTAGTTTGCTTTTTATTTTCGCTGACTATAAAGTGCGGGAATATAAACATAATACTTATTATACAGAAAAGACATCCAGTCTCAATATCTTGTGTAGTATAATATGAAGAGTCATTGTCGTTCAATAAAAAACAGCAAGTGGTAATAGATCGGATGAACAATCAGAAATCCTCAGCCGCCGTTGAAGAAGACCTTATTTGGGAATGTTACACTCGTTCCTTACGATTATTAAAAAACAATAAAACCCCTGCCGGTATTATTGCGTGTGCAAAATCCAAAAAAGCCGTGGATAGGTCCTATGCCAGCATTTTTGGGCGTGATGCAGCCATCTGCTCACTGGGGATGATTGCGTCGAAAGACCGGGAACTTGTGCACAATGCAAAGACAAGCATCCTCACCCTGGCACAGTACCAGGCACCAAACGGACAGATTCCAAAATACGTAAAACCCGAAGTCAAAGAGGTCGATTTCTGGTATTCGGGATGCATTGATGCCACACTCTGGTGGCTGATCGCCATAAACTTTTACGACCGTTTCTTTCCCGAAGAACAGTTTGCGGAGCAGTTACGCACGGCGACAGACCGTGCCCTTAACTGGCTTTTTTGCCAGGAACATCAGGGGGTATTCCTGTTGCAGCAGAATGAGGCAAGCGATTGGGCGGATATTATGCCAAGGTCTGGCTTTGTGCTTTATTCCAATGCCCTGTGGTATCATGTAAAAAAACTGTACAAAATTTCCACTGCCGATAGGACGAGACATTATTTCAAAACCATATTCTTTCCTTTTGATAAGGCAGTACCGGAACACAGGCGGGTGCGTATCCTGATGCACTATATCAGGAACAGGGCAAGGCGCCGCGATTTTTATCTCAGCTTCGTGAATTTTTCTTTCTGTGGAGAAGAGATAGACGTTTTTGGCAACATCCTCAGCGCCCTCTTCGGACTGGCATATGCTTCCAA
>JBKBTA010000096.1:0-11142 GCA_046291035.1 Candidatus Brocadia sp.
GGTAATGGTTTCATTGATGGCCTTGCTGGATACGCAGGGGCTGTGGGCACGTTTGCTGATCCCCGCCTTTGTTTACTTCTTTCACGCCTTGTATCCATTTAAGCTGGTACAGAACTTGCGTTCAAAAGTATCAGCGGCTGCAGGTGGATGCATACTCATCTCACGTCAAGCCCTGGATAAAATCGGTGGTATAGCCGGATATTCTAACTCCTTGATAGACGATATTGCACTCGCCAGGAAAATCAAAGATGCCGGGATGCCCCTCTCTCTTTCACTGACGAAATCGGTTGTAAGTGTCCGTCCTTATTATCGTCTTTGCGATGTCTGGAATATGGTTGCACGCAATGCCTTTGCACAATTGAAATATTCATGGTTGGCTTTGGTTGGAACTGTACTGGGACTAGTCACTTTGTTTGTAGTGCCCGTGATAGGTGTATGTACATTTGTGGCCGGAACCGCCTTGCAAGTGACAATTTTGTCCTCGAGTCTTTCCCTTCTGATAATGGCACTTACATATGTGCCGACATTACGCTTTTTTGGCTTAAGCGTTTTGAGGGCATTTACATTACCCGTTGCTGGAGGGTTCTATCTTGCTATGACAGTATCTTCCGTAATCAATTATCTTTCTGGCCGGCACGAGTGGCGGGGTACCCGCATGAAAATCGGTCAGGAAAATGGGAAATTTTGTGAATAAACCAGACAGTCTAATGTGACTGTGGCATCTAAATAAAAATTATTACTTATAAGCAATATATTCTAACGAAAATCCAATATCGTCCGATAATAGAGTAATGAAAATTTGAAACAAAGTTAAAAATTTATGTTAACGTCAGGAATTTTAATCCTGTAGGGTACGTCCTACGCACCATCCATACTTGTCATTATCGCAAAGAGATATCTTACAATGTCAAAATTCCATACATTCGTTCGGGATAACAAGAGAGTTGTTGGGTTTTTGTCTTTTAAAACCCAACCTAATTTATGAGATAAGGTATTGAACATGGGGTGCTTCGCAGCAGGAGAAGGTATGGAGCTTCTTTTCTAGCAAGGTAATAATTATGAGAAGGATCAATATAGATAATGCGGAACCAGGTATGGTTCTCGCTAAAACGATTTATGGATATAACTATGAGGTACTATTAAACAGGGGGGTGGTGTTAACAGATACGTATATTAAACTGCTGAAAAACAGGGGATTTATCAGGATCTATATAGATGACAAAGAGACGGAGGATATTGTCCTTGAAGATCCGATATCTGATAAAATCCGTATTATGTCTACAAAAGACATCTTTAGAACGTACAAAGTAACGCAGTCTTCCATAGCAAACATAGAAGCTGATACTGTCGAGTCTGTTATAAAATGCATTAACACGCCAAAGGTCAAAAAGTCGTTTCAGGAAAGCCATGCCTTTAAACAACTGTGTAACGATATTAACTATTTTCTCGATGAAATCATGAATCAGGATATTTTGTCGGGATTAAATTCAATAAAGAGCTTTGATAACTATACGTACGAACACTCAGTTGATACGGCTATAATAGCCCTTATCATTGCAAAAAAATTGCTACTTGGGAAAGAAAAATTGATGCAGATTGCGATTGGTGAGTTTCTTCACGATATTGGAAAGATCTTCGTTGACGAAAAGATAATTAATAAGCCCGGGAAATTAACGGCAGAGGAGTTTGAAATGGTAAAGCTCCATACGACTTACGGATATGAATTACTCAAGGACATTCAAAAAATTGGAATAGTTTCTGCGCACATTCCTTATCAGCACCATGAAAGGCAGGATGGTACGGGTTATCCACGGGGCTTGAAAGGAACAAATAAACTTGATACTAAGGGCATTACTTATACCGAGCAAGAGAAGATGATTATGATTGCAGAGATTGCAGCGCTCGCAGATGTTTATGATGCCTGTAGTTCAGATCGGCCTTATCGGCCTGGGTTGCCACCAGACGTGGTATTTGAACTCATAAAAGCCGGGGCGGGGTCACAGTTCAATAAAGAATTGGTGGATTGTTTTTTGAGCACCGTACCTAAATATCCGGTAGGTTTTGAAGTGAAGATCAAAAACGGCGCCTATAAGGATTTCACAGGTGTTGTGGCATCGTTGAATTTGCACCAGTTATCGAAACCTAAAGTAAGATTATTGTATGACGACAAGAAACAGAAGATTAGCCCTGTTGAAATTGATTTAAGTTCTCAGGGCGTTAACGTAGAGATGGAATGTATTCGCTAAAGCATTTGTCGGGTAGCCACGCCACTTTTCATTGCAGCGTCAGCTACAGCTTTGGCTACCTCTTTATGAACCTTTTCATTGAAGACGCTTGGAATAATGTAGTCCTCAGATAGATATTCTCCATCAATGGTATTTGCAATGGCGTATGCCGCCGCCATGTTCATTTCGTCATTGATCGTTGTTGCCCCAATATCTAACGCCCCCCTGAAAAGACCCGGAAAACAAAGTACGTTATTAATCTGATTATGATAATCTGAACGGCCGGTAGCGATAACTCTTGCGATACCCTCAATCGAATCCGGTTCGATCTCAGGGTTGGGATTTGCCATGGCAAATACGATGGGGTCTTTACGCATGGTTTTTACCATGTCTTTCGTAATGACATTTGGCCCGGAGACACCAATAAAAACATCCTTTCCCCGCATCGCATCAGCAATCGTCCCTTTTTCATTATCCGGATTTGTAATTTGCGCCAGGTCATTTTTGGCGGGATTCATATTAATCGTTCTGCCTTTGTAAATAATTCCTGAAGTATCGCAGACCACGATATTCTTTGCTCCGGCGCTGAGGAGTATTTTGGCAATCGACGTTCCAGCTGCACCCGCGCCGCTGATTACAACCGAAATATCTTCGATCTTTTTCCCAACTACCTTTAATGCGTTAATAAGACCGGCAAGGCAGACTACCGCTGTGCCGTGCTGGTCATCATGGAAGACGGGAATATTTAAGGCTGCCTTTAATCTTTTTTCAACCTCAAAACAGCGGGGGGCTGAGATGTCTTCGAGATTAATGCCCCCAAAGGTGGGTGCAATGGTAATAATCGTTTTCACTATTTCATCTACATCCTTGGTGTTTAGTAAAATAGGGAATGCATCGATATTCCCAAATGCCTTGAATAACATAGCCTTACCTTCCATAACGGGCATACCAGCGACAGGGCCAATATCACCTAATCCCAGGATGGCTGTGCCGTCTGTGACAACAGCGACCGTATTCTTGATAATAGTATATTCCATGGCTAGTTCCGGTCTCTCCTGGATGGCCTTGCATACTTTTGCAACGCCGGGTGTATAAACCCGTGAGAGGTCTTCAAAGGTAGTGATGCTGATGCGATTGCACAAAAAAATCTTTCCCTTTTCGTGAAGTTCGAAGACCTTGTCCTTGACACTGAGGACCTCAACAACGTCCTTACCGATAGCCGAAAGGGCATCCATAATCTCTTTGACCTGCTTGTCCGTACTGACATAAACGGCCAGATCTCTAATCTTAAATTCCTTATCTGCCTTGATGATCTGGATATTGCCCATACTTCCACCCTGTTTGCCAATGGCAGTAAGTGCCTTACCTAATGTGCCGGGGATATTTTTCAGTCTTAAACGAAAGGTCACAAGATTTTCAGCTAGTTTCATTTATTTAAACTCCAGGTAAAAGGATTTTTTAATAAAAGGTCATAGACGCCAACCATTGTGTAGGGGGGCGGGCTAACTCCGCCCCTACATTTCGCCGGACAGCGAAATAAATATCTTGCTACATTTTTCGACATGTGCGGGTCAGGGGGTGACAATTATACCGAAGTAGCCCTTGCTTAACGGCATATATAAATGATATTCAGATATGCCTTGATTACAAATGTTTATATCGGTATAATTTGTGATTTTATAATATTTATTTACTGTAAGGCAAGGGAAATACTGTGTATGAAGATACTTATACTATCCGATATTCATGGCAATATAGCCGCTCTGGATGCCATACGTGAAAAAGCCGATATGGTTTTTTGCCTGGGAGATCTGGTGAACTACGGGCCATATCCTGGTGCATGTATCGAACGAATCAGAGGTCTAACAGATAAGGTGGTTCGTGGAAATCATGATAATGCCATTGGCAGGAATATGGACTGCGGGTGTTCTATAAAGTATAAAGAACTAAGTGATGCGGGGAAGATTTTTACGAAGGCGGCCTTAAATGAGGGTGAAAAAGACTTCCTTGGTAATTTACCGACTACGTTAAATATAGAGGTAGAAGGAAAGAAATTTCTTTTGTCACATGGGTCACCTGGCGGCGATATGTATAAATATCTCAGGACCGATGTCTCTGACGAACAATGGAAGACTGAGTTAAAGGATGTCGAAGCGGATATCGTCTTTGTTGGCCATACCCACCTGCCCATGGTGCGCAAGATAGATGGTATAACTGTTATAAATCCCGGGAGTGTTGGTCAGCCGCGTGATGGTGTTCCACTGGCATCGTATGCCGTCTGGGAGGACGGTCGTGTTGAGATAAAACGGGTTCGCTATGATATTGAGGCAACCGTGAAAGGATTACAGGCAACCAATATACCTTCCAGTCAGGTATCGATGCTTACAAAGATCTTAAGGGAAGGTGGGATGTAACGAAAACGAAGGATATGAAAACTGAATTGTTGCAAATTTCGTAATTCAAAATTCGCTTGTTCCCAAACTCTGTTTGGGAACAAGTGGAAGATAAAACAGAAATTGAGAGTATTACTGGACTTGCCTTATTTTAATTATTGTATTATAATTACGGACTTTGTAAAATGGATTTACAAAAGCGGTATTTCGTGAAGATTATTTAGGGTAAGATAATTATGTCAAATGAAGCTGAAAAAAATACCAACCCGTCCGACAAAGTAGAGGTTGTACAGGCATCCGAGGTGTTATTTGCAGAACAACAGGCAATAATTCAATCCTTGAAACAGGAATTGGAGGCAAGTAAAAAAAGGGTTGATGAGCTCCAGGACTCGATGAGAAGACTTGCGGCTGATTTTGATAATTATAAAAAATGGGCTGCAAAAGAACGCCAGACAATTGAGCGTACAGCTTCTGAATCACTGATCAAAAAGCTGTTGGATGTTTATGAGAGTTTGGAAAAGGCGGTCTGTACTTCAAAAAATACAACCGGAAATGAATTTTTTGATGGGATTAAAATGATTTACAATGAATTTTCACGTATCTTAAAATCAGAAGGTTTGGAACCCATACCTTCTGTTGGATTACCACTGGATGTTTATAAACATGAGGTCTTAATGCAGAAGGTTAACGATGAGGTGCCGGAAGATACCGTACTGGAAGAAATCCAAAGGGGGTATTTATTGAATACATTCGTGTTAAGACCTGCAAAAGTGGTTGTATCTCAGAAATCAATAAAGGAAAACGTTCAGAATCAGGAAAAGCCAGAAGAGGAAAAAGGAGGTTAGGATATGGCAAAGATTATAGGTATAGACTTGGGAACAAGTAACTCCGCCGCAGCCGTGCTGATTGGCGGTAAACCCACAATTATTCCAAGTGCAGAAGGTGCAACAATTGGTGGTAAGGCATTTCCTTCTTATGTTGCATTTACAAAGGATGGAGAAAAACTCGTAGGTGAACCTGCAAGAAGGCAGGCCGTTAGCAACCCTGAGGGTACAGTTTTTGCGTTTAAGAGAAAGATGGGTACCGACTACAAAATCACCATCCGTGGCAAGACCTTTACTCCTCAACAAATCTCGGCTTTTATTTTACAGAAGATAAAACAGGATGCCGAGGCCTTTCTGGGTGAGAGGGTTGAAAAGGCAGTGATTACGGTTCCTGCTTATTTTAACGACAATCAAAGGCAGGCGACTAAAGATGCAGGGACGATTGCCGGATTGGATGTTGTTCGGATTATTAATGAGCCTACGGCTGCATCGTTGGCCTATGGATTGGATAAGGGTGAAGAATCTCAGAAAATTCTGGTATTCGATCTGGGGGGCGGTACATTAGATTGTACGATTATGGATTTTGGCCAGGGTGTCTTTGAAGTGGTTTCTACTAGCGGTGATACCCAGCTGGGTGGTACAGACATGGATAACGCTATAGTCGATTATCTGGTGGCTGAGTTTAAGAAGGAATACGGGATCGATCTGAAAAATGACAAAATGGCGATGCAGAGATTACGGGAGGCAGCGGAAAAGGCTAAAATAGAACTTTCCACAACGCTGACAACAGACATTAATCTCCCATTCCTTACAGCCGATGCCACTGGCCCGAAACATTTTACCCACACTATAACCAGGGCAAAACTGGAACAATTGGTTTCTCCGATCGTTAATCGGTGCGGACATTCGATTGAACAGGCATTAAAAGACGCCAAATTAACGCCAAATGACATTAACAAAATCATCCTTGTAGGTGGTCCAACGCGTATGCCGATCGTTCAGAAGTTTGTGGAGGATTATGTTGGAAAAAAGATTGAACGTGGGATTGACCCGATGGAATGTGTAGCCATGGGCGCAGCAATCCAGGCCGGTGTTTTGTCCGGAGAGGTTAAAGACCTCGTTCTCCTCGATGTGACACCGCTGTCGCTTGGTATAGAAACCCTTGGCGGTGTGTTTACTCGTCTCATTGAGAGAAATACCACCATTCCTACGAAGAAGAGCCAGGTCTTTACAACAGCAGAGGACAACCAGACCAGTGTAGAAGTCCATGTCCTTCAAGGTGAAAGGGCGATGGCGAGAGATAACGTGACGCTCGGGAGATTCCACCTTTCCGATATTCCACCGGCGCCAAGGGGTGTGCCTCAGATTGAGGTATCTTTTGATATTGACGCCAACGGTATTATTAATGTTCATGCAAAAGATCTTGGCACCGGAAACGAGCAGAAGATCACGATTACGGCTTCAACAAAATTGAGTAAAGAAGAAATTGACCGTATGGTCAAACAGGCACAGGAATACGCAGATCAAGATAAGCGAGCAAAGGAAAGGGCTGAAACAAAAAACAAGGCAGATACGCTGGCCTATAGTGCGGAAAAGACCTTAAAGGACGTGGCAGGGAAGATAGATGCTGCACAAAAACAAAAGATAGAGTCTGCCATTAAAGATTTAAGAGAATCGATAAAAACGGAAGATGAAAAAGATATACAGCAAAAGATGGATGCTTTAACAAGCGCCCTGCACGAAATTAGTGCGAAAGTGTACCAAGAATCTGCCAAAAAGGGAGAACAGCCTCCGCCACCTCCAGGCGGTGAAGGCAAGAAAAGAAAAGAAAAGAAGGGCGAAGGCGAAGAGGGTGAAATTATCGATGCGGATTATGAAGTGAAAGAATAGTTTGTAAGGTTTGCCATATCTGAGAATGAATAATTATTATAGTGATTGTGGTGATTGAGGCGGCAGGAGTAAACTCCTGCCGCCTCAAAGAGTGTTTTTAAAGGAGTCAGTTGCCAGGATTCAGGATTCAGAACGAAAATGCACTTTACTTGGTAAAGGGCAATCCATTCTGACCGCTGAATTCTGCCTTCTGACTCCTTTTTTTTGAATTCGTTTTCGGCTACTCTGCGCTATGATTAATTCCACACTTATCGGTCTTATCCAAATAGCCGTTGCCTATGTCCTGGACATTGTTATCGGAGATCCTCAATGGTCGTATCATCCTGTGCGACTCATTGGGAGGTCTATAGAGGGTATGGAATCCCGGTTACGGAGATTACCCGTACCTGAACGCATAGGCGGGATACTGTTAACTACCCTTGTTGTACTGGGGACTTATCTGGTAACCTGCGCTGTGGTGTTCGTGGTGAGGCAATGGTGTTTCCTCTGTGAAATAATAGTTGGGGCTGTTATTGTATATTTTGCAATTTCTGTAAAAAGTCTGGCCGATGAAGCAAAAAAGGTAATGACATTTCTCAAAAAAAATGATTTAATACAAGCCCGGCAGGCATTGTCAAAGATCGTAGGCAGGGATACAGGGCATTTAACCGAAGAGCAGATTGTCCGGGCATGCGTGGAAACGGTTGCTGAGAGCAGTGTCGATGGTATCGTGTCGCCGTTATTTTATTTTTTTGTTGGCGGGCCAGAGGCAACAATGGCTTATAAGGCGGTAAATACACTTGATTCCATGGTGGGATATAAAAACGAGAAATATATCCGATTCGGCTGGGCCTCGGCACGATTGGATGATATAGCCAACTACATTCCAGCCAGAATTTGCGCGGTATTAATTCCTCTGGCCTCATTTTTGTGCGGCTGTGGTTTTACAAGGTCTTTACGGATTGCCTTTCGGGATGGCCGTAAGCATGAGAGTCCCAATAGCGGGATTCCGGAAGCTGCAATGGCCGGGGCATTGGGGGTACAATTAGGGGGGCCAAGCACCTACCAGGGTGAAGTTGTCGAAAAGCCCTTTATTGGGGACGCTCAGAATCAATTAACCGTAAAATCGATTGATATTGCTGTAAAGATAATGTACGTTGCCTCCGCATTGTTCCTGGCATGTGGAATCGGAATAGTTATATGCTTAAAATATTATGAGATTTACCAATAGCTTATTGGAAAGCCTTGATCCAAGGTCAAAGATTATTTCCTTTCTTGCCATTATTCTCTGCATGATACTGACCCCCATTACGCGTCTTAAGGATTTTGGGCTCTACTTCTTGTTAATACTGGCAATTTCATTCCTCGCACGGATTACGCCCGGACAGATATTGAAAAGAATGTGTGCCTTGATTCCATTTGTTCTTTTCATTGCGATATTTGTGCCTTTTGTAAAGGAGGGACACGTATGCTGGTCGTTAAAAATCGGTTATTGGAAATTGGACGTTACGTATGAGGGCGTCTGGACATTTCTAAATATCATCATCAAATCGAGTCTATCTGTCCTTTTACTCGTGATTGCATCTTCAACGACAACCTTTCCCGATTTCTTACATGGGCTAGACTTGCTTCGTTTGCCGCGGTTACTGGTTATGCTCATGTCATTTATGTACCGCTACGTCTTTGTGCTTTTAGACGAGGCAAGACGACTAATGCGGGCACGGTCTCTGCGTTATTTCGGTTCGAGGTATACGGAGCAGTTTCGGGTACTGGGATATATGATCGGTGTGTTGTTTATCAGGACGTTTGAGCGGGCTGAGCGGATTTATAGCGCAATGATACTCCGCGGATTTACTGGAGAAATGCGGAGTGTTAAACGTTTCAGGTTTTCTTATAGAGATTTTTTATTTATAACAGGTATAATCGTTTCGCTCATGTGTATTGTTTCCGGTCTCATCTATAAAATAGAGTTCACCAGAATAAATAACGTCCATCTATGGCAAGGATTATAATTGTTTCAAACCTGACTTACCGCTATCCGGACGGGACAACGGCATTAAAGGACGTTAGTTTTGATGTGGAAGAAGGGGAGACACTGGTTATCATCGGCGCCAATGGAACGGGCAAGTCAACACTGTTTATGAATTTGATGGGTATCCTGGAGGGTGACGGACATATCGAGATCATGGGTTTAACGCTCAACAAAACGAACATGAAAGAGATCAGACGGAGGATGGGGATGGTATTCCAAAACCCTGATGATCAGCTATTTTGTCCTACCGTTATGGATGATGTCTCCTTCGGGCCTTTAAACCTGGGATGGGATAGCAACCGGGTGATCGCGGCATCACAGGAAGCGTTAGCCCTGGTTGGTATGGAAGGTTACGGATCCCGGACATCGTATCATTTAAGTTTTGGTGAAAAAAAGCGGGCGGCTATTGCCACAGTATTGTCTATGAATCCAAAGGTTTTGTTGCTGGATGAACCCACCACTGGACTGGACCCAAGGAGTTCATCGAAATTTATCAATATACTGTATACCTTAAAATCCCAGGGAAAGACGCTTTTGGTTGTCACTCATGATATCTTTCTTACCCATGAGATAGCAGACCGTGTGCTCGTTTTTAGCGAAGAAAAGAGGCCGGTGGCAATAGGTAATTATAAAGAAATATTGAACAATTATGACTTATTGTTAAAAAATAATCTGGTTCATCAGCATCGTCATCGCCATGACGAGATAGTGCATGAACACGAACATCGACATGGTCATATCCACAAGCATTAAACGAGAAGCGAGCAAGACGATTTTTCAAACCTGTAAATAAAAAACGTGAAACCACAGATTTCACAGATTACACCGATTTCGCATTACTAGATTCCCTGGCGCGGCAAAGCCGCAAAACAAAGTAATAAAAAATGTGAAAATACCAAACATCAAATTACAAATAAATTTCAATTTTCTAAATCTCAATGATCACAATAACATCGGCAATTTTGCATTATGAAAACAGATTTCAATACAGCGGATTGTAATAGGAATATAGATTTTACCGGTGACATCTGCGCCGATGGGATATGTTGCTTCATGAGTATTCCTCGGAAACAGACACATCTGGGCGTGTGGAGACATTTTCTTAAACGAGGCAATGCCACTGCCGGTATCAAACTGCTTTATACAGCCCTTCAGGCGAAGGATATTATATACAATCCATGCCGATGTCTGGATTTTTATTTGAAAGAGCTTACTACCCCGGACGGCTCTACTCTTCGTGTATTGTTAAGATGCGGCATCTTTGGCAAGAGGTGTCGACCATATACCTGCAGGGAATTCCCGGATAAGGCCGATAGTTTTATGCATGATATTCTTGCACCGTGCGTTTACAATGAATACATTGCATCTGAAAATTATCTGACGCTGAAACATAAACATGTCTTCCGTTTATTTTACGCTATCAAGGATGACCTTAGATTGCTTGGAAAGATTTTTCCTGGCTATACTGCCCATGAGACGAGAGAAAAGTTAAGCCAATATAAAGAAATAGTCAAGATTAGTGCAAGCTGGAATGAAAAACCTGCAGAATATTTCCTTCTGGAGGTGCCTAGGTCTGATTGCGTTTTATACACCTCCAATGTACATCCAAAGATCGAAGGTGTAAAACAAGCATATAATCTCTGGCAGGGGCATATCGAAAGCTGGTTAGAAAGACATTACGGCAGCAAATGGCAGGACTATTTAGACCGTGCAATTAAGAATGAAGAGAACAGGTCAAAGAAATAAATAAAATGAGCAGGGGAAGATATTTTTGTATATTTAGATTTAATTTAGATAGC
>JBKBTA010000097.1:0-10583 GCA_046291035.1 Candidatus Brocadia sp.
AATCCCTTCCCTTTCATATCGCAAAAAAATTACTTGGTCCTCAAAAACTTATCGGAATATCTGCCCATAGCCGTCAAGAGGCATTGCAAGCCCAGGATTATGGGGCTGACTACATCACCTTCGGACCGGTCTTTGATACGCCTTCGAAGGCAGGGCTTCTGAAACCTACCGGGACCGAAGAGATTTATAGTCTAAAAACTGAACTAAAGATACCGCTTATTGCGCTGGGTGGAATCAATGAAAAAAACATAGAAACTGTTTTAGCCGGAGGGGCAGATGGTGTTGCGGTCATTTCTGGCATTATGCATGCCGATAATCCTGAAGAATCGGCCAAAAATTTATACAAGAAAATTGTAACGTTTAAGTCTGAGAAATCCCGGGAACCAAATTTCCAAATTACAAAATGAATCCTGAATCTGAATATCGAAATCAGTCGACAGGGTTGGTAGGTTGGGTAGAGCGTGAGCGAAACCCAACATCAATTGTTCACAGCTTTTTAAGAAAAAGAAAAGCTTTTATATAAGCTATCAGATCCGGTATAATCTATACAAAACCCTATAAAAGGAGATACCTTATGCAACTGTTGGAAAAATTACACTTTAATGAAAAGGGGCTCATTCCCTCGATAATAGTAGACGAGCTGGATGAAAAGGTGCTTACCCTGTGTTATATGAATAAAGAAGCCGTTGAGAAGACGATAGAAACAGGCAAGGTGCATGTGTTTCGTCGTTCCCAAAACCGTTTGATGATTAAAGGAGAGACGTCAGGTCATATCCAGATGGTAAAAAGGGTGTTTTTCGATTGTGAAGGGAATTCCCTCGTTTTCGTTGTGGAACAACACGTTGCTGCGTGTCATGCGGGTTATAGAACGTGTTTTTATCGTGAGTATATTCCAAAAACAGATAGTTTTCAGATCACGGAAAGTAAGATATTCGATCCCGATAAGGTTTACAAATAACCAGATATTCAATATAATTACAAAAATAAAATTCGTAGAAAAAACGCTTGAAAACAGATATATCACATGTTATAGTTTGACTTTATTGCTGATATTTCCGGCGATTTCATAACGTTATTAACATCTTATTCTGCCTCACCAACTGGAGGAAAAAACATGTCGAAATATGGGAAATACGTAAAGTTTTTCCTTTTGGTAGCCTTTGTAGGGATGTCAGGTTGTGCCGAGTTGAGCGAGCTTAGAAATTTGAACAGGAGACAGGCGATCACGATACGAGACCAATCTGAAGAAATCGCCAGACTTAAAGGACAGCTTTCTTCCTTATCGGATAAGCTTAAGACAAGTGAAGAGGAGATGAACAAGCTCAGAAAACTTGCAAAACAAATTGGTGAGGGTGTTTACGTCAGGGATACTGTTGAGGGTCCGGTACTTCTCTTCCCTGAAAAAGTACTCTATGACTCAGGTAGCGCAACAATAAAACCCAACGGAGAAAAGGCCTTGAGGAAAATGGCAACTTTTCTTAAGGAGAATCCGCGTATCTCCATCAGAATTGATGGTCACACTGACACCGATCCTATTTTAAGAACAAGGCATCTGTGGGATTCAAACCACCATCTATCTGCTGCGCGTGCATTAAGTGTATTTCATTTTTTGACGAAGAGTGAAAACATTCCTGAAGGAAGGATTCATATTGCAGGGTTCGGCCCGAATCGGCCGATCGCATCCAATAGTACCGCCGCCGGGAAGAAGGAAAACAGGAGGGTGGAGTTTTTAATATTGACAGCAGTTACCTCATTACCCCCTAAAGGAACTTCGCTTGCCCCTGAAAAAGTACCTGAACTGGTTGAACAACCAGAAGAGGTACCAGCTGAAACAGCACCCATGGAAACAGAAGCAGTTGAAACACCAGAAGAGAGTGAAGAAAAATAAGTTGTTTGAGGACATAGTTTCTTCCAGTAGCTTGAAGTTATTGGAAGAAGCGTTGGTTTAGTAATTGTCGTAATGTAAATAACCAGATACATCAAACCTGTGTTATCCACAATTCGCAAACCAAGTTTCAAAACAACCCCAGTCTGTTAACAGACTCTGTCACTTCAAGGGTTCTAAAAGCTGAATTAAAAGTATTTACTACTTTGTTCAATCTTTTGTATTGAAATTGTTTATAGTTTAGAAAAAAGGTATTTTTAGTCATTTTCAGTTTGATAATTTTATGAAAAATGAAAAACAGAACCGACCTCTCACAATGACGGCAGGAAAAGATATCACAAGGCAAACCATTCAGAGTAAGACAAACCGATACGAACAAGGGGATACCAATAAAGTTTGGGATTTTTTTTGTTCGGTCAAACTTGCGGTAGTAATTATTTTGATCATGGTCGTGGCATGCATCCTGGGAACGGTGATCTTGCAAGAAAAGACCATGGATGAATATACGGCAAAATATGGGTACGGACTGGCAACTTTTTTCAGAATAACGCAGTTATCGAATGTCTTCCACTCCTATTGGTTTTCATTCCTGTTGGTGTTGCTTTGTGCGAACCTCATTTGTTGTACCATCAAGCGGTGGAAAAACACCTTCCTTCAGACCGGTTTCATTCTTACCCATCTCAGCCTTGTTTTAATATTGATAGGTGGTGTTATAAAATTCCAATTGGGTGTAAAGGGTGGCGTAAATGTTTACGAGGGGAAGTCGGTAAATTATTTTCTTACACAATTGATTAACCGACAGGGAAAATTGGACTATGTCAAGAAAGATTTACCATTTTCAATTGCCTTAGATGATTTCATCTTAGAAAAAAACGAACCAAAATTTCAACTCGTGTCTTATGTGAAGAGCAAAGACCGTCAGAAAATATTGGATGTAAAGCTTGGAAAAAGGCAACGGGTCCCTGGATCTGATTATCGGGTAACAATCAAGGACTACATCCCGGATGCAGAATTACAACAAGAACCGATAAATACATCGGACAAACCTGAGAACCCGGCCATTTTTGTAAGACTGATGGGGTCGGAGAAGGTCGCTGCTGAGGGTTGGTTATTGGCTCATGATCGTAACTATTATGAGGACAAAAAACAGAATTTACGGGTAGAATATGTCTGGCTACCTTCCCAGGAAGAATTAGAAAAAGCCATTAACTCTGTTGAGACTGCGCATGCGAAGCTATCTGTCGCTATAGCAGGGCAGGGATTGTCTCAAGACTATTCTCTGGAATTAAATAAAGTTTTTAAATTAGCAGGAACCCAATACTCGGTAAGAATGTTACAATATGTGCTCAACTACGGAGATAGAAGGCCGTTAAACGAACAACCGCCGGATAATCCTGCAGTTCAAGTAGAAATCAATGGGCCTGAAGGTACCGAAACCCGTTGGGTATTTGAAAAATTCCCCGACTGGGATAAGATGCACCCGGCAAAGTATAAAAACGTGAAATTAACCTGTAGTGGGATTGCCAGTACCTATATGGCAAAAAATACCGTACGGATTTTTCAATCACCAGGGGGAAAACAGGTAATTGCCTTTATCAAGGACAAACGCGTTGCAGAAACCATACCATGGGAACTGGAAAAAAAGTATACTGTTGGAGACATAAACTGTCAGATCATGATAGCTAATTATTTCCCATCCTTTGATTTCAAGAGAGAAGTTATAAAAAAATCAGACGAGATAAAGGTACCTGCTATCCTTGTTGAAGTTGATGGACCTCGCGGAAAGATCGAAGATTGGTTGTTCTCCAATAATCAATATGCCACCTGGTATCCTGATAACAACTTTGCACTCGTTTATGAATCCACAGGAGAGTCAATCAAACACTTCACGAGTAAGTTACGAATCGAGGAAAACGGTCAAACAGTAGCAGAAAAAACTATCCGGGTAAATGACCCTTTGAAATATAAAGGGTACGTTATTTATCAATCAAGTTACGATCCGGAGGCTGGAAGTTTTTCTGGTTTACAAATTGTTAAAGATCCTGGCATTCCTATAGTGTACTCAGGTTTTGGGGCATTGTGTTTTGGAGTTATATTTATATTTTACATAAAGCCATTTCTGCGGAAAAAACAAAAAAAAGAGGCGGAGGGACAATAAAATGAGTCTAATCAATATCACTTTGATTGTATATGTAGTAGCATCTATTAGCTATATAATAAGAGAGATTTGGAGAGCTAAAGCTACAAGATGGGCATCCCTTGGATTGCTCATTTTGGCATTTTGTCTAAATCTGGCGATGGTAGCAAAACGTTCCATAGAAGCCGGACATCCACCCTTTTCTAATTTATATGAATCGCTCATTTTTTATGCCTGCTGCACGGCTTTTGTTTATATTGTATTCGAATTTGTTTATAATTTCAGGGTTGTTGGCGCCCTGGCATCCGTCCTGGCGATGTTAATATTGCTTTACGCAACGCTTCAAGACGATACTATAAGACCTATCATGCCGGCATTAAAGAGTAACTGGATGCTCGTGCATGTCGTTACCTATATGCTTGGATATGCTGCATTTGGTATTTCATTTGTCACAAGTATAATATTTTTAATCGTGAAACCTTTTGCCAGGAATGGTAAAGAAAATAAAGAAAGTGATGAAGGAAAAGAGATATTACCCAGAAATTTTGATAAGCTAAGCTATAAAATAGTTGCCTTTGGATTTCCCTTTCTTACCCTAGGTATGGTTACCGGTGCGGTTTGGGCGAAAAAGGCCTGGGGTGATTATTGGTCATGGGATCCTAAAGAAACATGGTCATTGATTACGTGGCTTGCATACTTAGTTTATTTACACACCCCCCTTGTTTTACCCAAGATGAACATTAATAAATCAAAGGCCTCGGTTATTTTGTCGTTTTGGTTACTCATCTCGTTTGGGATAGTAAATTTTACCTTTGTGGGTCTAAACTATTTACCTTCCGCAGCTGATAGCGAACATATCTACGGGTCTAAATAGTCTTTGAAGAATAAGCATATGCCTATGGCAAGGGCACATGTTTATGTATACGGCATGGTTCAGGGCGTATTCTTTCGCGCTTCTACGAGGGACAAGGCCCGAACATTTGGCATTAAAGGATGGGTAAAGAATTGTTTAGATGGCAGCGTTGAAGCTGTCTTTGAAGGTAAAAAGGACGCAGTTGATAAAATGGTGAATTGGTGCAGAAAAGGCCCATCCGGTGCTTTTGTTGAACATATAGATGTACGCTGGGAGGACTACACCGGTGAATTCGAAGAATTCTCGGTAGTTTATTAATGACTGCTCAATATCAAGTGGACTTTATAACCACCTGATATTGAGCAGTTGCATTTAATATGCTTGATATTGTTACTACAAACGCAGG
The DNA here is from genome assembly GCA_046291035.1 of Candidatus Brocadia sp. GTDB lineage: Bacteria > Planctomycetota > Brocadiia > Brocadiales > Brocadiaceae > Brocadia. The sequence goes on from JBKBTA010000097.1 coordinate 5,282, forward strand.
CGTTATTCTATCCGTCAGAACGCAACCCGGTTCGAGCAAAAATCGCATTATAGGTGAGTATGGTGGGCGTTTAAAATTAGCCGTTACTGCTGCCCCGGAAAAAGGGAAGGCAAACAAGGCCGTAATTGGACTGTTAGCGGATATACTCCACATTCATGAATCCTCTATCCATATCATTTCAGGTGAATCCTCACGAGATAAGAGATTAATGATTGAAGGATTAACTCTTGAAGATTTAAAATCCTTATTGAACCAACAGTCTTAAGGAAAGTACCCATCTGTATGGACTATAAAAATACACTCAACCTACCAACTACTCAATTTCCCATGAAGGCGGATTTGCTCAGAAAAGAGCCGGAAATCCAAAAAAGATGGGAAAAGGAGCAACTCTATGAGCAAATTCGCAGGGCACGTGCCGGTAAAGAAAAATATATTTTGCATGACGGCCCCCCTTACCCGACCGGTGAATTACACATCGGTACCGGCTTGAATAAAATATTAAAGGACTTTATTGTGCGCTTTCACACGATGAAGGGTTATGATGCGCCTTATGTCCCTGGCTGGGATTGTCACGGCCTGCCGATTGAACACCGTGTAATGCAGGAGGTGGGTGAGGAAAGAAAAAATTTAACCAAACCAGAAATTCGGAAAAAATGTAAAAAATATGCAGAAAAATTTGTAAAACTCCAAAAAACTCAATTTAAGGCCCTGGGAGTACTAGGAGATTGGGAACATCCATATCTGACCTTTGATCCTCGATATGAAGCAGGTATTATCGAGGTATTCGGAAAACTGGTGGAAAAGGGATATGTATATCGAAGCAAAAAACCAGTCCACTGGTGTCCCAATGAACTTGGACAAACGACCCTTGCAGAGGCAGAACTTGATTATAGAGAAGAAACACCAAGTCCTTCCATTTATGTAAACTTCAAACTCACGGATGACATTAGCAATCTATTCAAGGGGGTAGACAGCAATATTTCGTATATCATGATCTGGACAACTACCCCTTGGACACTTCCGGCAAACGTTGCAGTCGCCGTCCACCCCGAACATGAATATGTAGCCATTCGTTATTTGAATCCTAAGACACAAAAGAAAGAAATCAGTGTCCTTGCCGATAAGAGGGCTGAATTCATTATGTCTATGTTAGGGATCAAGGATTATGAATACCTCGGCAAGGTACAAGGACGTTTGTTGGAGGGTATAAAATACCGGCACCCTTTTATGGACAGAATAGGTTCTGTAGTGCTGGCAGATTATGTAACCTTATCGGATGGAACAGGCTGTGTTCATACAGCACCAGGACACGGCCAGGAAGATTATCTTACCGGCATTAAATATCATTTACCCATGTTAAGTCCTGTTGATGAAAGGGGTAATTTTACAAAAGAGGCGGGTGAATTTGCCGGGCTCAATGTCTTAAAAAACGGAAACGAAGCCATAATAAAAAAATTAGAAACGGTAGGAGCATTGCTTGATAAAAAAGAGATTGCACACTCGTATCCCCATTGTTGGCGCTGTGACGACCCGGTTATTTTTCGGGCAACGGAACAGTGGTTTGTCAGTCTCGATTATAACAACCTGCGTCAAAGGGTATTAGATGAGATAAAACGGACGAAATGGATACCTTCCTGGGGAGAGAGTCGTATGGCAAAGATGATTTCTGAACGTCCCGATTGGTGTATCTCCAGGCAGCGTTCATGGGGTGTGCCCATTCCTGCCTTTCATTGTGTGCATTGCCGTCAGGCACATATAAATACTAAGACGATCGGTTATGTGAGAGACAAATTTGAGAAGGAAGGGGCCGATATCTGGTTTTATAAGGATACATCCTATTTCTTACCGCCTGATACGAAATGCTCTCAATGTGGCGGTGACCGGTTTGAAAAAGAAATGGATATCTTCGACGTCTGGTTTGAATCGGGATCGAGCCACCATGCCGTCTTACATAAACGCGCAGAATTATCGTATCCAGCCGACCTTTACCTGGAAGGGACGGATCAACACCGAGGATGGTTTCAGCTTTCATTGCTTCCATCGGTTGGTGCATGGGATAAAGCACCTTTTAAGTCGGTCTTAACGCACGGGTTTGTTGTTGATGAGCAAGGGAAAAAGATGTCCAAATCCCGTGGAAATTTTATATCTGTAGAAGACGCTTTAAAGGAATTTGGCGCTGACGTACTCAGGCTATGGACTTCTTCCTTAGACTATCAAAATGATATGAGCGTATCGCGGAATTTAATTATCCGGTGTTCGGATGCCTACAGACGGGTTCGCAACACGTTTAGATATCTGCTAAGCAACCTTTACGATTTTGATCCCAAGGCAAACACCGTAGCTTATGAAGGATTACTGGAAATAGACCGCTGGGCATTGCATAAGACGCAAGAATTAATTAAGAACGTTACGTCGGCCTATGAGTCATTGCAGTTTCACCGTGTTTTTCACAATATCTACAATTTTTGTACGGTGGAAATGAGCGCTTTTTATCTGGATATCTTGAAGGACCGATTATATACCTTTCCAAAAAATTCAGAGGAGCGACGTGCTGCACAGACGGTGATGTATTACACCCTGTTGAACCTCGTAAAATTGTCCGCGCCAATTATTGTCCATACGGCTGAAGAAGTATGGTCAGCGATTATCCATAAGGATGAGGACGTCCCCAGTGTTCATTTGACGACATTTCCCAAAGAAATCCCCGCCTGGACAGACAAATCTCTCAATGAAAGATGGGAAAAGTTGATCAACATGAGAACTGATGTGGCAAGGGAACTGGAAAAGATGCGTGCCGCCAAGCTGATAGGCAACTCCTTGGAGGCATCCGTGAATCTTTATACAGAAAACGAAGAACTCTGGCAGTTCCTGAAAAGCTACGAAAAAGACCTCCCGATGATATTTATCGTTTCTGAGGTAAAACTGGACAGGAATATCACATCAGGGGCGGTGAAGGCGGAATTAACTGAAAATCTCTGGATAGAATGCAAGGTATCGCAGCACAAAAAATGTGAAAGGTGCTGGAACTTGAGGGAGAGCGTGGGAACCTTTAAGGAACATCCTACCATATGTGCCCGGTGCGTTACCGCACTTCAATAATTTACAATTTAGCTTTTTGAAAAATCTCAATAAAATTAAAGCTGCCCACCTTTATAAGGCGTAGGGCGTTTCCCGTATCAAACACATCCATAACTCCCCTGAGGTAGGTCAACCATCCCCGATCGATATCATATAATGACAAGCGAGGAAGCTTGTCCTACCGATAGAGGAGGTTTTGTTCTGAGGTGTACCCCATTGTCAAGACAATATTTTGATAAAAATAAGATAAAATTTATTTTATCCAAATGATATTAAATTGAAGACGGAGTATCTTCGTTATCATATTTTCCAGCAATAAAGTAATATTAGCATTACGGTCAAGATGTTCCAGCGATGTCTTGATTACATGTATAATGTGGAATAGCGTATCTTCAGACAATGATTTGCTTTTCGATATTAATGCATCTTTCCAATCCACATAATGAATAGGCAGCTCACTCTTCTCTGTCTTGCAAATAAGCAAGTCACGGTAATACAAAAGAACCGAAAGTATAAGTTCCTTTACCTGCGATCGTTTTTCCTCCAGTACTTCCAGATCCTGGATATGCCATTCGTCGAATAATTCTTTTGAAAATGTTAAATTGTCTTTTATTTCTAATTTCAGAATTCGGTCAACAAGCCAGTTCTTCTTTTCAAGGGCATGTGTACCAGAAAGTAATGCAGCCCTCTCAATACTGCCATTGGACATGGCTGCCAATCGTTCCGCCTGTTTATTATCCAGTTGAAACCGATTTGTGAGGATGTTTTTTACCACAGCCGTTGATAACGGAGAAAACCGGACGATTTGGCATCTCGACCGAATGGTTTCCCTGACTGATTCTAAAGAGGTTACTATTAATAGAATAATAGCATAGGAAGGAGGCTCTTCTAACGTTTTCAATAGACAGTTAGATGCCTCTTCGTTCATCTTGTCTGCGGACTGTATAATTACCATTTTATACTTTGATTCCAAAGGTTTGACATTCAGGACATCCTGGAGATATTTTAATTGATCGATTTTAATCACACGGCTATTTTTTTCAGGGAGTATAAAAAATAGGTCGGAAAAATTATCATTAGCGATTCTTTGACAAGAATTGCAGGTATCGCACGCATCTATGCCAGGATGTTGACAAAAAATTGTCTTTGCTAATTCTTTGGAAAATAATGTCTTACCGACGCCTTCCTGACCGGCAAGAATGTAAGCGTGCGCCAGGCGGTCACTGAGAATAGCATTTTGAAACAACTTTACAATACGGTCCTGGCAAGAGATGATTTTAAAAGACATGCGTAGGCTCGTCTAACATAGATACATGAACTGTTGATACTCTGGAACTTTTTTGGGAAAAAGTTTTTTACCCCCTTTCATCCACCTGCAAGAGATAGATGAAGAGGGGTAAGTGGTTGTAATTATGTCGTACTATGGATAAGCATTACAGAGAACGTAATTTTCGCTGTTATCACCCGATCCTTGTAAGACTAATCTTCTTCTTCTTCTTCTTCTTCTTCCTCCTCTTCTTCTTCCTCCTCCTCGGTTTCGAGTATCGCCATGATGTCACCTACTTTCACTACGTCACCTTCCTGTGCAAGTATCTCTAATAATCTGCCAGATACCGGGGCTGTGACATTGAAAGTTGTTTTTTCAGTGATCATCTCAACAAGGTCCTCACCCTCTTCAACCTCTTCATCTTCTTCAACATACCAAAAAGAGACTGTCGCTTCGTCTCCGTTATTTCCTTCCACTTCTGGTAATTCTACTTCGACCCTCATAATAGATTCTCCTTAATTATCAAAGCAATGATTTTACCCAAAAAATATTTAACCTTTATTAAAAAGGCCTTTAAATTAAAGTAAAAGATTATACTTAGCGATATTTTCCTTGTCAAGCGTCAAGGGTAAAAATAAGATTGCTTATGCTTCATAATTTCTTAACCCTTTTAATAATATAGATATAAAATCACTTGACTTGGTTTAAAAGATAGTTTAAAATTCGGTTTAAATAAAATACTGACAAAGCATTCTTAAAGAAATGCATTACGTTTTCAAAACGAACTTTAATGTTTTGTGGCATATATTGTCAGCATTATAGTATTACTCTGTAAAAACTTCTTTTTTTGTAAGTTTTTTAGTAACTAGCCCATTTGTCAGCTTAAGTAGGCAGTAAGCAGTAGGTAGTTGGCAGTTTGTAATGGAAATGTATCACTTTTTGCCTACTGCCAACTGT
>JBKBTA010000098.1:0-10555 GCA_046291035.1 Candidatus Brocadia sp.
TTCAGAATTTATTTAACGCACAAACACCCCGTCAAACTTCGTTTGACACCCCTCTACAAGAGGGGAACACCCCGTCCCTTCGGGACACCCCTCTACAAGAGGGGAATATAAAGCAGTTGTTTGAGAAAGTCAAAAATCTGATTTTACCGATTGAGAGCTTTTTCGTTTTCGGGTCAAACGCGGAAAACCTAAAAGAAATAATCAAAACGCTGAAAGAAGAAAAACAAGACAAGAATTTAGGCGAAGCGTTTATTTTAAATCCCAAGCGCAAAAACATCTTCTTTTGGTGCCGGTTTATAAACTGCCGAGAGGATTTTTGCCGAGGAGCAACAGCCACAAAAATATTTTATCAGTCAAGATGATTTTAACCTTACAGAAAAATTCTATAATTATATTGGCGATAAAATCGCTTTGGCTAAATATGATTGCGAAGTGAAAGTTTTAAAGAAAGCAAATGAAAGTTTTGCTGAAAAAGAGAGATACTACGACTTTGGCGAAAAGAACTCTCTTTTTGAGCCAGAGTTAATTCTTGACCGAATTTTTGACTATCTCGGAGTGAAAAGCAAGGAGTTTGATAAATTCAAGGAATTGGAAAATGAAATCGTGCATTTCAAAAAGGTGAGGTTTAGTGATGGCGAAAAATACGAGGAAGTAAAAAAGAAAATAGAAACAATGAAACTGTATCCTGAAAAGAAAAAGGAATTAAAAGCCAAGTATGGAAAGATTCCAGAAGAAGAATATGCCGAGCAGTTAAAACTGTTTGAAGAAGCAGGAAAGTATGAGGTCAAAAACCAAAAAATAAATATCAAGTATTTGGCTAATCATTACTATCTCCCGGTGATAGTTTCAGAAACGGAAAAAATTGATTATCTCAATCATATTATAAATGTCAAAAGCGAGGTAGAATTTATTAAGCAACTGGAAGAATATCTTGCCAAACCCGATAATGTATTTACGCAATTTGACTGGTGGATGTTTTCAAAACTTGACCAAACGCTGGACGAAGTTTTAATTCCTTATTACAATCCGAAGGAAAATAACATAGCGAATTTCAAGCCGGACTTTATCTTTTGGGCGCAAAAAGGCAGACGATACTTGATTTTGTTTGTTGATCCGAAGGCCGCTACTTACACAGATGCAAATTATAAAATTGACGGATATAAGAGAATTTTTATGCAGAACGGCAAGGTAAGAATTTTTGAAGGGAATAAAGAAGTTAGATTGATAATGTGGGGGCCTAAAAATACCGGGAAAGAATATGCCGATTTTTGGAGCAATAACTTTGTTGATTTTGCAGGCAAAATCAGTTAATTTATAAAGTGATAGTGTGCCCGCTTCGCTGGCGTAAAAATCATCGGCTGGAATGCCGAGCCGGCATGGCGGACGGAAACGCTGGGCGGGTCAATCGGCAAAATCCTCTGGATTTTGCTCAAAGAAATTTCCGACATCGTCCAACAGCCGCCGTCAAACTTATTGTTGAAAAAGGTCATTGAGGTTCAGACTTTCAACGAAAAACGCCGGGAAAATGAATAGTTGGAAACTTTTATGTGTAATGGTTTGTTGTGTAAGATACAGATTTGATATGTCAAATCCTTCTAAAGGAGTGTAAAAATGTCAGAACATTTTTCGAATAAAGAAATCGGCGAAAAATATAAGGCCGTCATTTCTTCAACGAAATGTCCAAATTGTGATGGTGAAGCCGTTTCCGTGTTCGTAAAAACGATAAAAGTTCCATGGATGGTTAAATGTTTCAGCTGTGGGTATAGTGATGTAATTATGTGGATTGAAAAACAGGTGATGGATGCTTTAAAGAATATAAAGATATTCAACCAAATATGGAAAGAAGGCCAATCAATTGAAATAACACTGAAATAACCGGGATTAAAGTACTCTTTTTTTTCTGTGGAGTAGGAAATGAATTTTAAAAATTGGTGTGAAGTACTTTTTAGTATTTTATAACTGAAAATACGTCATATCTGTCTAAGGCCTTCTTGCCATTGAGAAAGGTTAACTCAATCAAAAAGGCGCATCCCACGATGTTCCCTCCAAGAGATTCGACCAGTTTACAGCAGGCAGCCATGGTTCCACCGGTTGCTAACAAATCATCAACCATGAGTATTTGCTGTCCTCTCTTGATGCCGTCCTTGTGTATTTCAAGCACATCGGTGCCATATTCGAGGGCGTAACTCATACTAATCTTTTCATAGGGAAGTTTGCCGGGTTTTCTGATAGGGGTAAAGCCGGCTCCTAAATTAAAGGCAACGGCGGGGGCCAAGATAAAACCCCGCGCTTCTGCTCCAACTACAATGTCGATCTTCTTGTTTTTATAGTAATCCGAGATCGCTCCAACAGCATCCCTTAATCCTTTTGGATTTTGCAAAAGAGGGGTAATGTCTTTAAAGAGAATACCTTTCTTGGGGAAGTCAGGTACATCGCGCACCAATCTTTTTAAATCATCCGTTTGCATTTTATTTCTCTTTCGTCAAAAGATAGTGTAACTTTCGGATAGTTTCTTTCTCTATTTGTCTAACGCGTTCACGACTAATGTGCAATTTTGCGCCAATTTCCTCTAAAGTCTTTGGTTCACCGTCAATCAGTCCATATCTTAATTTTATAATTTCAGCTTCTCTTTTATCAATGACCTCCAGGAGTTTTCCGAGGCTTTCTCTTTCATAGGTTTCTTCCATTTCGTCTTCAGGTGCGGGTGTTCTTTCATTGGGCAGAATGCTATCAAGTGCCCATATAAGGTCTGAACCTGTGATGTCCGTTTTGCTGAGGGATCCCGTCGAGCGTATGGCATGTTCTATGGATTCTACCTTTTTTGCAGTAATATCCAACTCCTCTGCAATCTCTTCACGGCTGGGAGGTCTTTCAAGCCTGTCCATGAGACCGGTTGATGCGGTTTTTAGCTTGGATATTTTCTGTATCATATACGAAGGGATACGGATCGTTTTTGTCTTATCCGTTAAAGCGCGGCGGATTGCCTGTTTGATCCACCACGTGGCATATGTGCTGAATTTGTAACCAGTTGACGGGTCGAATCCTTGAACAGCGCGAATCAGGCCGATATTCCCCTCTTCGATCAGGTCCAAAAAGGAAAGCCCCCGGTTAATATACTCTTTTGCAATACTAACAACCAGTCGCAGGTTGGAACGTATCAGTTTTTCCCGTGCCTTTTCGTCTCCCTCAACAACTTTTTTTGTTATTTCCTTTTCCTCTTCAGGAGATAACAACGGAATTTGGTTAATTTCTTTCAGATATGTTTGTAAAGCCGATTCCGTATGTATGTCTCCTTTCTTGATGTATACGGGTATCATTAACCGTTCGTAGTGCCCGAATCCGTTTCTGAAGTGTCTGCAGTTTCATTGTAAGATTGCTGTTGGGAACCTGCGTTTGAAGACGACGTTACCGTACTTTTTCCTTCTGTGTCGGATAATTTTTTAAGGCTGAGTCCTATTTTTCTTGCTTCCGGTTCGATACGAATAATCCTGACCTCCAATTCATCGCCGATATTGACAATGTCGGCAGGATTGGTGACCTTTTCTCTGGATAATTCCGAGATATGCAACAATCCTTCGATCCCTTTGCCGAGTTCCAGAAATGCACCGAAATTTGTTAGTTTGGTAACCTTACCGGTTACGATATCGCCGACCTTAAATTTCTCAGGGATCTCTTTTGTCCATGGATCATCGGAGAGTTGTTTCAGACCTAATGCAACCCTCTTCTTTTCACGGTCGACAGAAAGCACCACAGCCTCAATTTTATCGCCCTTCTTTACAATTTCTGACGGGTGTCCTACTTTCTTTGCCCAGGACATGTCTGATATATGGAGCAAGCCATCCACACCTTCTTCGATCTCGATGAATGCGCCGTAATTGGTAAGGTTGCGGACACGGCCCTTGATCTTGGTTCCGGGTGGATATTTCTCTTCGATAACAGTCCATGGATTGACCTCCGTCTGTTTCATACTGAGGGAGATTTCCTCTTTTTCCTTGTCTATCTTCAGGACAACGACTTCCACCATGTCTCCGATCGCAACCATTTCCGATGGATGATTAATACGGCGTGTCCAAGACATTTCTGAGATGTGTACAAGGCCTTCTATGCCCGTTTCCAGTTTTACAAAGGCGCCGTAAGACATGATATTAACAACCTGGCCTTTTACCTTAGACCCTACCGGGTATTTTTCTTCTATGTGCAGCCATGGGTTTTCAGACTTCTGTTTTAGTCCCAGAGCGACCTTTCCCTTTTCCTTATCGATGTCAAGGATTTTCACCTCGACTTCATCGTCGATGGCAAGCATCTCCGAAGGATGGCTTATCCTGCCCCAGCTCATATCGGTAATATGGAGGAGTCCATCAAGTCCACCCAGATCGATGAATGCACCAAAGTCTGCGATGTTTTTAACAATTCCCTTTCTGATCTGTCCAACTTCAATTTCTGCCAGTAACCCTTGTTTCTTCTTGTCGCGTTCTTCCTCAATGAGTTTTCTTCTGGAAACAACGATATTTTGTCTGGTTTCATCGATCTTAAGGATTCGGCAGGTGACCTCCTGTCCAATATACTGAGAAATATCGCCGGGCGGCTTTACATCAATCTGGGATGCGGGTAAAAATATAGGTACGCCCATATCCACAAGGAGGCCTCCCTTAATCTTCCTCGTAACACGTCCCGTTATGATATCGCCTTCTTTATATTTCGAAATAACCCTTTCCCATCCGCGTATACGATCCGCTTTGCGTTTGGATAATTTAATCAGTCCCGAATCATCTTCTACGGCTTCTAATAAAACTTCCACATCCTCACCAATCTTTATTTCGGAAGGATCATCAAATTCAGATTTGGGTATCATACCCTCGGATTTATATCCGCAGTCTATGACAACGTTATCTCCCAGGGCACTGAGGATACGGCCTTTGAGAACCGAGCCCACTTCAAAATTCCGGATGGAATCGTAATACGTAGATTCCATCTTCTTTTTGGTATCCTCGCCTCCCATAATTTCTTCAACTTCTCTTTCAATATCGGTTAAATTCACATTGTACTCTTTTAAAATATCACGATCCATAATTTGATGATTTCTCCGAAATAAAAATTAAATAAACTAAAAAAGTTTTATGAAATAAAATACATTAATATACTGCGTTAAAAACCTATTTTTTTATGACAAATTCGATTTCTTTGAGTATGAGATTGAGCACGTCTTCAATAGTTAATTTTGTGGTATTTATATAAATCGCATCATTACTCTTGATTAAAGGTGAGTTATTTCTTGTCGTATCGCGCCTATCACGTATTTCCATATCTCTTATAACATCGTCATAAGAAACTTTGTTATTAGAGGGCTTAAACTCACCATAACGCCTTCTGGCGCGCTCTTCAATCTCTGCATCCAGGAAAAATTTCTTTTCTGCATGCGGGAACACAACTGTCCCCATATCCCTTCCCTCGGCAACCGTGTTTCCTTCCGACGCAAACTTTTGCTGTAATTTTACCATACGATGCCGGATACCGGGTGTATCAGAGACATAATGAACGTTTTTTGTAACGGAGGGCAAACGGATCTCTTCTGTAACGTTAACTCCATCTACGAACACATATAAATTTTCATCCGTATCCCGGAACTCGATCGAGGTTTGATCCATAAGCTGGCACAAGGCATTTTCATCGTTGAGGTTTATATCTTTCTGCATTGCCTTCCACGTAAGTGCCCGGTACATTGCACCCGTATCGAGATACTTAAATCCCAGCCGTTTTGCCAGCTTCCTGGCAACGGTGCTTTTCCCTGAACCAGCAGGACCATCAATCGCTATTATCAAGTGAGACCTCTTTCTTACTTATACCCCTGCTATAATAGCGTCCGATTAAGGTGCGTAAAGCAAAAAATAAAATATACTAAATGAGGTATTTTATTGCAAGTGTTTTTTATCTTAACTTACCCACCACAGAGAGTATGCTAAGTATAAACAAAAAATTTATACAAATTTCATCTATTTCCTTTATTTCTCTGCGCTCTTTGCGCCCTTTGCGGTGAACAATTACTACTCAACTTAACCCACCGCGTTTTCTTATCCACCATTCTAAGGAAACAATTGCCAGTATCGTCATGAAGATGTAACCGTTATCCCACAGGGAGATTTTCCGCTTGCCTACGAGTTTTACAACAGGAGGATTTTCAAGAGAAAACTTTTCTCTGATATTTGTTGTGGGAAGATCGAAGTGTTTTCCCCCCGAAACTTCGGCCAGTTTTGCAAGGATGTCTCTCCTGATGGAAGGGTCTTTAAATTCCTTGTTTTCTAATGCGATGTTGAAGACGGCATAATCCTGCCCGATTTCATCAGTTTCTTTCTTTGCTATCACTTTAACAATATAGTAGCCTTCTGCGCCGTGTTTGATGGCGAGTCTGTATTGACCGTCGTTTCCTGTTACTCCAGTGGCGGAGAATATACTTTTTCCGGAAAATTCATTTGTGACGCCTATGCCTAATTGTACACCGCTCAACGGCTGGTAGTTCCTACCCACTACGCTGATTTTAATTTGTATTTCTTCATTTGGTAAAAACGTTTCCTTGTTCACCATGATACGAATAGGATTTAAGGTTGGGTCTTTGATGAGCCATTTTACGGAATTTTGCCAAAATTTTATATAATGTCTATTGCTTCCACCTTTCCCGATGGAAAGAAAATTCCATCGCCATAAAGAATCGGTAGTTATGGCCATGCACCTACCCTGCCCCGCTTCTCGAACAGAAATAAGAGGTGGATTCCCTTTTACCGGATAGATCGCCAATGGTACGGCATCTGACTTCAACCCGGTGATTACATTACATCCGTCAAGTTCGGGGAGGTCTTTCCAGATAGAAATATTTCTGTCTGTATCAGCGTCAAGGGCAGTTACCGGATGTTTCTGTCCGTCATCGGTCAGGATCGCCTTTAACCGGGTCGTGTCGATAGTATCCCTTTTCGCATCGAGATTTACGGGGAGGATTTCATCAATAGGAGTACCGTCGTAACCTCCTTGTGAAAACGAAATATCCCCGCCAATCATCAGAAAGCCACCGCCCAGTTCCGTTACAAATTTTTGGATGTTATTCAGATAATGGGAAAACCGGAAGAACGAGGTATCATAGGGCCGATAATCAAAGTTTTGGAAAATGACCAAATCAAAACTGCTGAGCACCTGAGTAAATAATTCGTCTACGGGAAAAGGGATGAGACTGAGTTCGTCGGTTCTTGCCTCAGAGACATCGGTTGGTGTCCGCAAAATAAAGAAAGATATGAGATCGATGTTGGGGTCGCTCTTTAATACCTGCCTCAGAAAACGTTCGTCCCAGGACGGGCGTCCACACACATGCATAATCCTGATTTTATCACGTACCACCTTTACCAGGAAACTGACCTGGTTGTTTTCTGTAATGGCTTCATGGGGTTGGATGGGAAGAGAGAGTGTGTAAAGGAATGTTCCTGTTGTATGGGGTGTAAATGACAGGTCAATGTGAAGTTCCCTTTCTTTCCCTGTATCTAAGACCCTGGAAGCGATGATGTCGTTGCCTTGTTTTAATGTAATGGGGAGTTTGAGGTCTTGGTATCCAAAAATCTTTATGGTGACGTCTGCCCTCCATGGACTTCGTACAAAGGTGAAGCTATCATAAGAGACATCACTGATAGCGATATCTCTGGCCTCCATATTGCCGGCTGGTGAAAACGTAAAGAATGGAGTTGAAAGGTCCCTGGTAAGACTCGAAATGATTTCGAGTTTGTTTACGCCTGAAGGAAGTTCGGTCGTATCGGCGCCGTCAGAAAAGACCAGGTATCCCTTAACGGATTTACCCTCATAGCGTTTTTTAAGGAGCTTGAGAACCTGGATAATATCAGTATTCGTGCCATCGAGGACCAGCCCCCGTTCGACGTCGTTATAAGAAATTTCTTTTATAGTATCAGAAAAGGATAAGTAATCGACATCAAAGTTATTTTGCAGTTCATCAATAAAAGACGCATTGTCTCTGAAAAATTTCTTCACAAGCTGGAATCGGGTGATGCCGCTATCACCTCCTTTTAGAGTCATGCTCGCTGAATTATCCAGGAGGCATACAACTTTATTTTTTAATTTAAGAACATCTTTCTGTTCTATTTGCGGCTGGAAAAGGAGGATAACGATAAGTGTTGTTGCAACGAAACGGAGCGTAAAAAGAAGCAATCGTTTGGAACGGGAGGAGATAGTTTTGACGCCGAGCCAGGAAAAGTATAGTGCTGCAATCGCCAAAAATAAGACAAGCACTCGTAGCCAAAGATTTTCAATACCAGCGAAAGTAAGGTGCCATTGTGTAAGATTTTCCATATTTGTTATTGCGATATTACCCTGTAATTTTATTCTTTAGAAAAAATTAGATACCATAACCCGAATGAATCGGAAGAGGTTATCAACGACTGAGACTACTTCTTGCCGTTTCAACAACGGCGTTTTTTATGATGCCAAGCGATTCATTGTCATGGAATTCGGGTTAGTCATCCGAAAACTTTTTAAAAGTTCTCCACAATACAAATTGATTTATACGGCTTGATATTAAAGGAACACATGGTACTTGTATATCTTTTGCCGAAAATGTCAAAATTATTTTTAAAAGATACTACCTGGCGAAGATTGAGCAATTCTATAGCACAAACTTAAGCGTGCGTTATTCCTTGTTTGATATTCAATGTTGGAATCCTCATAGATCTTAGGGACACAGTGTACCGTATCCCTAAGATCTGTGCTATGTGCTATTTGCTTTTTACTTTTGTCCTGGGTCTTAATTTGGTCTTCTTCTCCAGCGCAGCCAACCGCCGTAAGGTATTTGCCTCACTCTTGATATCCACGTATTTCTTGAGCAAATTTGACCATGAAATATAGGTAAAGCCGTTGGGGTTCATGTGAGCCAGACCCTTTCGAACCAGAAAGGCGTCGTTTTCCCACATGTATAAGAAGTCCTTTTCAATCTTGCTTGGATTTCCGTCCTTTGCCCAAAATTCGCCGTAGAAACCGCCCAGGAGATCGGGATACTTTTCTGTCACAGGGGCGGGCGCCCTGGGCCTCTTTTCAGGCATGGGATAGAGTACTCCCTCTTCATAGAGGGATTTTATCGTAGCATAGGCATCGCTGACGTATTGAAAAATTGAATCTGAAGCCTTATCCATGGAGTCCAGATAATCACGGGAGAATCGTGGAGAATGACACTTTACACAGACTTCAATCCATGCCTCTCGCCGCGACATTAATTCCTTGCTATTCTTAATGTAATCCGTTGGCTTAATTCCTTTGAAAATATTGTCGTAAAATAAGACATCTCCCTCACCCATAATGGCCTTTCTAACCATATTATGGGAATATTGCCCTTTATAATACATATGGCAGGATTGACAGGTGGGTGATATGTAATTAGCGTCCTTTAATTGTTTGCTCCAATCCCAGGTATGCCCTTCAATAAAATAGATAGAGCCGTGTTTGGAATCCCGGTAATATTCGATGTCCGGGTGGTCTGGTCCGTTGTGACAGGTTTGACACGCCTCCGGTCTCCTGGATTCAGAAGCCTTAAAGGCGTGGCGGGTATGACAGCTATCACACTTGTGCTGTATGTTGTGGCACATATCGCAGCCCTGAACGACATTCTTGTCCACTGCTGCCCATACATCCACGTCAAGATTGGCATCGTATGACTTTGCATGGCTTTCCCTGCCCGGTTTCCAATCGGGGATACCGTATTGTTTTTCAGATTCAAATTCTTCGTACTCTTGCTTATGGCATTCACCGCAAAGGGTTGAGCTGGTCATGACTAATTCTTTTTCGTGATTAAGTTTTTCGGCCCCCACCTTCCCATGACAATCAATGCAACCCACTTTGGTAAGCTTTCTTCCGAGGTTCTTTTCTATTTCTGCAAGTTTTTCTTTTTGATAACCCTGAAGTTTGTCCAGATTGGCATGGCTACTTTTCGCCCATGCATTTACCAGGCCGGGATTTAATGCCTTGTGACAGAGCACACACTCATCAGCATTATAAACCCCTTTTGGTTCTTCCGGCGGTGAATAAAAGTAATCCGGTGCCCAGTATCTCTGGGGTGGGATCGGTTTCCAGAATTCCCCGTACGATCCTGCCCCTTTATCCAGTTTTTGAGCCTGTATTACACCGCAAAAAGCACCAAAAAGTATTAATACTCCAAAAAATGACCAAATTCCTTTCATCTACCTCTTCCTCCCATTGAGTTTACCAGTCAATCGTCCAAAACCATTATTTTTAGAAATCGCTGTTTTTTGTAAAATTCTACTGTATTCCGAACATCAATTGAGTTTTGTCGCCTACAATAAGTATCTGCGCCTTTCCCAAAACTGCGCTTGGAAAAGGTGGCGCTAAAGCACAGTAAATTTCTGAATATATATCCGGTAGGCTCACAATTTCTGATTTATAAACTTGATACAGTAGGGGCGAAAAATATTTCACCCCTACAATAGCCCCGCATGTCTGGAGGGGGTGGTACTGACAAGCCATGTTTGTCCGTGTTTTTGTACTACTGCCTAGCGCAGCT
>JBKBTA010000009.1:0-35953 GCA_046291035.1 Candidatus Brocadia sp.
ATTCACCTCACTCATTCACACACGCTCACGGACAAGCACAGCTTGTTCGTGCCACCCATGTTGAACGGAACCATGTGTATCAATTTCCAAAAAACTAAAGTGTTACATAAAAAAGAAATTTGAATTCCAATCACAAAGGTGGTACGTACAATCCTGTTTGTCCATGTTTTCACGCTAAGGTGTTTCAAAAACAGGTTTTTACAAAAAGCACGGAAAAATTTGCTTGCAAAAGGGTTTTGAGAAATAGAGGATATTTATAAAAGAAAAATTTGAATTCTTGATACTGAAACTTTAACGGAAGAATTTTTTGAATATATGCATGAGGATGTGAAAAAAATAACCATGGTAAAGCGAACTATAAGAGGTTTGGAAACACCTTTAACTTTAACGCCAAATGAGAGAGAGGCTGTTATAGAATTTGTAACTATTCTGAGGCAGAGATTTGGACCACGGATTAAAGAAATTATTTTGTTTGGTTCTAAGGTGAGAGGAAGTAACGAAAAATATTCGGATATAGATATTTTAATAGTCCTTGATAGCCTGTCGTGGGAAATAAAGAAGACAATCTCCCAAATAGCAGCACAAGAGAACATAAAGCATAACGTGCTCATTTCTACGGTAAGATATGACGCAGATACATGGGAAAATCCCGTGATTAAGCACTCACCGTTTGGAAGGACTGTTAGAGAAGAAGGTATTCGGTTGTGATTCCAGAGCAGAAGACCCTTGCTATACACAGATTTGATAGAGCAGAAACAACGCTAAATGAAGCAGCAGATGCACTATCTCGTAAAAATTTTCGGTTAATTGTAAATAGGGCTTATTATGCTGTGTTCTATGCAATGAGGGCATTTCTTGCACTTGCAAATAAGGATTCATCAAAACACTCTGGAGTTATGTCTCTTTTCAACCAACATTTCATAAATACTGGCATAGTCTCTGAAATCAGTTTCGAATCTATTCAATCCCTTATGGACTTGCGGCATGAGGGAGATTACCAAGACTTTGCTGAAATAACCGAAGAAGAAGCTAAGGGTGCGGTAGAAACGGCTAAATGGTAATTGATTCACTTAAAGATGTTATGAAAAGACTTCTTGAATAAAAGGAAACAATTATGTCTAAGTATGCGATTGTAAAAACCCTGACATCACAGAGGAGCCGCTTTGTGGTACAAACTGGGAGTCAACATTTTGAAAGGTCATCAAAGCAGAAGCGACTATTCAAGGAAGGTATGTAATTTAAGGTTTAGGAAATTCAAATTTGTAGCAACAGACTTCAGTTTACGCGCCATGGCTTGTGTATAATGCTCAGACAGTTCCACGCAGGCTAAAACCTGCGACTACCTCAGCGGTATTGCGAAAGGCAACCTAACTTAATGTTGATGAAATTCAAAGTTATGCTGGTAGGAGCCAGCTCCCGTTGGTGACCGTATGCACGCCGTTATGAATTGCTGGTCGCCGTCAGGAGACGGCTCCTACCTTTGCATCCGGGAAAGTTGCTTGTTGAGATAGAGTAGAGATTACAATACATCAGATCAAGATTTCTAATGGGAAAAACAGCAAACAAAAGATTTCGTGATTTTTTAAGAGAAGCAATCACAAAGGGCGTTTTTAAAGATCGCGCATATTTCAGACATCTTATTGATAAAGATTCCGATGAATTCCGAATACGCTTGGCTTGATGGTGTTCTGATTGACAAAATACTTTTGACTTTTCCTGGTATAGATACTGCCTAGCCACATATTATTAATTTTCTACCGCAAAATAAGTCAACAGTAAGATTGTACTCATTGGCACCAGGACACTCAGTTATTTGATATTATAAGAAATAAGAGAAAAAACGGGGCTCAGATAATCGAAATCAACATTGAGAAGTCCTTTCCCGAAGCAGATTACCTTATTAATTATGGAAAAAGCAGGAAATACCCTTCCCAGGATTGTTGCAGAGATAAAAAAGATTTACGAATCCGAGTCACATCAGCGCCTTTGCGGTGGTTTAAATCTTTTATAAAGATCGAGCCATGATTAAGTATTTCATGCAAGCAGTCGACAGATTATATTTTCGGGTCTTTCCTTTCCGAATCCATGTACCGCAAAGACCTGATACGGATGATTTCAGTTCCTTCACCAGAAAAGAGTACCTGGAAAATCCCGAATTATTTTATAAGATACCAGAGAGGATGCCAGAGTTTTCAATAACCAAGGTTGCTGATATCCATGGCGTAGAGATCTTTGATGTTAGTTTTCCAAGTCCCGTCCAGACCAAACACAGAGAAAATAACACTGCTTATGGACTTTACTTCAAGGCTTCTGAGAAAAAAGATTCTATGTCTGCAATTCTTCTTCACGGATGGGGGAGAAGAGGTCTTTGGGCAGAGAAAAAATTTGCCATGGTATTAGCCCGGTACCATATTAACTCCTTTATTCTTAAGCTTCCCTATCATTTTGAAAGGGCGCCCAAAGGTACTTTGAGCGGCGAGTATGCTATTACGGGAGATATCTTCAGGACAGTTGAAGGAACACGTCAGCATGTCATAGAAGTTGGGGTGGTTTCATCCTGGCTCAGGAAACCGGGGGGAAAAGTTGGTATCATAGGAATAAGCCTGGGCGGGTCGATGGCACATCTGGCAATGGCCGTGGAGGCGTTTGATGCGGGCATCACCATTTTAGCGGGCGGCAATAATGCTGGAATTATATGGGAAGGAATAGCAACAGGGCGTGTAAGAAACGACCTGATAAAGGCCGGCATTGGCCGAGAACAGGCAAGTCACATATACCAGGTAGTTAACCCAACCATCATGGCAAAACACAATAAGACAAAGCACCTGCTCATGATCAATGGGCTTTATGACGAGGCCATGCCAGTGAAATATACCGTGGAATTATGGGAAGCATTAGGAAGGCCGAAGATAAAGTGGTATCCCTGTGCGCATGTAAGCATGGTATTTTTTGTGAGAAGAATTATGAAGGATATCGTTCAATTCATTCATGAAATAAATTAGGTATTTGACCATGAATGTATATTCGCTTAAAATTGTAACCTTACACATCATTAAATTAGGCCTATGGCGATTTTTCACTGTAGAGCGAAGGGCCCCTTCGCTCTACAAACCGCTTAAATAAAATGAAAATTCCTTGTATAACAGGTAATAATGTGATATGCAAATTTATTTTGATTGCGTGTAGCCGTGCAAGAAATGAAGCGTGAGGATATCGATTATATAATCAGTATCTTGCTCATATTTCCCCTTTCCATTACAGGAATTGTGGGTTATGTGCAATCGCGGCTTGAACTCCGCAGGTTTGTTCCCCACCGATATTTTGCTTACGTCACTTTAATTCTTGCAGCCCTGCACGTCTTTTTGAACTGGGGTAAGGTATGGCGCTGCCTGCATAGAAAACTGAAAAGATAATGTTTATCCGGCCTAATTTAATGTCAGGAATTTCAAAGCTGTGATTGTAACGCGACGAGTCTTGTTGTCCTACTTTGAGGAAGTCGCCGCAGGTCTGATTAAACGATAAGGAATTTCAAAGGTTGTATCATAGCACACTAAATAACTCCCTGAATTCTCCTTTTCTAAGGGGGGACTGGTAAAGACGACCCGCCGGGCCGTCTTTACTAAACTAAACAATCCCCCTTAACAAAGGGGCAAGGGGGTTGTGTGTGCAGAACAATTGTTGTAAATCAAAGAATGTTGCTGTCAAAGGCAGTCTAATCCTTGTGCTGTCTGGAGGAAACTCCCGACAGCCGGTTTGTTTTTAACTGGCATTTGCCCTTTATCTGAAAAATTGCTGCCCATGTAGCGAGAACTTCAGTTCGCTTGTACCCTATGCGAAGGCCTGATTTAATCATATTGGATGTTCCGAAGAGAGGACTCACCGAAGCATCAGATTTTTATTTTATTTAAGCCGGTTGCACGACCGCGTTATGGAATTGAACAAATACCTGAAAGACGCAGCTCCCTATAATATTCTGGCAGTAATATCTGCCATTGTTTTTATTAACACGTTGAGCAATACCTTTGTTTACGATGACTCTGTAACCATCGTAAACAACAACCTGATTAAGAACTGGAAAAACTTCCACTCAATTTTCTCCTTTCATTACTTTATCCTCTCCGGTGAACTCAGCTATCGTCCCCTCGTTACGCTATCGTATTTTATCGATTATTCCTTATGGGGTTTAAATCCCTTAGGTTTTCATCTTACAAACATCCTCCTGCAAACAGCAAATACCGTGTTGTTTTATATCTTTCTGAAACAGGTTACAAGGGTGAGTGCATTAGCCTTTATCTCAACATTATTGTTTACCACCCATCCAATCATTACCGAGACGGTAAACTCTATTAGTTATCGGGAAGACCTCCTTACCGCACTCTTTTTGTTAATCGCCTTCGTCTTGTTCCTGAGAATTGATGAAAAATCTTTAACTCGGGGTAAATTTACGGCGTATTATGCAGGTTCATTATTCTCCTATTTCCTGTCCCTCTTTTCAAAAGAGACGGCGGTTACATTACCTATCCTGCTTGTTTTATTTAACGCCTTTTATACAACTTCTGCCCGCCCCCTTCAGTCAGTTATGAAAAGGGTAAAAGGTATTTATATCGGCTATTTTATAATCACCGGTTTTTATTTATTTGTCCGTTTTGTGCTGTTCCGGCACGTGTACATCAGATTGGATCAAACTCAGCAAGATTTATTTGTCATGTTTAAGGTTGTTGCATCGTATATAAAACTCTTGTTTTTACCATTCAATCTTAATGCAGATTACGTGGTGCCGTCGGTAGCCGCAGGAATACCCTCTTTTATAATCTCGGTGCTTTTTGTAACTATAACCGTTATCCTTCTCATACGGCTATGCCAAAATAACAAGCAACACGGGTTTTTTGTATTGTGGTTCTTTGTCACGCTTTTGCCGGTATCAAACATAATTCCCATAGGAAATATTATGGCAGAACGGTACCTCTATATTCCCATTATGGGTTTCTCCGTGGTGATCGGAATTCTTGTTTACAAGTGTATCCTGAAAAAAAACTTTGCAGCAATATGCCTGGGAACCGTTATCATAATCTTATGCATCATCAGTGTCCACCGGAACGGGATATGGCGGGATGAATTCACCTTGTGGCATTCAACCGTTAATCGTGAATCTAACAGTGCCCGTGCGCATCACAATCTCGGCGTTGTTTATAGTTTAAAAGGTTTCTCTGATTATGCAGAATTTGAATATAAAAAGACGCTGGAAATTAATCCCAAGGATGTAGAGTCACACTTTAACATGGGAAATGCCTACGAGAGGAAGGGTATGTTAGATGCTGCTATCAAAGAATATCAGGAGGCGTTGAGGTGCAATCCGGTTTATGCCGATGCCTATAATAATCTCGGTGGTATCTATAAAAAGAAACATATTTTCGACAGGGCTATTGAACTCTATAAAAAGGCAATCCAATGCAATCCTTTCAGTCCCTACTATTATAATAATCTTGGACTTGCATACCATGAAAATAAACTTTACAAAGAGGCTATTACAGAGTTTAGTAGGGCCGTACAAATAAACTCCGGGATATCCTTTCTACATAACAATTTGGGAAACACTTACAAGGAAATGGGAAATTTTGAGGAGGCATTGACTGAGTACAAAACAGCGCTGAAGCTGGACCCGGATAGTGCTGATACACACAATAACCTGGGAATTATTTATATAGGTACGGGACAATTTGATAAGGCTATTAGCGAATTTGACACAGCAATTCAACTTAATCCGAAATTGGCCAATGTGCATAACAATCTTGGCATTGCCTACGCAAAGAAAGGGAATCTCGAAATGGCTGTGAACGAACTGAATGAAGCTATAACACTGGGATTTGACAATGCGGATGTGCATAATAATTTGGCTGGGGTATATTTGACGAAGGGATCAACAGATAATGCGATTGATGAACTTAAGTTGGCCTTAAAATTTAATCCTCTGGATAGCAATGCCCACTGCAACCTGGGAAATGCCTATATGTCAAAGAATCTTGTGGATGAAGCCATTTCTGAGTTTAAAGAGGCAGTAAAATACAATCCCACCGATGGGGAGATATACTACTATCTTGGGAATGCCTTTTATCAAAAAGGACATTATGGCGAAGCGGTAGATTTTCTGTACCGGTCGGTTCGCTATCAGCCGAATAATCCATCAGCGCATAAAATACTCGGCGTTATTTACTCAAATTACTTAAACGACCCTTCCAGGGCATTGTTCCACCTGAACGAAACACTCAGATTAGACCCTCAGCAACCCATGGCAAAAGAAATAAACGAATCTATCAGGAAACTGAAAAGATAACGTAACCGCTGGTTATCGGTGTTTGTTCATAAGACTTTTCAACTCGTTCCCAAACTCTGTTTGGGAACGCAAATATAATGGACTGGCATTTTCAGACCAATAGTTAAGATGCATTATGGTAAGATAGAGTAGAATAAGGAGGGGCTTGAAAATGAGAAAGAGTTTTGACACAGAGTTCATGGCGAAGGTAGCATCGGAAGCGATCAAGGAGGAAAAGACGATAGCAGCGTTGTCGTCGCAGTACGAGGTACATCGGACACAAATAACAAAATGGCGAAAGCGAGCGTTAAAGGGGATGGTGGGGATATTTCAGGGGAAGGAGGGAAAAACCGGAGGAGAGAAGGAGAAGATAAAAGATGAGTTGTATAGGCAAATAGGGCAATTGAAGGTGGGACTTAGCAGAAAGGCACGTGGGAGAATGGCAGGGAGACTCCGTTCCGCTACGCTCCACTCCGTTTTCCTGCCATTCAATTTAATATCATTTGGATAAAATAAATTTTATCTTATTTTTATCAAAATATTGTCTTGACAATGGGGTACACCTCAATCTTTTAATTTGAAATATCTCAGGCTGCACGGTAAGATTATCACGATCGTTTTAACGTTTTCATTATCAAATTTTCCGTTAATTTTAAAATAATTCTTATGAATAATTCATCTTCGAATAATCTAATAGATCATGTAAAAAAATACATGCAAAATAAAGAAAAGGAGATCGTCGATCTTGCACGTAAATTAATCAATACAAAAACAGAAAACCCTCCTGGAAATGAAATCCTTGCTGCTAAAGTAGTCGAAGATTTCTTTAGATCATTACAAATACCATACACCATTCATGAAAAGATAACGGGTAGGACAAATATCGTTGGATACATAGGCCGTAAGGGCGGACAGCCGTCCGCCCCTACATTGCTCGTTGCATGTCATTTAGATGTCGTACCGGCGGGCGACGACTGGAAGAGAAACCCCTTTGAGGCATGGATAGAAAACGGGCGCATCTATGGAAGGGGCGCCTCAGACAACAAGGGTCAAATGGCCTCTATGATGGCCGTTGCAAAATTTCTTAAAGAACATGAATCTCAATTAAAAGGGCAATTTCTCTTAATCGGTGTTGCTGATGAGGAACGGGGTTCCACACTGGGCTTAGAATATTTACTGAATGAATGTGAAATCAAAGCAGATTACGCTATTATTCCCGACGTCGCACATAATATGCAGCTGATCGATGTAACGGAAAAAGGGGCATTATTTTTAGAAATCACATCACACGGCAAACAGGCGCACGGCTCAAGACCAGAAATGGGAGTAAATGCCATATGGCATATGATATCCTTGCTGGAACGGTTAAAACAATTGAAGTTCCAAAAAACCTCACATCCACTCCATACCCCGCCCACTTTAAATCTTGGGTCGATCCACAGTGGAACTGCACCAAATATAGTTCCTGCCCTCTGCAAGGCACAACTGGATATCCGTTATTTGCCCGATGATTCGGCCGATACCATTATCGGTAATATTCAAAATATTATCAAAGAGGTAGAAACACAATATTCGGCAAAATTTGACTTAAGGGTCATTTCCAATCAGCCCCCGACAGCAGTCCCTATCGACAATCCTTTGGTAGAGTTGATTTCAAAACACACTTTAACCGTCCTGAGAACTAAGCCACAACCAAAAGGCATGTCTGGTGCTACGGTAACAAAGCAACTTATCCAAAAAGGTATTATAGCAGTTGGGTTTGGGCCGGGCGATGAGACCGAGGCGCATGCCACAAACGAATCGATCAGGATCAAGGAATTAGTTGATTTTGCACAAATTATGGCATTAATTGCCCTGGATATGTTGTCATAACTATTTTTTATGAAATATTTACGCCTAACGCTCTTCACAATAAGGCATGGGAATTTATCACACTATCCCTACCTTCCCCATGAGAGAGGTATAATGTGGAAAGTTCCCTCTACCCTTGTGGATGTGAGTTAAAGTAAGGGATATTTTAGATGAAAACCTATGTAATGATCCCAACATATAACGAACGGGAGAATATAGGAAATTTAATCCAGGAAATTTTGAACCTGAACGTCCCGGATCTCCATATTCTCGTTGTGGATGACAATTCACCCGATGGTACATCTGAGGTGGTAAGAAATCTATCAGTAAAACACCCCGAGGTGGAACTGCTTCTCAGAACAACGGGGAGGGGACGTGGGGTTGCTGGTATCGCCGGTTTCAAATATGCCTTAGACCGTGGGGCAGACTCTGTAATCGAAATGGATGCAGACTTCTCACATCACCCCAAATATATACCCCAGTTATTGGAAGCACTCCATGATGCCGACATGGTTATAGGTTCCCGATTTGTAAGCGGAGGTAAAGATGTTAACCGGGGCATCACGCGCAGGATTATCACACTCCTAGCCGGCATTTATGTAAGAATTCTCCTGGGATTAAAAATCAAAGATGTTTCTTCAGGTTACCGATGTTTTAGACGGAAGGTATTAGAGGCAATTGGGCTGGACTCCATGATTTCAACCGGCCCTTCCATTGTATCAGAGGTATTTTACCGGGCACACCTGAAGGGTTTTTCGATTAAAGAAATCCCCATCGAATTTGAAGACCGTATACACGGCCAAACGAAACTGAATTACAAAATCCTCATAAAAACCCTGCTCATGGTCTTGAAATTCAAACGGCTGAACAAAAAGGGACTCTTGTTTAAGTCACCATGAAAGTAATACGGCCAGATTAGGTCTTCGGCAACTTTTTCTGGCACTAAGGTAGGAGCCGTCTCCCGACGGCGACCGGCATCCCACAGCGGTGTGCATGTGCCCATTCGCCAACGGGAGTTGGCTCCTACCAAAAAATTGAAATTCCTTGTATAATAGGTAATAAAAGTAATTGTGCCTTCGGCGGTTTTCTCCATGTAGAGCGAAGAGCCTCTTCGCTCTGCAACCGCAGATCTTTGATAGTTCACCGGTTGAACTAAAGTATTTGGCATAATTCCTTATTACAGAGCAAGATTTTCAAAAAACTAAAGTGTTACGATATTTGTTATGTATATCGGGGTTTTCTTTATGCATATTTTAGAAAGGAATATTATAAGTTCATGGCTGCAAAATTAATCAAAGGGACCGAAATCGGAGAGCAAATTCTCCAAGAGATCACTGCAGAAGTAGCACACATTAAAGCGAAACACGGTGTTGCGCCAGGGTTGGTAACCATTCTGGTAGGTCAAAACCCCGCTTCTGTATCATATGTTACTTTAAAGATTAAAACCGCTCACAGGTTAGGTTTTAAAGAGGTACAGGATAATCAACCAGTCGATATTTCAGAGAAAGACCTGCTCGCGCTTATTGACAAATACAACAAAGACGATTCAATTCATGGTATCCTTGTCCAACTCCCCCTCCCAAAACATATCGATGAAAAAAAGGTGATCAATGCTATTGATCCCGATAAGGACGTCGATGGTTTCCATCCCGTAAATGTGGGGCGTCTGATGATTGGTGGTGATGAGGTAAAGTTTCCTCCATGCACGCCGGCCGGTATTCAGGAATTAATTGTACGTTCCGGGATTGAAACAAGCGGGGCTGAGGCCGTCGTAGTTGGGCGCTCAAATATCGTGGGAAAGCCGATCGCCAACATGCTTATTCAGAAAGGAAGAGGGGCCGATGCCACAGTAACCGTCGTTCATACAAAGACCAAAAATTTAGCCGAACATTGCAAGCGCGCCGACATCTTAATCGTTGCAGCGGGTGTTCCGGGTCTTGTAAAACCGGAGTGGATCAAGCCGGGTGCATGCGTTATTGATGTGGGCGTCAACAGGGTTGGTGAAAAGCCCAGCAAAAATGACCCCAAAAAGATGGTACCCATTTTAAAAGGCGATGTTGATTTTGAAGCTGCTAAGGAAATTGCCGGATACATCACCCCTGTCCCCGGGGGTGTTGGACCTATGACCATTACCATGCTCATGAAAAACACCTTAAAATCCCTTAAATTTAAGCTGGGGATTCAATAGAAAATAGAATGGAATACATATTTTGCAGTAAGCATAAACAGATACCTATACCTAATAGTTTTCAAAACCCGAGATCCAGACCGGGATTCAGATTTTTTAAATGCGATCTCCCACAAATGGAAAACCTCTTTAGTGTCCGTAGCTTGAGCTATCTAGGTTGCGGATGCGATAGCGCATGATCATCCTGACGAAGCTTGGGCAATGATCAGCAAAATTTTTGAATCGGATGGGAAAAGGAGTAAGGCTATTTATCGAAGCTTTTGGCGACAACAACGATTTTGCAGGATCTTTAATGAGCTATGAAAAATTGACTCGCCCTTTGCATAGATAATATTACCTTTTAAATTATCATGCATGCTGGTCTGTATTGGGCATAGTTTTGTTTTAATTTAAAGACCTTCAATTAGCGCATACTTTCAGATGTTTGATATTAAAAAACTTGAAAAGATATTTAAGGATTATCCTTACATTGCTTCCGCATACCTTTTTGGCTCATATTCTTCAGGCAAGGCAGGTCCTATGAGTGATGTGGATATCGCAATATTACTGAAAGGTAACGCGCCAGCAGGGAGAGAATTAATACACGAAGAAGATTATCTCGCATACAGAATCGAAAAGGCTATAGGGGTTAATCAAGTTGATTTAATTGACCTGAACAGTCAGGGATTAATATTCTGTCATAATGTATTAAAAACCGGGAAGCTCATTTACAATGCCGATACAGCATTCAGAGTTAGATTTGAAACGCAAGTAATCAGTAGCTTTTGTGATTTTGAACCAACCCTTAGTTTCATGGAAAGATTCCATTTCCAAGGCATCAAAAAAAGATGCATCAGTCTATGAATAAGCGAGACATTCAAACAAAAATAGACGTTATCATCGACAATCTTGAAAAACTCCATATTTTAAAATCCAAGTCTTACAATGATTTTATCTCAGATTTCAGAAACATAGACTCTGCCCTTCACAGACTTCAAACTTCAATACAAGCACTTCTCGATATTGGAAGTTACATCATTGCTTCTCTTGGTTTAAGAACACCAAATACAAATGCCGAAATTATAGAAATTCTAAACGAGGCAGGGTGCATTCCAACGGACAAAACGAGAACTTACATAGAGATGAGTCAGTTCAGGAATAGAATAGTCCACCTCTATAATCACATTGATACTAAGGCACTCTACGATATTCTGGCAAATGAACTGGGTGATATAAAAGACTTTTACATAAAACTACTTGAAATTATCGATAAATATTAATCGGGTACTTTTGTTACAGCATTTTCCTGCATCTAATGACAAAGTCGCTTGACATTAAAATAAAACATCTAGAAGTGCATCTCTCTTACAAAAACACCTTCAAAATCAGGGATTTGAGAAAGTTCCATGACTTGGGCAGTCCTGGCAATTTGAACCGCATTATTCACCAATTTTTTATCTAAGAGCACCCTTACAGCACCCTCCAGACTGGAATTACCCACAAAAGAAAGCCTTGCATTTGTTGCTTCCGGAAGAAGGCCGATACCAAAAAGGCTCTTTTCGTTCAGGTGATAGCCAAACCCCCCGGCGATAATAATTGCCTTAAGCTCCTCTGCCTTGATATTGCACTCCGCAAGGAGAATCTCAATCCCGGTCTTAATGGCGGCCTTTGCCAGTTGAACCTGGCGTATGTCTTCCTGTGATATGGATATCGTATCAGTCAAACGGAAATGGCGCTTTCCGTCTTTTTCAAAGAGATTCTTTTTATATTTTATAGCATTATTACGCAAAGTCTCCTTTTTTGAACGGCTATCTTTACAACCCCCTTCGCCCCACTTGATAGAGGGGATTTGATCGCAGCTTTGCTGCATTATATTATTCATACAATCGGGAGACTGCAAACGTCCTCTGGAGTTTACAAGGCCGGTCCTAACGAGTTCCGATACCAAATCCAAAAGCCCGCTCCCACAGATACCTTTTGGCTGACCGCCACCGATAATCTCCAAAGATAATTCTTCTTCAAATCTGACATGCTCAATGGCACCTTCACCGGCCCTCATGCCGGAGCTTATGGTCATCCCCTCAAAACAGGGACCTGCAGCAGTGGACGATGCAACGATGCTATCGTTCAGGATAAGGGCAATCTCACCGTTGGTGCCTATGTCGAGGAAAAGGGCAGGCACCTCTATGGATTTCACGTCAATGGCCAGAAGCCCTGATACGATATCCCCTCCCACATAGGCAGAAATGCACGGGAAGGCCGTTACCGGGGCTTTTGAAGCAATATTAATGGAGAGTTCCTGGGCTGTAGTAGTACAGATATCAAGGGTTTCTGCCTGATAGGGATACTCACCAATACCCGCGATTTCCTTATTTAAGAAGATATGCTGCATTGTTGTATTGCCCGCCGCTATGATTTGATAGATATTGTCAGGCCTTACAGACCTTTCAGAAGATAAACCATGTATCAAGAGGTTAATGGCAGCGATAAGTTCCCTGTGCATCCTGAGAAGGCCATCCTGGTGCGATGCAGCATATTTTATCCGCGACATGACATCGTGACCATAATACACTAAAGGATTTAGCATTGATGAACTGTTCAGTACCGCGCCACTATTAAGGTCAACCAGCGATACAACCAGCGTAGTCGTTCCAATGTCTATAGCTATCCCATAAGACTGGTCCTTTGTATTACCATGTTCCACGAAAAGGAGGTCATCGTTTGCATACACATTTGTGAAACAAAGGCCGTGTTCATTATACATCAACTCTTTTCTTACGGAAGGGTCGATATCGCAAATCTGGCCATGTTTTGCATAAAAGCCTTCAACAATCTTCAGTGCCTTCTTTTCGTGTGACGGGAGAACGACCTCAAGGTCTGCTTCTACTGGGGTTTTGCAGGCAAGAACTGTGTGAAGGATTCCTTCTTTCCTTATCTGTACCAGATCCCTTCCACATTTGCCAGTGCCACCGCATGGACCCTCGATATCCACACCAAGGCTCCTTGCTGCATCAAGTATGGTGATCCTTTTTGGTATCACGCCTGTAATCTTTGAAGGATAAAATGTTATCTTAACATCCTCTGTCATAAGTTTATTATTATATATGGATTTTTATTTTAATCAGGCTGCCCTTGGCAGCTATTTTTGACCGCTTGTTCCCAAACGGAGCTGGGAACGGGCAGGGTAAACTTTTAAATCAAACATCAAGTAGTCACCGCTTTTGAGAGTCTGAAAAGCAGGTTAAAACCTACGGCTACCTGACGTCATTTTCACTTGGTCTGTCATTGCCTTTATATGTCTGACAGGTGTTTTTGCACTGAGTCCGCATGCTGGGGCAAGGATATCAATACCCAATTCTAAAAGATTCTTTGAGACCGTTTGTATTTTGTCAATAGGCCCGTTTTGCAGGAGTATGGCGCTTACATTCCCCATCAGCCTTTTGTCTGGAAGAGAATCCCTAACCTCTTTTATGCTAACGACGGAATCCACACTGATGCATTCCGTGGTGAGCCTTTTGAGAGGTTCGCAAACAGAGCTTACATTCCCGCATATGTGCACGATGACCGGCTTTCCAAGCACATGCATACGATATATCATTTTATTGAGATAGGGAAATGCAAACTCACTGAACATTTCAGGGCCAAGTATTTCACCGGTTGCGGAGGGATCAGATATTACAATAAGGTCAGCGCCATTCCTGATTAACGCCTCGCCGTACCGGATACCATTATCCGTTAAAAAACCAAGCATACTGTGAACTTCTTCAGGCATTCGTCTGAGCGCCTTAAAAAGTGTCGTCGCATCTATCAGGGAAGTTGCAAGACTTAACGGGCCTACCAGGTTTCCGATTACGGGAATATCAGGATGTCTCTGGCTCAACAGGGAAGTACACGCAAGAATGGCAGGAAGACGGCCATCTTTATACGGATTTAACTCCTTTAAACTCATCCACTCTTCGACTGATTTCAACGGATAATTTATTATATGGGGTTCGGTAACCTCGTCACCGTCCTCCACTTCTCCACCCATGGCCTCGGCCTCTACGGTCATACAGAAAGGGATGCCCAGGTTTTCAATCCCTGCCTCATCATGCATGGCAAGCGAAAGCAAGGCCATCTTTTCCGCATCTCTGTGTACCGCTGGCCAGCGGCAATTCATCCGTTCCATAACCTCTCTGCTGGCCATAGTCATCATGCCGCCAGGGATAATAATCGGCGGCCTGTCAACCTTCACGCCACAAAGAACTTTTAGTAATCTTTCTTTTTCTGTCATATTAGCATTTCAAAATAGCCACAAAGTCTCCAAGACACGAAATTTTTTCTTTGTATCTTTGTGGCTAATATTAATTTAATATTCATGTTCAAAAATTTCAAAGTTATGTAGGTAGGAGCCAATTCCTGTTGGCGATTTGTGGAGCTCGCACACTGTTGCGAATTGCCAGTCGCCATCAGGAGACGGCTCCTACCTTTGCATTACGAAAAAGTTGCCAAAGTCCCAATTTAAATTAATCGGAAGCCGTGCGTACCTTCTTCCTGCCTCAAGAAAGGCAATCATATTCTCGTGCGGTGTTTTAATGGGGACCTCACATCCAGTGGCCAGTATAAATCCTTTGGGATTATCGTAGGCCTTTATTACACAATCCTTAACCATAGTGGTAATGATCTCCGGGTTTCCCTTGAGCATGCCATCCGCAGGGCTTACATTTCCCATCAAACAGACCTTACCACCTACCAGCTCCTTTGCCTCATTGAGATCAATGTTGTCGATGCTCAGGATATCCGCGCCACTCTCGGCCATGCATTGTATCACCTTCTTTGTCTTTCCACAGATATGGAGCACACCCGGAAGGCCGAAAGAATGGATATGCGCATACACCTCTTTGAGGTACGGCAAGACAAACTCCCTGAAATGTTTCTCGCTTATCATGGATCCTGTGGCTACAGGCTCAACGGTCACCGGCACACCACCAGCTTTTACATAGGCATCGATAAGGTTTTTAACAGACTGGGTAGCAACCTTCATCACGGTATGAATCAGTTCCGGATCTGTATAAAGCTCTTTAATAAAGGTCTCCGTTCCTCGCAAGGCGGCAGATGTCGTAAACGGCGCCCCGATGACAGGCACGATAAAGACCTCGTTGCCAATGGCATCTACGCATCGCTTTACAGCCTCCAGGTACACCGGAAGCCTCCCATCCTTTTCCGGGTTTACAGGCTTTAATTTCTTAAGGTCTTCTCGTGTCTGTATAAATGGGGTTTCCACCTGGGGCGCGTCATCTTCAGGAAAATACATCTTTGTCCCCATCGCCTCTGCCACGGTAGAGGTGGTAGAAAAGATGTAAACAATATCATGGCGGTATTTCTTAAAGCAGGCGATATTAGCCTCTCCCATGTTTTTGCCATTTGTGCAAAAATTTCTTACCGTAAGATTTAAACTTCTTGATGCAAAATTCAGGATCAAGGGACTTACCAGGAGTCTGTCGACATCCTTCCCATGCAGGATTGCCTGCATCCTCTCTTTTGGCGTCATTTCATCAGCAGAGTTCATCGCACCCCTCCCTGATTTTTCTCACACTCACGCATTCCGGTGTTTTAATCGTTCGTGGTATCTGGATGGTCTGGAACAAACCTTTTGCAACCTTGACTGCCTCGGCGGCGTTCTTTGCATATCCATCTGCACCAATATCCCTTGCAAATCTTGGGGATATTGGACCACCTCCAACCATAACACGGGAAGTTATCCCTGCTTTCTTAAGGTCGTCAATAACCACTTGCATGCCGTCCATCGTTGTAGTCATGAGGGTAGAAAGACAAACGAGATCGGCATTTAACTCTCCGGCAGCGTCAACAAACTTTGCATAGGGAACATTTCTGCCCAGATCATGCATTTCAAACCCGGCATTATCCAGCATGATTTTTACGAGATTTTTCCCGATGTCATGGGTGTCGCCCTTTACGACACCGATAACTACCTTCTTCTTATTCCACGCAGTCTCCTTTGGCAGATGAGGTCTGAGCACCTCGATGCCGGCATACATGGCATCAGCACAGAGAAGTATCTCCGGAACAAAGTACTCCTCGTTCTCGAATAATTCGTTGACCCTTTCCATCCCTTTTGCAAGTCCGTCCATTATGGCCTCATAAGGGTCAATCTTGTGTCTTATTGCATCAGCAGCCGCTCTGCTGGCACGGGCTATATCCATATCAATCACGGCATGAGATAAATCGTGTAAAATATCCGACTTTTCCATAGACACCTCCTATTTGTTATTCAAAAAAATATCCAATTAACTATTGGAAGAAGGACGGTGTCTTTCCTTACAAGGTAATGGCGAGATGGATAAAGGTTAGATTTCTTATCGAATGATAAATGAGTTGCAGGGCAAAAGATGCTCTAAGACATGGAGAAAACGTCAAGGAAGAATCATAGAGAGTCCATACCGTATCCATCGAACCTGGAAATGGCACCGCCACTTCAGTACGTGTGCTCACCCATACTTGCGTAACATGTGTGTTTTCCCGAACATGGCTGGACTCCAAAAAAGTGACGTAAAATTAAACTAACGAAATTGCTTTACAATCTTAACAGCTTATGATTATACAAAGGAGTCGTTATTTTACAACTTCAAATATTTTTGTATTTTTTTGCAGTTTTATGGTTTAATATCCACAAAATTGCAATGAACATTTTTATACTTCTGGAGGAAAATAATGATGGATATCTTGAAACAAGTTGCCGAGTTAAAAGAATTTTTAGGAAGGATTTATTGCTTTATTGAAGACAATGAAGACACATTCAAAGACGGAGTCGAAGCCGAAGAAATAAAGAATGAAACCTGGAAGTGGATGCAGGAATTGGCGAAATTTTTACCTGAAGTATAATGAAGCGAATTTGTTTTTAACAAAAAAGAATTTCTTACAGGGTAATATTATAAGGAATACCTATCTATGACGCGACCAATGTTTTACGAATTCAGACCACAGGAACCTATCAAGGCGCCCATTGGTACCACACTTACTTGCAATACCTGGGATAGCGAGGCTGCCTTACGCATGTTGATGAATAATCTCGACCCTGATGTGGCCATCCAGCCGGGAGAACTCATTGTTTATGGGGGTGCAGGCCGCGCCGCAAGGAATTGGAAAGAGTATCAAAGAATCGTCAATGCCCTGAAGTCATTAAAAAAGGACGAGACGCTATGCGTTCAATCAGGTAAGCCGGTGTATGTCTCAAAAACCCATGAAGGGGCGCCGCGCGTCGTCATTGCCAATGCAAACCTTGTCCCTGCGTGGGCCAAACAGGAGGTATTTGATAAATATGACGAGATGGGTCTCACAATGTATGGCCAGATGACGGCAGGGAGCTGGATTTATATTGGCACCCAGGGCATTTTGCAGGGGACGTACGAGACCTTTGCCGCCCTCGCCAAAAAGGCGTTCAACGCAGAAACCCTCAAAGGCAAATTTGTGCTCACAGCAGGTATGGGGGGAATGAGCGGCGCCCAGCCTTTGGCTGTAACGATGAATGAGGGCGTGATCCTCTGTGTAGAGGTACGGAGAGAACGCATAGAGAAAAAGGTGAAAGTAGGTTACTGCGATAAGATGACGGATAATCTCGACGAGGCGCTTCAATGGGTCTTTGATGCAAAATCCAAACAACTTCCGCTATCGGTGGGTCTTGTGGGGAATGCCGCCGAAGTGCATCCTGAATTGTTGAAACGAAATATCATACCTGATGTTGTCACGGATCAAACCCCGGCACATGATCTGATGTCGTATGTACCCATTGGTAATGTGGAGTACCTGGATAAGCTTAAGGAAAGGAATAAACGCGCCTATAAGGAAAAGGTGCTGGATGCTATTATTGAACATGCAAAAGCCATTTTAGCCATGCAGAGGAATGGGGCTGTATGTTTCGATTACGGCAACAATTTGAGATCGCAGGCGGAGATGGCTGGTGTGGCCATGAGAGACTCGAATGGACGATACCGCTATCCAGGTTTTGTGCCCGCATTTATACGACCTTTATTCTGCCAGGGGAAGGGCCCGTTCCGGTGGGTAGCATTATCGGGTGACAAGGCAGATATTGGAAAGATTGATGATGCAATTCTCAAAAATTTTCCTGATGACACATCGCTTGTAAGGTGGATAAAGCTTGCCAAAGAAAAGGTACCACAATTGGGACTGCCGGCCAGGATCTGCTGGTTGGGATACGGCGAGCGCGCCAAGATGGGCTTGATCATCAATGACATGGTGAGAAAAGGGGTGGTCAAAGCCCCGATAGTCATCGGCAGGGATCATCTCGACTGTGGGTCTGTGGCGTCTCCGTATCGGGAGACCGAGGACATGAAGGACGGCAGTGATGCCATAGCCGATTGGCCGCTGATAAACTTTGCCCTGAATGCCATAAACGGTGCCAGTTGGGTAAGTTTTCATCACGGAGGCGGTGTGGGAATAGGCAATTCCCTCCATGCAGGCATGGTCATCGTGGCTGACGGTACCAAAGAAAAAGATGAAAGGCTGGAAAGGGTTTTGACCGCAGACCCAGGGATTGGAATTGCAAGACACGTGGATGCAGGTTACGAAGAGGCTATACAGGTAGCAAGGGAAAAGGGCGTAATAATACCAGAATAATTTAAGCAACACTTTAGTTTTTTGAAAATTGATACACATGGTTTCGTTCAACATGGGTGAAATTTTTTGTGGAGGCTACTAATATGTCCGAACTAGCTGCTAAAAAGTGTATTCCATGTAAGGGAGGAGTTCCGCCTTTAAAAGGTGAAGCACTTGTAGCTTTGCAAAAGCAGATAGAAGGCTGGGATGTGGTGGAAGAACACCACTTATTTAAGACCTTTAAATTCCCAGACTTTCGAAAGGCTTTGGATTTTGTGAATAAGGTAGGAGAGATTGCCGAACAGGAGGGACACCATCCAATCATTACTTTTACTTGGGGAAAGGTAGAGATCAAAATTTATACCCATAAGATCAATGGACTGACAGAAAGCGATTTTATCCTGGCAGCAAAGATCGATGCAATCAATAAGTAATTTTGCCGCCGCACTACTTTGTGTTCCCTTTCAGCAACGATATCTGCCTCAGGAGATAAAAGAAAGGAATTGTTACAAATTGTTTATATGGATAAAAGGGTTGTTCTTGAACGAGTAAAATAATATAGAGCGAGGTTGTAAAAAAACTTTCCAGTTAGAATGATTATATTATACGGTTCCTATGCGAAAGGAACTGCGCGGGAATATAGTGATATTGATGAGGCTGTTATAGTGAATAGAATCGAAGAAGATATTGAAAACTTGTTGCATTATGTAGAATTTTTGGAATAGGTTTAACCCTGATCCCTGAATGGCATGGTGAAGAATGTGTCATGCAACTGATGTGCAAACCTTAAGGTAGGAGCAATCTCCTGACGGCGACCGGCATTCATAGTACCCGGTCGCCAACGGGAGTCGGCACCTACCAAAAAATTGAAATTTCCTAACATGCATTTAACCTGAATCCTAACATATAAAAAGAACAGGGAAAACCATAAAACATACTTTATTTTGGAGGCCAAAAGACCTAAGCGATATGGAAATGCTCAAGGAGGCCTTGAAAATAATGGAGCAAAAAAATGAATAAGGGTTTTCGTTATATCTTGGGAAAAGAGGAAATCGTAAATTATATGAAGCTCTCGGATGAGGAAAAACTTAACTGGCTGGAAGAAATTGTCTCATTTACTGAAATGGTATTGTCGCCCCAAGAAAAAAAGTAAGAGACTACTTCAGAAATATAGAAAAACAGTAAAAAATGATGAAAATGTTGAATAGTCACGTTTCACTTTATGCACGGACAAATAAGTTTGTCCGTGCCACCCTTTCAATAGGAATTTTCATTTGTTTGTGCAGGATTCGCGATCATAGCCAATATGACAAGCAATCAGCGGAAGACCTCCCCTTCATCCCCTCCTTGCGAAGGAGGGGAAAGGGTGGTGGTTGTAAATTCAAAATGCCTTAGACTAATCGGAGTAAATTGAATGCAGGGAAAGCTCATTGTTATTACGGGTATTGATGGCAGCGGCAAGACGGTGCAGTCGAAGCTCCTGTACGAACGGTTGCTGAAAGAGGGGTATCCAGCTGTTACTACAGACTTCCCCCAGTACGGAAAAACCTTTTTTGCCGATATGGTCACAAAGTATCTCAAAGGTGAGTTTGGGAGTGCAGACTCCGTAAGCCCATACTTAGCATCGATTCTCTACGCAGGGGATCGCTGGGAGTGCAGGGAACAGATAAACACCTGGCTCAGGGAGGGTAAGATTATCGTATCAAATCGCTATGTGTGTGACAACATGGCCCACCAGGGTGGCAAAATCGGTAACCCCGCGGAGAAAGAAAGTTTTTTCCAGTGGCTGGACAAATTGGAACACCAGGTATTCGCTGTTCCGAGAGCAAACTTAAATATCCTGTTATACGTACCGGCCGAGATCGCTTATCACCTTATAGGAAAAAAAGAGCAACGCGCTTATCTATCAGGTGAA
Organism: Candidatus Brocadia sp.; assembly: GCA_046291035.1. Classification (GTDB taxonomy): domain Bacteria; phylum Planctomycetota; class Brocadiia; order Brocadiales; family Brocadiaceae; genus Brocadia. The sequence continues at coordinate 20,857 of JBKBTA010000009.1, forward strand.
AGGAAGGATATCCACGAAGAAGACATCAATCACTTACGATACGCACAACAAACTTTCCTTGAAATCGCTAAAGGAAAGAAGGACTGGATAACTATCGATTGTACAGAAAATGGCAAGCTGTTATCTGAACAGTTCATAGCGGATAAAGTATGGCACGTGGTTAAAAACGTATTACAAAAACAGTAAGCGGTATTTTGAATTTATTTGGGATTTGATTTTTGTAATTTGGAATTTTTCTGTATTTTCTTTATTGGAAAGCGTTTCTAAAAGAACTTTCCAAAAAAGATGTTTTTACAAGGTGATACTCTATGACAAACAGAAAAAAAGTCCTTATTATGGGAGCAGCCGGACGGGATTTTCACAATTTTAATGTCTGTTTCCGCGATAACCCCGAATACGAAGTAATTGCTTTCACGGCAACACAAATACCAAATATTTCAGGAAGATACTACCCCCCTTCTATGGCAGGCAAGTTATATCCCCTCGGAATCCCCATCGAACCTGAAGAAAACCTTGTATCTCTCGTAAAACTCCACGCAATTGATGAGGTAGTATTTTCCTATAGTGATGTATCGCACGAATACGTTATGCACAAGGCCAGCCTTGTAAACGCTTCCGGTGCACAATTCACCCTCCTTGGTACAAGGCAAACTATGTTAAAGAGCAGAAAACCCGTTGTTGCCATCTGTGCCGTGAGAACTGGCAGTGGCAAGAGTCCTACTTCGCGAAGGGTCTGCGAGATTATAAAAGGAATGGGGAAAAGGGTCGTTGTCGTGCGACATCCGATGCCTTATGGCGACCTTTCCCGGCAGCGCCTGCAGCGATTCTCCTTATATGACGACTTTCAGAAGCATGATTGCACCATTGAAGAGATTGAAGAATATGAACCCCACATAGAACAGCACACGGTCGTTTATGCTGGTGTGGATTATGCAGCAATTCTGGCGGAGGCCGAAAAGGAGGCGGACATTATTGTATGGGACGGTGGTAATAATGACACCCCTTTCTATGTACCAGATATCCATATTACCGTTATTGACCCGCACCGGCCCGGACATGAACTTACCTATTATCCCGGAGAAACCAACCTTCTTCTGGCCGATATTATTGTGATTAGTAAGGAAGACACTGCAAAGCCGGAAGATATAAGACTTGTTAAAGGGCACATAAAACAGTCAAATCCCAATGCAGTTATTGTAGATGCCACATTACCGGTAACCGTTGAAAGACCCGATTTCATAAAAGGTAAGCGTGCGCTGATTGTTGAGGATGGCCCAACCCTTACACACGGAGGAATGGCTTATGGCGCGGGAGTTTTAGCAGCGAAACAGTATGAAGCAAAAGAGATCGTCGACCCAAGACCCTATGCGGTAGGGTCAATTGCCGAAACTTTTGGGAAATATCCTCACATCGGCAACCTCCTACCGGCAATGGGCTATGGACATTCGCAGATGGAAGAATTGCGTGAAACGATACATCGCACTCCGTGTGACATCGTAATTATCGGCACGCCCATCGACTTAAGAAAGCTCATACCCATCGACAAACCCACCGACCGGGTTCGGTATAATTTACAGGAAATAAGCACACCCACACTCAAAGAGCTCCTTGAAACAATGCTACGATGAAGAAGAAAGTTGTTGTCATTGCCTTAGGGGGAAATGCCCTTATCGGGGAGGGCCAACAGGGCACGATTGCAGAGCAATTTGAGAACGTCCGGAAGAGCCTCGACGGCGTTATCTATTGCTTAAAACAGGGCTTTGATGTAGTCATCACCCATGGAAACGGACCTCAGGTAGGTAATCTGTTACTCATGGTGGAGGCCAGCAGGAATCAGGTACCCGAGCTTACCCTGGGTGTCTGTGTGGCAGATACCGAGGGTGCGATAGGGTACATGATTCAACAATCCCTGACCAATAGGTTACGAAAAGAGGGGATCGACAAATGCGTCGTTACTGTATTGACCCAGGTCGTCGTCGATAAGTACGACAAGGCCTTTTCAAATCCTACAAAACCCATTGGACCCTTCTTTACCCGAGAAGAAGCGGAGCGTTTTCGTCGGGAGAAAGGCTGGCATATCGTCGAAGATAGTCATAGGGGATATCGTCGGGTTGTACCTTCACCCAATCCACTGAAAATTGTGGAAGAAAGGGCTGTAAAAACACTGTTAGAGGCAGGTGATGTTGTCATAGCCGCAGGTGGCGGTGGCATCCCTGTTATTCAGAAAGAAGATGGAGATTTAGAGGGGGTTGATGTTGTTATTGATAAAGACCTTGCCTCCAGTGTCCTGGCACGGGACATTAAGGCTGATTGTCTCATGATGCTTACCGGGGTAGGACATGTCTTCTTAAATTTCAAACAATCGAACGAGCAGGCATTAAGCAAGTTGACAGTAAATGAAGCCCAAAGATATTTCCAGGAGGGTCATTTCCCTCCAGGAAGTATGGGACCGAAGATCCAGGCGGCCATGAATTTTTTAACCTGGGGCGGGGAACTGGCAATCATCACGTCCATTGACAAGGTCAAAGATGCCCTGGATGGCCGAGCAGGTACAAAGATTTTAAAAAATTCAATTTGATAATTTTTCTCGAAACGGAGCTTCTTGCCATTTACGTTCCCAAACAGGGTTTGGGAACGAGTAATTGATGCAGGGCACAGTACTCCGTGCCCCGGTAACAATCAATGAGGCAACAATGACAGAAAGAGATTTTCACAGATGAAGGCTGTTGTTAAAAAAAGGCGCACAAAGGGTATGGAGTTTATTGATGTGCCCACTCCAAAGATCAGGCCAAGGGATGCGCTTATCAAGGTCAGGATTGCCTCGATCTGTGGTACGGATGTGCATATCTATGACTGGACGCGCTGGGCGCAACACCGCTTCACGCCACCACGCATTATTGGGCACGAATTCGTGGGGAATGTTACAAAAGTTGGGGAGGAAGTGACGCAGGTAAGAATCGGAGACCGGGTTTCAGCGGAAAGCCACCTAACCTGTGGATATTGTTACCAGTGCGCAAACGGATATTCTGAGGTCTGCAGGAATTTCAAATTATTAGGGGTCGACCATGACGGCTCGTTTGGCGAATACCTCGTCTTGCCCGAACATGTCTTATGGAAAAATGATGAAAAAATTCCCGATGAATGGGCGACTATCCAGGAACCCTTTGGGAATGCCGTTGATACTGTTCTGGCTGAGGATGTCTCAGCAAAGACGGTCTTAATCCTCGGTGCTGGACCAATTGGGCTTTTCGCCACCGGCATTGCCAGGGCATGCGGCGCCTCGTTGATCATCGTCTCTGACCCAAACAACTACCGTCTGGCTATCGCCAAAAAGATGGGGGCACACATCACGGTTAATCCCAAAAAACAGGATGTGATCCAAATTGCCCTTGAGGCAACTAGAGATAACGGTGTGGATGTTGTCCTTGAATTTTCCGGTAATAACCAGGCGCTCAATCAAGGTCTGAAAGTTATCACTCCGGGGGGAAGAATCTCCATCTTGGGTATTTATGAGAAACGCGTGAACATCGATTTGAACAAGGAAGTCATCTTCAAAAAAATCCGTATTTATGGAATAACGGGGCGTAAAGTATTTTCTACATGGTATAAGACCTCACGATTCTTATCCCAGGGTCTCGTTGACCCAAGTCCGATTATTACCCATAAATTCCCCTTAAAGGACTACGAAAAGGGCATGAAACTCATGAAGGATGGGAAGTGTGGGAAGGTTATTTTACATGTATAGAAATTTTCATTATTATTTAAGCGAGTTTGTGTATGGTAGTAGGCAATAAATCCCTCTTTATTAAGGGTGACTTAATGGAATAACTTGATTTTTTAATAAAGTTATGTGTAGGTGGATTAAGGCGCAGGTTTTTACTCCGTCTTCAATGTACGTGTAAATGCCGGGTTCGCTTCGCTTAACCCATCCCACACTAAATTCGCATAAATAAAATGAATTAGGTTGCCTTAAGACAGCGACTTTTAATTCTCCCCTCTATCAAGAGGCAGAGGATGCCATGTGTACACACCCCTTAATCCCCTCTTGATAGAGGAAATTACCGGTTTGAAATTCTAATCTATTTGGGGGGGGAAATACGCATCATGGACAAACTTCATTTTATCACTGAAGAACTCGGTAAGTTAAGAGAAACGGGGTTATTGGTTCACATCCGCACGATTGAGGGGCCTCAGGGATCATGGATTACTGTGGACGGAAAGAAGGTATTAAATCTCTGTTCAAACAATTACCTGGGTTTTGCCAATAATCCTCAGTTAAAATCAGCTGCACAAAAGGCCATCGAAACTTATGGTGTGGGTCCTGCAGCGGTAAGAACTATTGCCGGAACAACGATCCTGCACAAAGAACTTGAGAGAAAACTCGCACTCTTTAAGGGAGCCGAAAGTACCATATCCTTTCAATCCGGATTCTGTGCAAACCTGGCGGTTATCCCTGCAGTCGTTGGGGAAGGCGATGTTATCTTTTCTGATGAACTCAACCATGCAAGTATCATTGACGGATGTCGCCTTTCTAAGGCCAGGATTGTTCGATATGAGCACTGTAACCCCAAAGATCTCCAGGCAAAGATTTCAGATGAAATCCGCATGAACCAAAGACTCACAAAAGAGATGAAAAACATTCCCCCTCAATCCCCCCCCTCGCAAGGTGGGGTGGAAAAATTACCCACTGACGAGAAGAAAACCAGGCGACTGCTTATTATCACCGACGGTGTCTTCAGTATGGAGGGCGATATTGCGCCATTACCAGAAATCGTGGAGATCGCTGAAAATTTTGAGGCCATTACTATGGTGGACGACGCACACGGTGAAGGGATATTAGGGAGAGGTGGCAGGGGTATCGTCGACCACTTTAATCTGCACGGCAAGGTCGATATCGAGGTGGGCACCATGTCAAAGGCCTTCGGTGTGGTGGGGGGATACATTGCAGGAAGCAAAAGATTAACGGATTATCTGGCGCAAAAGGGCCGTCCTTTCCTTTTTTCAAGCGCCGTTACTGCGCCTGACGTGGCTGCTTGCATCGCGGCAGTAGATACTTTGACCGCTTCCGACTCACTGGTCAAGCAACTCTGGGTAAATACCGCTTTTTTCCAAGAAAGGATGAGACAGATAGGATTTGACCTCGGAAACACAAAAACCCCTATTACCCCAATTATCATAGGGGACGCTAAAATAGCCAAAGATTTTAGCCAGAAGTTATTTGAAGATGGCATCTTTGCCCAGGCTATCGGCTATCCTACGGTACCCATAGGCAAGGCCCGTATCAGGGTAATGCTTTCAGCCACACACAGCAGGGAAGACCTTACCTGGGCAATAGAGCGTTTTGAAAAGATTGGGAAATTGTTGGGAATACTGCCATGAAGATATGCTTTCTATTGATTTTTAAGAGAAAAGTATTTAGTATGCAAAGGTACATCTATTTAGTAAATTATTAATTTTGGTTGTTTTTTTATAAGGCGTCGGGTGTTTTCATATGAAAAAATTTATTATTGTAACAATTTCAATCGTATGTATGTGTATGTTTGGTTGCGGTAAAGAAGAAACGAAGGTGTTAGAGAAAACCCTTATTTCGACCGAAAAGAAGCAAACTGAACCAAGACCACACGAAGAACTTGGTTTTATCAAGAATGAACAAGGCTTTATCGTGCACATGAAAGACATCAAGGTATTATTAAAACATTTGTCGACATCGATTAATCAAGGAGACTGGGATGCAATAAAAAAAGACACGAAAAAACTCAAGGAGGCAAGTCCCGTGGCCTTCACAGGAGCCAACAAAAAAGACCTGCCGGTGGAGTTTGTCAACCTTGATGTAAAATTCCATATGAGTGCTTTGGAGTTGATTAGCGCCTGTCAGGAGAAGAATAAAGACAAGGCCACGTCTGCCTTTTTCAAGGTGGTAAATAGTTGTGACGAATGCCACGCCAAATTCAATCCAAAAGAGCAATCTACTTCGTGGTTTCAGTGAAAATAAAGACAGGTGGTAAAAAAATCAGGGACTCTAACTAAATGTTTAGGAAATTCAAAGTTATGCGGGTAGGAGCCAACTCCCGTTGGCGACCGGGCGCATGGACGCCGTTGTGAATTGCCGGTCGCCGTCAGGAGACGGCTCCTACCTTTGCATCCCGAAAAAGTAGACGCTTAAATAAATTTTGAAATCTTTGCAATTTCACAAAAAGGGGGTGAGGTCAGTGGTTTGGGGGAAAAAACGATTGATCGATTATGCCACCTGCGGTGGTTGAGCAGGCAAGATCCCCGTCGAAGACATGGCGTACGTGGTCAACCATTTACCCGATTACCCAAATGATCGGGTGCTGGTTGGTCCAAAGACCTTCGCCGATGCTGGCATTTATAAAATTAGTGAAGAATTGGCACTGGTAGAGACCCTGGATTTTTTTACACCAGTGGTAAACAATCCGTATGATTATGGACAGATTGCCGCAGCCAATGCCTTAAGTGACGTTTATGCCATGGGTGGCAAACCCCTTACAGCCATGAATATCCTCTGTTATCCCTTAAAATTTCTGGATAAAGATATTCTGGTGGAAATACTCAAGGGCGGCGCTGACAAGGTCAATGAGGCAGGTGCAACGGTTGTTGGCGGCCACACCCTACAGGATAATGAGATCAAATATGGATTATCCGTTACAGGAACCATCCACCCTGCTCGGATTGTAACCAATGCAGGCGCAAGGTTAGGTGATGTGCTGGTATTAACAAAGCCACTCGGTACAGGATTGATAATCTCGGCGATCAAGGCAAATAAGGTTCTTGAAGATGATATAAACCTTGTTACCAGGAGCATGTGTCAGTTAAACAAAATAGCATCAGAAACCATGCTGGAAGTCGGAGTCAATGCCTGTACGGACATTACCGGATTTGGTCTTATGGGTCATGCATATGAGATGGCAGAGGCCAGCAAGGTAACACTGTCCTTCTCTGCTGAACGCATACCGGTATTTGAAGGTTGTAAACGCTATGCTAAGATGGGATTGATACCGGGGGTATCAAAGCTTAGTAAAAAATATCTGAAAGATGCCATTACCATAGATTCCAAGGTGCAGGAAGAGCTAATTGACATTCTTTTCGATGCGCAGACCTCTGGCGGTCTGCTTATCTCGCTTCCCAAAGAAAAGGCGGAGGCGCTCTGTACAAAACTTCAAGAAAGAGGCGTCATGACTACAAATATCATTGGCGAGGTATGTGAAAAGATGAATGTATCTATCATCGTTACGCAATGAGCCGTTCCGCGAAAGCGGGAATTCGGTTGAGTAGGATAGATTAAACGAAGTGAATCCACCATGTAGAGAAACGTGGAAGCTGGATTCGGCGCAAAAGGCAAATTACGCCTTTTGCTACTTTTCCACGAAACTAAGGGTAGGAGCCATCTCCGACAGTATCGGCAATTTACAGCGGCGTGCATGGATCGCCTCACGTAGGAGCCGTCTCCTGACGGCGATTGGCAATGCACAGTGGCAAACACACCTCCCGGTCGCCAACGGGAGTTGGCTCCTACCAAAGCATTTAAATCCCTAAACATTAAATTATGTTTATGTCAACTTAATGCAGAACGACGAGGCTCGTTGCTCTACAGCCTCAGATTTGAAATTCATTGTTAATCATTAAGGAACAGGTAAATTTTTTTTTCAAAGGAAAGAAATTCTGTGAAGACAATTTATACCGTATTTATTATCCTATTCACAGTTATTGCAATTTCTTGTGCCGCCCGTTTCATGCCTGGCAAAAACACGACCCTTGCCATGGGTGGCAAGAACTCCTTCGTGGATGAAGATACCTTTACACGACAGCGGAAGCGCATGGTAGAAGAACAAATTGCATACCGGGGAATAAAGGATAAAAGGGTGTTAGAAGCCATGGAGTCAGTACCCCGTCATCTGTTTATCCCTGAAGAAGCTCGTTCGTATAGCTATTACGACCAACCTGTCCCCATTGGTTTCGGACAGACCATCTCCCAGCCTTATATCGTGGCCTTTATGACGGAATTGTTACGGGTAGGAAGTAATGATGTTGTACTGGAGGTGGGAACAGGTTCGGGATATCAGGCCGCCATCCTTTCCAAACTGGTAAAACAGGTCTATACCGTAGAGATTATAGAAGAACTGGGCAAAGAAGCTCAGAAACGATTAAACATGCTGGGGTATACGAATGTAGAAGTCAGGATTGGTGATGGCTATAAGGGATGGCCAGAACGTGCACCCTTTGATGCGATCATCGTCACCGCCGCAGCAGAGCATATCCCCCAACCCCTTATTGATCAGCTCAAACCCGGTGGCCGCATGGTTGTTCCCGTGGGAGGTGTTTACGCAGTGCAAGACCTCATGTTGATAACCAAAGATGCATCCTCGAAGGTCGTAAAAGAGTCCATAATTCCCGTCCGTTTTGTTCCTCTTCTGAGAAAATAACATCATCCCACAATCATAGGGAATATATAATTTGTAACAAGTTAGTTTTTGAAAAAGTCTCCCGATGAGGTAAGTTTGTAGGACAAGGTGCATCTTACCACTGCAGAGAAAATGACTTGCTCCTATTATAGTACATCCGTAATCAAAAACCTCCCGCAGGGCAATCAACCCCACGGGAGGCCAGGAGAGGTTCAGAGGAGCATATGGTGAACAACTTAAATGATTCCCTTGGAATCCCCCTTTAGTAAAAGGGGGCTAAGGGAGCTTTGTTTACTTATTATTGTCACCGATAGTAAGAAAGAAATTAGTGTTCCAGAGGATTATACGGTTTACCTCCTTTGATGAGAGGTTCATCAGGTTTTGCAACCTTCGCTCTGGGCCTGACATCAAAAATCGTCAAAGCGCCCATAGGATACTTACCTGACGAAACCATTCCCCGGAGATTATGGTCATGCATGATGGTTATCCCAGCGCCTAGATTGCAAGACAGGCATTTCCTCTGGCTGGCAAAGTGGGGAATTTTTACCAACACATCAATTCGCTCGCCACTTGCAATACACAGGGTGTCTTTTTCATACGAACTCTTTAATTTCCTTCCATCCAAGGCGATTACCTCCATATGGTATCCATGCGGATGGATGGCAAACACGTGATCTGCACCAAGAGCCATGAGACGCAACAGGACTGTTTCATCCTCGTATGCAACAATCCTCGAACGGGGGTCGTTTATTACCGAACGGGGGTGATATAAATTATCGGTAAACGTCCTGCCATTGATCAGGAAATAATCAGCCTTCCAATCCTGTAATCCATGTACAATACCCGTTTCCTGCAACTGTTCATTTGCCGTGGAAGACAACTCGCTAAAAAACAACGTGTAATCACGGTCATACTTGTACCCATACGCGGTCTTCATCCTGTCTTGATGGATAATAATTGGGAAATACATACCGGCCAGGATATGATTAAAACTGTCCACGTGGCAGTGACCCATATAAGAACCCTCGTATTGGGGAGTCAATTCATAGGTAAAGGCCTTGTGTTCCAGTACCGGGTCTACCGGAAGAGAAGGTACTCCATCAACCGCAGGGGTCAAATCCAGACCGTGAAAGTGAATGGTATGCGCCACGTGGTTTATCCCTGAGTGCTCAGCAGCATAATGGATACCCGTGTTATGTAACGTGATCCGTGCCTTTTCTCCAACAAAGAGGTGCAGTGGGTCGCCGGGTACCTTAACCGGCTCTAACAATTCTTCTACTTGTTCTTTTGTAGTTACTTCTCCCACGTTCTTAAAGCTCCCCTTGGCATGAGTATAACCCATAACCCACACCAATTCACCATTGGTCATTTCTACATAGCCATCAGTAGTATAAAGATGAAACTCCCATACGCCATCCGGCCCCCGTTCTCCCAGGAGATCACCGTTCGTTACATTTATCAAATCCTGTTCTTCCTCACTAAGACTCCAAACTGTGGTTTGTTTTGCCTCTTCACCAAACACACCAGGCATAGCAGTATATGTTGTAATACCTGCCAGCATTATTGCAGTCATCCATCCCATTAGCTTTAATGCTTTCATGACATTTCCTTTCTTTAAAAATTACGTGAACCAAAATATAATGTTACTATCGTACATTCAAATTTCCTGTCTCAAGACTCCAGTGAAAACACATCTTAATCAATCCTGGAAAAATAGTATAATTTTCTCTTCTATCATCTTTATTCCTCCTTTAATAACTGGTTTTGTATTGTTAACTGTTTTTTATCCCATATTTTTTTTAATACCATGATCAACTCATTCACGTCTACCGGTTTTGTGAGATAATCGTCAGCGCCATGCTTCATGGCTTCCACGGCCGTTTTTACCGATTTACTTCCGGTAACGACCACAATTGCTATTGGTGAGTTCCTTTTTCTCACCTCATTGATCAGCGTCAACCCACTCATTCCTGACATATTCATATCTGTGATAATAATATCGAAACTTTTTTCTGATAACAGTTTTAATGCATCGTGGCCGGATAAAACGCCGGAAGCAAGATAACCAGCACTCTTCAGTATCTTCACCAATCCATCCAGTGTATTTTTGTTATCGTCTATCAGTAGTAATCTCGGCTTAGTCATAATTGAGAACAAATTAAGAGAAACTAATAAAATTAGTTATTATTGAAAAATAACAACTCGCATACCAATCAAGCATTTGACGATTGTCATAATTGATGTATCTGTTTATAAATTCAGTTGTTAGTGCAATTAACTTTCTCAATTTATCCATCGGGAAAAATTGGTTTCTTCTAAGAAAAAGGATGCCGTTAGCGAAAAATTTACGAAAATATAATTTTTTACCAGTAATGACTTAAAAATTTTTCGCTTCTCATTTTGATTTACAGCTATGATATCCTTTGACTCCTTAATAGCAGCAGTGTCCTTATCTGTAAAATTGACTCACTGTGCCATGCATTCGTATCACTTCATAATATCCAGGCTCCTGTTCCGGTAAAGATTCCATGCAATGTTAAATTCAGGGACATCCAAAACGGGATTGCGCTTGCCAGCAGAAACCTTCTTTTCCGCTTCCATTGGAAATATCTTCATATAAGCATCTGACTAATTGACATACTATTTTATCCTCTTCTAAAAACCGAAAAAATGTTTGTCTTAGATTATCGAATCTATTTTGCACTTATAGTTTGACAACAATACGTTGACCATTACCGCAGTTCAACGCCCAAAAATACATTGAGCTACATCTACACCTCCACTCCAATGAAAATATTTGACTTTATCTTTAAAAGAAAAAAAACCCAATACAAGGAACTTCCATGCATCTATCTGTACGACTGATATTCATGTTGACTTGGTATTTAACAAAATAAATGCAAACCAAAATTTCCAAACACGAGAAGGTCGCAAATACTTGTTATAATGGGATTTACTAGGAATGCGTTCTTGATCTGTATAACGGAGCGGAAGAAATGATTTGACGAAAAATATGCGTTATGTGAAAATTTTGCTGAAACGTAGCTATGCAATCAAAGTGGTCTGAAAAAATTTCGCTTCTAACCCCACTCTTTTACTTTATATTCAATTTTTCTGCTTGAGATGCCCAGTATTTTGGCGGCTTCTTTCTTGCTTCCATGTGTCATCTGAAGTGTCTTTTGGATAATCTCCTTTTCAGCTTCTTTTAACGTGGTTCCCAGCGGGATTTTGATTGTGGAAACATCTTCATTATTTAGAATAATATTTTTCGGTAAATGTTCTAAAGAAATCATATTTTTTTTACATAATACAACAGCCCTTTCTACAACGTTTTCCAGTTCCCGAACATTCCCAGGCCAGTGGTACGTGCAAAGTGCATCCATTGCCTCAGCAGCAAAACCATCGATTTCTTTCTTATATTTTTTGGTATATTTAATTACAAAAAAATTAGAAAGTATGGGAATATCATCTTTCCTTTCCCTTAATGGCGGCAAATGGATAGTAATAACATTTAACCGATAAAACAGGTCTTCGCGAAATCTTCCCTCTGAAACTTCTTTTTCAAGGTCTCGATTCGTAGCTGCAATCAGCCGAACATCAACTTTCAGGGTTTTTTCACCGCCGACACGCTCAAACTCCCCTTTCTCCAGGACGCGCAGGAGTTTCACTTGTACCTTTAAACTCATTTCACCCACTTCATCAAGAAAAAGCGTACCTCCATCTGCCATCTCAAACCGTCCTTTTCTGGACTGAATGGCGCCGGTAAATGCCCCTTTTTCATGGCCAAAGAGCTCGCTTTCCAGTACACCTTCTGACAGCGCAGCACAATGCAAGGCTACAAAAGGCATATTTGCCCTGTCGCTCAGGCGATGTATAGCATTTGCAATGAGTTCTTTGCCCGTCCCCGTTTCTCCCAAAATCAGGATCGAAGCCGTGCTGGGGGCAACATCCTCTATCATGCGAAATATCTGCTGCATCTGCGGGGTGCTTCCAACAAGCTCAGAAGATTTATCCTTATTCCTGAGCTTCTCCTTTAATATCCGGTTTTGAGCAATCAATTGCTGTCTTTCCCATAACTTTTCCAGTACCACATTCAATTCTTCTACATTTATTGGTTTGGTCAAATAGTCATCAGCCCCACACTTTATAGCTTCTACAGCCGTTTTTACAGAACTGTAAGCAGTAATAACCACAATTGAGACAGACTCTGTCTTTTTTCGTATTTCATGGATCAACGATAATCCCCCCATCCCGGGCAGCTTCATATCCGTGATAATGATATCAAAGTTTTTCCTTGAGAGAAGATTTAAGGCCTCGTAACCGGATAAGACGCCGGAAACTGAATACCCATCATGCGCTAGTATCTTCACCAATCCGTCGAGTGCATTTTTATCGTCGTCGATAAGTAACAACCGAGGTTTTGTCATAGAAATCGCAAATACCCTAAGTCATCGGAATCGCAATCACAAATTTACTACCCTTTTTCGATGGTTCAAGCCGTATCGTTCCCCCATGTGCCTGAACAATATTCTGGGCAAAAGAAAGCCCAATACCGGTACCTCCTCCCTTGGTGGTATAAAACAGGTCAAATATTTTATCTTTGATCTCTTCTGGAATGCCCGGGCCTGTATCATGACAGGAAATCCGTATCTCATGCCCAACACGTTTTGCACTTACCCGCAGATTTCCGCCGTCTGGCATTGCCTCGACGCCGTTAATCATAATATTAAGGATCGCCTGTTTGATCTTATCCCTATCCACCTTTATTTTTGGCAGTTCAGAAGGAACCTCTAACTCCACGTGAATGCCGCTCAATTGAGCCTGAGGCAAGAGCAACGAAACTATTTCTTCGAGTACCTCATGGATATCGACATACCGCTTATTGAGTTCCCCTGTTTTTGAAAAATGCAGGCACTCCTCGACAAATCCACTCAAGCGGGTAAGTTCCTTTTGAACCACAGAAACCGTCTCAAGCAATTCCTTTTTTGATTTCTCGCTTATCTTTGGAATATCCCGTATTTCCCGCTCCAACACCATCATCTGGATATACATGGCATTTAAAGGATTTTTAATTTCGTGTGCCAATTCTGCAGTAAATACACCCAGCGTGGACAGGGTTTTTGACCTGAGGACTTCACCCGAGAACTTTTTTCGTTCACTAACATCCTCGATAACGGTAACAATATGCGTCACCTTCCCTTCGCCATCTCTGATAGCTGCCGCACTCGTCTCTACCCAGGTTTCTCTGCCATCGCCTCGTCTGATCAATAACTCTCTGGAAGCCTGGGAGAGCCTGCCATGGAAGATATCCATACCGGGACAATATTTTTCCGTGAGACACATACCTGTCGAGGTATGACATTGAAAAATATCCCCGCAATCCTTGCCAATGATCTCCCCTTTCGGCCACTTCGTGATCTCCTCACAGGCACGGTTAAAAAACACCACCTTCCTGTTCGCATCCTGTATCATAATCCCTTTGCTGGTATAGTTCAGGGCGTAATTCAGTATCTGAGTTATGGTGTCAATATTATTAACCATATATATTTGCGTTTTAACCTAACCTGAACAAGTCGAAAGAGATGGTAGCGCAGGCTTCCAGCCTGCATAATGTTGAATTCAAAAGCAGGCAGGATGCCTGCGCCACTAAATCTTTTTGCTAAAACTGTTAAAATTATTATTGGAAGATACTGCCACTTTCCATACGAACCAAACATCCCATTTCCCATTAATAAGACTATCAAAATTTCAATAAAAGTAAATGTCAAAAACAGAGTATTGCGATTTTCCTACAGGCTGGCAGAGGTATCACAAAGATTGTCTCAAAATTTAAAGGGCTTCCAGGATTTCATGTGCTGTCGCGATGCAATTACAATTCTGGCACAAGCCTCGGCATCAGACGCCGCATCATGGTGTTTCAGGGGAATACCAAGAAATGCGCAAACGCTGGGCAAATTTGAATGACGCAGATTCCATGTCTTGCGGGCAAGCCGTACCGTGCATTGAAACGGGAATACTGGCGGTGGCAGGGCAGCGGCCTGGCAACATGCCATTAGTACCGAACGGTCAAAGGATGCATTATGTGCGGCAATAAATCCGGCACCCGCAAGTTTCCCGGCTATATGCGGCCACAGTTCACGGAACGTAGGCTCATTGGCCACATGTTTCCATGAGATACCATGGAGATACGTAAACACAAACGTACGGCGCGGCGGGCGGATGAAGAAGTGAGCCTTGTCAATGATCTGGTTGCTCGACACCCTGACCAATGCAACCGAACAAGCGCTGTCGCGGCCATAATCTGCAGTCTCAAAATCGATAGCAACAAAGCAGTCATTGGTATTACGGCCATCAGCATATTCTTGTTGTACCAATGGAGCCGATAACGGACGGGCCGGATGCAAATGTTCAGATTCGATCGAAAACGACTGAACCGGAAAAGTTTCTGAAGTCAACATAATTTAATTTGTATGTGAATCTTCATTTTAGTTAAGCAGTTTGTAGAGCTAAGAGACTCTTCGCTCTACATTGAAAAAGTCACCAAAGGTCTAATGTAAGAATAATTATCGAATATGTTGTACAGGAGAGTCAAGAATTATATATATAGTATTACTCTGTAAAAACTTCTTTTTTTGTAAGTTTTTTAGTAACTAGCCCATTTGTCCGCTTAAGTAGGC